>CACXDI010000143.1 GCA_902766335.1 uncultured Ruminococcus sp. | reverse complement strand
CGTCCGCGACTTAGTTGCCCCTCGCGGGGCAATTGGGGACTCTGTCCCCAAACCCTTGCAAGGGGCTCCTCGCCTGGAAATAAGCCCCGCAGGGGCGTTTTCCCAACCTCGGCAGCCTCGCGCGGCTGCACCCGCTGTTTATTCCATAAGTCCCTTTACGCCTTCTTCTTTGAGCACCTGCTTGTAGTACTTCAGCTCCTCGGCTATCAGATCGTCTATCACCTGCATTCCCAGCAGCTCCACCGGGGCGCGGTCATCGGTCAGTACCCAGCTCTCGGGATAGTCCCTGTCGTCCTGCATCAGCCCGTCCCTTACCCGGCACATCATGGTCTGAAGCTCCTGATCGCGTATCAGCGGGATATTGGCGTCCAGACGCGCTGAAAGGTCTCCCGACTCCGCGGCGAAAAGCTCCCTGTTGGTGGAGCCGTCAACGTCCACCGCTGTCACCTCCGGGAAAACGCTCTTTATCGTGGCGGTGAGTCGATCGTTTATGCCGCCGTCACGGTCAGAACGCATATTCATGTTCACTACCATGACCCCGCCGGGCTTGAGACAGCTCTTTACCTGCCCGAAAAACTCCCTCGAGGACATCTGGAAGGGTATGGTGATGTCCTGGTAGGCGTCCACCATTATGACGTCGAACTTCCCGGCGCCGGCGCTGCCCGGCTCGTGTTCCCTTCCCAGAGCGCCCAGATACGCCCTGCCGTCGTAGGTGGTGACCTTGATATCCCCGTCCAGCCCGAAGTATTCGTGGGCGAGATCGGTTATCTTGTCGTCTATCTCCACACCCTCCGCGGTGCAGTTTTCAAGGTACCTGCTGCACTGTGAAGCATAGGTGCCGGTACCCATTCCCAGCACCAGTATATCGCAGTCCGCACCGGCTTCGTGCTCCGTCATCATTGGCGCGGCGAGGGCGTAGTCGTAGTACATACCGGTGAGCGAGCCGTCCTTTATCGTCACCGACTGCACGCCGAACAGAACGTTTGTGGAAAGCACTGTGCAGTAGTCGTTGTCCTTCACCTGGAGATAGTTGTAGACGCTCTCGCCCTCGAAGGTGAGATCCTTCTCCCAGAAGGCGAAGCCCAGGACGTTTCCGCCCAGACAGCAGCCGATAAACAGCACCGTGCAGACGATACACCTCACCGTCCGGCGGCGGCAGGAGATAAAGTAGGTCAGCCCCAGTATCAGCAGTATCCCCGAGAATATCAGGAAGGTGACTGCCGTGCCGAAGGCGGGTATCGACAGGAAGGTGGGCACAAAGGTTCCGATTATCGAGCCTATGGTGTTGAAGGCGTTCAGCCTGCCTACCGTGCTTCCGCTGTTGTCAAGGCTGTTTACCGTGTACTTTACCAGCGAGGGCGTCACCGTTCCCAGCAGAAAGCAGGGAAACACGAACACCAGCATACATGACAAAAATGCCGCCCAGACAAGAAATCCGGTGCTTACGGTGTAGACAAGAAGCGCCGTCACCAGTATTATCATGAGCTTGCCGACAACGGGTATAGCCGCTGTCCAGACTGCGGCTACCAGAAGCCGTGCGTAGAGCCTGTCGGGATCGGGATCCTTGTCCGCCCAGCGCCCGCCGAAGATATTCCCCAGCGCCATAGCTATCATGATAGTGCCGATGATTATAGTCCAGACTATCTGCGACGAGGAGAAGTAGGGTGCGAGCAGCCGGCTTGCCCCCAGCTCCACCGCCATGACGCTCATGCCGGCGAAAAACTCGGTGAGGTAGAGGTAGGTCTTTGATGTGAGCACGCCGGCGCGGCGGTCTGCGGTTGTGGGTCTTGTTTTATTCATTGCTGTTTTCCGTTCTCGTTATCAGATCTTTTAAAAGGTTGGCGTTCTTTATTATATTATCGGCACGATCGTCGCCCGCCATACGCATACTCTCTGCCGTGCCGAGTATCACATTCAGCGGGGCTTCCGAGCTTTTCCTTATCTCTGCGACAGGGTCACCGGATCCGGTCTTGCTGCCGCTGAAAAGAGCGGCGGTCTTTTTCTTTGCTATGGCTGCCGAGATCAGCGCTATGATAACGGCGAAAGCGCCGGACACAGCCGCAAAGATCGCCGTGATCTTTCCGAACAGCCCCGTGTAATCTATCGTGTAGATCATCTTGACGGCGTAAAGAGTGTCATCATCATATCTGATAAAGCCAAAGCGGACGTGCGAGGCGCTGAATCTGCCGCCTTTCTTTTCCCAGACCTCATCTATCAGGGTGGTGGTCTGAATAGATCTAGAGAACCACAGCGAGGGTTCGTGGGCTACGTAATTCAGTATTCTGATCTCTTCTTCGGTAAAGCCTTCCGTATCGGGGCTGTAAACGGGATCGCCCGTTTCGGCGTTGTAAACGGCACAGGCAAAGCGTACATCGGCGGGCAGGTCACTGCCGTATGGGGTTGGGACATCGTCGGAGACAGGCTTGCTGCTGCTGATAGACGCCGCGATATCCTCGATACGCTGAGTCTTGTGCTCAATATCCTTCGCTCCCTCGGGGATCTCGATGTCTATGATGTTGAAATAGATACTGTCAAGATCCCACAGGACATCCTGCGTGCTGCAGTACCCAAAGGCGGTGGCACGCAAAAACTGCCACACTGCAAGAATAAGCGCTCCCCAGATCAGAGCGGTCACGAGCATCGTCTTTATAAGTTTGAATGTAAACAGCTTCCCGAACGAGGGGGCTTTATTGGTTTTTGTATTTTTCATTTTTTAGCTCCGTTTATAAAAAGCTCCACCGCACACTGTCGCACGGCGGAGCATATTATTATTCTGCTGAGATGATGTAGTAGTATACCGGCTGACCGCCTCTGATAAGATTGAAGTCGAGGTTTGAGAACTTGGCGGAAAGGCGCTGGTGCAGAGCCTCTGCCGCGTCGTCGGTGACGTCGGCGCCGTAGATTATCGTAACAAAGGAAGTATCCCCGTGGATCAGACGCTTGGTGAGTTTGTATGCGCCCTTGGAAAGGTCACGCTCGGTAAATACGAGCTTGCCGTTTTCCATGCAGAGTATCTCGCCGCGCTTTATAGCGTGACCCTCAAAGTCGCTGTCGCGTGCCGCGAAGGTCACCTGACCGGTGGATACTCTCTCGAATGCCTCGGTCATGTTGGTGCGGTTGTCGGCGAAATCAGCGTCGGGGTCAAAGGCGAGCATGGCGCTCATGCCTTGGGGGATAGACCTAGTCTGGAGCACGCACACCTTTCTGTCGGCAAGCTTCATAGCCTGCTCGGCAGCCATGATTATGTTCTTGTTGTTGGGCAGCACGAACACCGTCTCGGCGGGGCAGCTCTGTATAGCCTTGAGAATGTCATCGGTAGAGGGGTTCATGGTCTGACCGCCGCGGACTATGCAGTCAACGCCGATATCCTTGAACATATCCTCGATACCGCTGCCTGCCGCTACCGCCACAAAGCCGTACTTCTTTTCCGGCTTGGCGGGGGTGTAGCCCTGCTCGGCGTCCTTCTTGCGGTTCTGGTGCTGGAGCTTCATGTTCTCGATCTTCGGCAGGTTTATGTAGCCGAACTCCAGAGCCTTCTGCATGGCAAGACCGGGATCGTTGGTGTGTACGTGGAACTTGATGATATCATCGTCCTCCACCACAACTACGCAGTCGCCGATAGTCTCAAGGTAAGCCCTCAGCGCGTCGGAGCTGTCGCAGCCCTCGTGCTTGGTGATTATCATTTCGGTGCAGTAGGTAAAGTGTATCTCCGCGTCGTACTTGCCCACCACGTCGGAGAAGGAGTCAACGGTAACGGGAGCGGAAGCGCCCTCAGCCTTGACGAACTCAGCAGGCTCGCCGCCCTTGAACACTCTGTCCATTTCGCACCAGACAACATACAGACCCATGCCGCCGGCGTCCACAACGCCCGCTTTTTTCAGCTGGGGCAGCAGGTTGGGTGTGTTGTCCAGAGATATCTTAGCCTGTTCGCATACGGCAGTCCAGATCTCAAAGGGGTCATTGACGGTGCGGGAAAGCTCTCTCGCCTTCTCGGAAGCCTCACGGGCAACGGTGAGGATAGTGCCCTCTGTAGGCTTCATGACAGACTTGTACGCGCCCTTGACGCCCTGCTCCAGGCAGTCCACCAGAGCCTCGGTGTCTATCTCCTTCTTGCCGGAGAGCGCCTTTGAGAAGCCGCGGAATATCAGCGAAAGTATAACGCCGGAGTTTCCTCTTGCGCCCCTGAGCATTCCCGAGGCAGTTTCCTTGGCGGCTTCGCCGGCGGTAACGTCGTCGGGAAGATTTTTCAGCGCCATGGCGGCGTTGCCTATGGTCATAGACATATTTGTACCGGTATCGCCGTCCGGCACGGGGAATACATTAAGCTCGTCTACTGATTTTTTCTTGCTCTGCAAAACGTTTGCGGCGCTTACAACAGCGTCGCGGAACAGCTTGCCGCTTATAACATTACTCAACTTTCCTTTTCCTCCTTAGTCTACTATATCATCGGTAAATATTTCTATCTTGTTGACGCTCACGCCCAGCTTGTTTACCAGCACGTAAGCCACCTTGTGGGAAATAGCGTCCGCCACGGCGGGAAGATTTACCTCTCCGGTGGTTATCACGTTAAGGCGCACCGACACCGCGTTGCCCTGCTGGGTGAGCTCTACGCCCCTGAGTCCCGCAACGCCGAAGCAGCTCTCGGTGAGCAGCGTTACCTGCTTGACCAGATATCTCTTCGATATCGTTATAGTGCCCAGATGGTTGCTTGTTTTTATCATAGCTATCCCGTCCTTTCGCATATTATACTAATCCCTAAAAGGTTAGTAGACAAAGATCGGTGATGAGCCGTCAGTGCCGAGATTTGTCTGCTGTTCTTTTAGGGATTAGTATTATATATGTATTATAACTCATTTTTATCTGATTGTAAAGGGCTTTTCCTAAAAAACGTTTTCCTGTCTGTCAAACATTTTTCCCTGAAAGCTGTCCCGCGCCGCAAGCTCCTTGTCTATCTCATTGAGGACGAGTATCTTGTGCAGGCTCCATTCGGGGGCGATGAGCTTTCTTCTGTCGCCGTCGCCGGTAAGGCGGGCTATCACAGTTTCCGGCGGCATAAGCTCTATCTGGTCACAGATGACGCTGACGTATTCGTCAAGCTCCATTGGCGCCGCCTCACCCCGGGAGAGCATTTCTGCTATGGCGGTGCCCCGCTCGAAATACAGATCGTGTATCTTAACACAATGGGGTCTGAGCTGACCTACAAAGCGTGCCGTTTCGCGCATCATATCGTGAGTTTCGCCGGGCAGACCGTTTATTATGTGTACGCCCAAATTCACGCCCCGCTCCCTGAGAAGCTCATACCCCTGCATGAACTGCCCGAGGGTGTGTCCGCGTCCGCAGGCGAGAGCCGTTTCGTCATATATCGTTTGCAGCCCCAGCTCTACGGTGAGGTAGGTCTCGCGGCTCAGTCCGGCGAGCAGCTCTGCGTATTGCCCGTCTATGCAGTCGGCGCGGGTTGCGATACACAGCCCCGCCACATTGTCATAGCTTAACAGCCGCCGGTATACGCTCTCGAAAGCGGCGATATCCCCGAAGGTGTTAGACCCTGCCTGGAGATATGCGATAAAGGGAGCGCCCTCTGCCTTGCTGCCTGTCCTGACGGCAGCCTCACGGAACAGCCGGTCAAGCTCGTTATCGGATATGCCGGTGAAGCGTCCTCTCGGAGTCCTGCCGTCGGAGCAGAATACACAGCCGTGAGAGCCGCACTCGCCGCACCTGTTGGGGCAGCCGGCGCCTATGTCCATAGCCGCGCGGAACACCCGCTGTCCGAAGCGGTGCTTCAGGTAGCAGCCGTAGGTGTGGTAGCGCTTGTTGTCATCGGAATACTCAAACGCCGGGATCATTCGGCGACAGAGTCTTCAGGCGGCTCGGTCTCCGATTCGGAGGTGGGAGTCGTGTCGGTGGGCTCGGTATCCGTAGGATCGGTCTCGGAAGGCTCGGTGTCTGTGGGAGTCTCGGGAGGCTCGGTCTCGGAGGGCTCGGTGGTGGTATTTTTAGAGCGCTTTGTCTCGGGAGGCACGGTGGTAGTGGTAGTCGCACCGGGAGGGCCGTTCTTGGTGGTAGTGGTGTTCCCGTTGTCGGGAGTCTTGTCGTCCTTCTTGGTGGTCTCTGTCACCGACAGCGTTATAGTGCTGAGCTTTTTGTTCTTGCCGTCGTCGGACATGGTAGTTTCAGGCTCGTCGGTGGCGGAGGTGACGCCGGTGTCGTCCGGCACCACGCCGTCCTGCGAAGTGCGTGATTCGCTTATCGGCACGTAATTATCGTAGGTCTCGATGCTGTAGGGATCCTCGCCGCGGAGCTTTTCCTTTATGTCCACAAGATCCAGCTTGTTGCCGAAGCCGTAGCACCAGCGGAGTATCTCCTCGATGTTGTGCAGGTAGTCGCGCATAGGCACCGAGCCGTTGAAGCTTTTCTCGACGTGAGCGAGATACCTGCCGCTCGCAAAGTCCTTCAGCGAGAATTTGTTTTCGTCGGTGAAGTTCTGCTTGTTGGTGAGCGCCAGCAGGCTGCTGCCGAAGAACAGCATTATCACCGAAAGTGTGAGCAGGGTCATAACCGAGCAGTGGCGCTTTGTGTCCTGCTTGTCTATGACCTCAAGCGCGTCATCCAGCGGCTGAGCCGGATCCGGCTGCTCGGGAACGTTTTCCAGCGATTCCAGGAAACGCACGACAGCGTCGTCATGTTCTTTTCTTCTCATAGCTGTTGTCCTCTTATCAGAGCTTGCCCGCTGCCAGGAGCAGGTAGCTCATTATCATTACCACCGCCAGGAACGCTGTTCTTATGCGCTGCACCGCGGCGTAGTTCTTTTCGCTCTTTTTGGATATCTTCTCTGCCGTGACGGTGATGAGCCGTCTCAGCGGTGTGACATATATCACCGCCGCCAGCAGAATGAATATGTTATGTATGAGGTAGCTGCCGACTCCCTTGGCAAAACCTCCGGAGACGCCTCTGCCCAGCATGGCATTGGTCCAGATATGGCGTTCAGCGGGAGTCTTGAAGGCAAACGCCGACACCAGCAGCATAGCCGCCGCCAGGGCGCCGATAAATCTTACCGCCCAGGGCAGGCTCTTTATCCTGTCGTAGCCCACGGCAAATTCAGCTGCCAGCCACACGCCCGCCATAGCGCCGATAAGTATCCAGTAGCGTCCGCCGCCGTAGAAAAGTCCTGCCGCGCCGCCCAGCAGCACGGTAAGCACCAGCGACACGGCTTTGCTGCCGCTCTGCTGTCTTATGTCGTCAAAAAGCTCTGCCATAGACGTGTTGCAGCTTTTGAAAAAGCTGCCGCCCATGCTCTCGCAGGAGATAGGCTGGTAGTTGTCCTTTACGTCAAAGCCGTTTATCCGGGCGATGCCGGCGCCCATGTCCGCAACTCCGGAGAAGCCCACATACGCCGCCGCGAAGAACGCCGCTATGCCGATCCACGCGCCGCCGCGGGTAAGCTCGTCGGCGCCCAGGGTCAGATCGGTAAGACCGGTCAGCACCGGAAGTATTATCACCGTCTTGCCCAGTCCCGCCGCGAAGCTGCACAGACCCTCGCTGAAAAGCCCCGCGTCCAGCGAGCGCTTTCTTATCTGAGGCTCCATATCGCCGTAGCGCACCACGGGTCCCGCCAGCAGGAAGGGATACGCCACCGAGTAGGTCATAAGGCAGAAGGGATTATGCTCCGCCTTGCACCTGCCGGAGAACACGTCGAACACGTATGAGAAATTCTTGAGGGTATAGAACGCTATTCCGGGCAGGATAAATGCGTCCTTGATAAGATGTCCGGTGAGCCAGGGCTTCATGTATAGTATGAATATGGCGCCGTTCCAGACTATATCCGCCCCCAGGAAGATAAGCTTTGCCCCCGGAATTTTCTCTATCCCCAGCGCCAGCAGGTAGTCAGCCAGCCAGGAGAGGAGTATCAGCCCCGCCAGTATGGGTCTGCCCCACAGCAGGAACAGAGCCGACGTCAGTATCAGTACAAGATTTTTGTATTCCGCCGATCTGTCGAAGAACAGTGCCAGTGCCGACAGCGGCAGGAGCACGGACGCAAAGAGTAAGTTTGAATATTCCAATGTTATATCACCTTATGTTAAGTCTTCCCCTATAGCTATAGCAGATAAATAAAAGAAATATCTCTGTATTTTAGTTTTAATATTTTACATAAATAGGCGCAATTCGCCCTTAACATTTATCTATACAGTAGTAATTCTATCACATTTCACAAATTTATGCAAGTGAAATTATAAAGAAAATAAAAATTTATCAAAAAATACAAAAACCCCTTTGCAAAATAAAAAAAGTGTGTTATAATATCTATATGATTCTCCTTAAGACTGCGGGACGGTGCGCCATGGGGCGCGGAACGTATGTTTTTTACGCAGCCGGGGGAGTGCCGCTGCCTTTCGGCATGAGGCGGTATTACTATTTTAAGATAAAGAAAGGAGTGAGGGTATGGCAAACGTATTTGTTACCGGCGCTGCCGGAATGATGGCTACAGCAGTTATAGAAAAGCTGCTTCAGAAGAAGCACAGGGTCTTTGGCACCGATTCAAAGGCTTGCTATAACTTCATAGACAATCCCGACTATACCTTTACACAGTGTGAGATAACAGATGCAAAGTCGATCTCGAACATGATCGAGAGCAACGGCATTGATACCGTGGTACATCTTGCCTGCACCGCAGACAATGATCTGGACGCTATGATAACCGATGCCGAGATGAAGACCAGCAAGATCGTAGACAAGTATCTTTATGCCGCAGCCGACAAGGCGGGCGTCAAGAACTTCATCCTTACCAGCACCACTCAGGTGTACGGCATACAGAAGGGCAGAGAGCCTATCAGAGAGGCTACGCCTGAAAAGGGCGTGGGCAACTACGTTGATATGAAGCTGCTCAGCGAAAAGCTGCTGCTCAAGGCTTTCAAGAAGTCGGATACCGTGCCTGTTATCGCAAGAGTTGCGCCTATATACACCGCGGATTTCACCGACAATCTGCGTGAGAGGGTATATGACAAGAAGGACGACGTCGCTTACATCTACCGTGAGGGCGAGTACGGATTCTCCTTCTGCTGTCTGTATAATTATGTGGATTTCATCATGGGTATCGTGAATATACCTCAGGGACGCTACGAGGGTACATATAATATATGCGACTCCCGTCAGACTACCGCTAAGGAGATACTGGATTTCGAGAGAGATCATCACCGTATAGGTGCTGTCATTCAGAGAAATGCTCCTTCGGCTGTTTCCTTCAACAAGTCGAGGGCTAAGCAGGATTACCGCTATTTCGATCCCGCTTCGGCTTTTGCCAACTGGAATCTGGACAACACCAAGGCTACTCGTATCTCCACATTCAGGTGGAATCTGAGCAATACCAAGTGATATACAGGTCAAGAGGACTTTACAGACCGGGAGTTTTTATGGCTCCCGGTCTTTATATTTCGTCCTGCTCTTGACAACGCTGTTAAAATGTAGTATAATAATATGTACGATCGCCGGCGGCGACCGCGATTTTTACCGAGGAGGATATGAAAATGAGTAAGTTCTACATTACTACCCCGATCTATTACCCGTCGGGCGACCCGCATATCGGGCACTGCTATACTACAGTTGCCTGCGATTCTATAGCGAGGTACAAGCGAATGCAGGGCTTTGACGTCATGTTCCTTACCGGCACCGACGAGCATGGTCAGAAGATAGAGGACAAGGCGAGAGAGAAGGGCGTTACCCCTCAGCAGTATGTTGACGAGATAGTTGAAGGCTTCAAGAAGCTGTGGGAGTTCATGGGCGTTGAATATGACCGCTATATCCGCACTACCGACGACTACCATGTTGAGGCTATACAGAAGATTTTCAAGGCTCTTTATGACAAGGGCTATATATACAAGGGCGAATACAAGGGCAAGTACTGCACCCCCTGCGAGAGCTTCTGGACTGACAGTCAGCTGGACGAGAAAGGCTGCTGTCCCGAATGTCACCGCGAGGTGAAGGAGGCTGCCGAGGAGGCTTACTTCTTCAAGATGTCTCCCTTCGCCGACAGGATAGAGAAGCTGCTCACCGAGACGGATTATCTCCGTCCCAAGACGAGAGCTACCGAGCTTGTCAACAACTTCATCAAGCCGGGTCTTGAGGATCTCTGCGTTTCCAGGACTTCCTTTACCTGGGGCGTGCCTGTGACATTTGACCCCAAGCACGTTGTGTATGTGTGGGTGGACGCGCTGTTCAACTACTGCACCGCGCTGGGCTTCATGAATGACAAGTATGACGACTACGATAAATACTGGCCTGCGGACATTCACATGGTGGCTAAGGACATCATGAGGTTCCACGCTATAATCTGGCCGGCTATGCTCATGGCACTGGATATGCCTCTGCCGAAGCACCTTGCCGTTCACGGCTGGATAACCTTCCAGAACAAGAAGGGTGAGGCTGAGAAGATGTCAAAGTCGCTGGGCAACGTGGTAGACCCCTTCATGCTGGGCGAGCGCTACGGCGTGGACGCTATCCGCTACCACATACTGCGCGAAATGGCTCTCGGCGCCGACAGCGCATTCTCCAACGAGATAATGATAAAGAGGATAAATTCCGATCTTGCAAACGGCTTCGGAAACCTGGTTTCCCGCACCGTTGCCATGGCGGACAAGTACTTCGGCGGCACGCTCCCTGTTGAGCGCGAGGAGAAGGATCCGGACAGCGATCTGATCTCTGTTATCACCAGTCTGCGTGACAAGGTGGACGTCTGCATCGACGAGACCCGCCTGAAGAACGCTCTGGAGGAGATCTTCACCGCCGTTGACCGCGCCAACAAGTATATCGACGAGACCGAGCCCTGGAAGCTCGGCAAGGACGAGAGCAAGCGCGAGCGTCTTGCGAGCGTGCTCTACAACCTGCTGGAGTCTATCCGCGTGATATCCACTCTGCTGAGTCCCTTTATGCCCAACACCATGCCCAAGGTATGGGAGCAGATAGGCGCGCCGGCTGAGGTATGCTCCTATGAGAACGCGGACAAATTCGGCGTTCTGCCTGCCGATGTTACGGTACACAAGGGCGAGATACTCTTCCCGCGTATCGACATGGACAAGGAGATCGACGAGCTGAACAAGATAATCGAAGCCAACATGGCGGCGGCAAAGGCTAAGCTTTCCGCTGAAGAACTGTTCACCCCCGAGCCGGTGGGCGAGCAGATAGACATTGACGAATTCGCAAAGGCGGACCTGCGCGTGGCGCTGGTGAAGTCCTGCGAGAAGGTAAAGAAGTCCAAGAAGCTGCTCTGCTTACAGCTTGACGACGGCATGGGCGGCAGACAGGTAGTATCGGGCATAGCTCCCTGGTACGCGCCGGAGGACTTGGAAGGCAAGAAGGTCATCATCGTTGCGAACCTCGCACCCGCGGAGCTCTGCGGCGTTGAGAGTCAGGGCATGATACTCGCAGCCGACAACCCCGACGGCGGCGCTGCGGTGGTATTCCCCGATCAGAGCCTGCCCTGCGGAAGCAAGATAAGGTAATGCCCGGGCTTCTGCTGCTCGGGATAGTCATAGCCCTTTCGCTGCTCATCGGCGTTGTCTGTCTTGCGGCGGGGATAAGGTGATACCGAATGGAAATCCTGTTTTATGTATACATCTTTGGTTCATTTGCTATCGGGATAATACTTCTTATCGTCGGAACGGTAAAAATGATACGGTGTACAAAAACTGGAAGGGACACTAAAAAAGCAACAGAGCTCATGGCAGCAGGAACTTGTCTGATGATGACGCTGCTTTTGATGTTACTCATGTTATATTGGGGCAGTACGAGGTGATACAGCGTGAGTTTCGAGAATCTCAAGGTATTTCTTTACTTTGATCACGTACCGCTGCTCATTATGCTTGTTGGCGCAATATATGTCATTATCGGTCTGAAAAAATCAAAACGTTCCCGAAATGACGGAAGCAATTCGGACGAACCTAAGCAAATGCTGTTAATGGGCGCAATACTCATGCTGGTAGGGTTCGGATTGCTTATCGGGATACTTTACCTGTTACGCTATGTAAACTTTCTCAATATATAAAAACTAACGCTTGGGGCGCTTATGCACCCGAGTTTTACGGTTTCGCGAAGCGAAATCGCGGTCGTCATATTGACCGCGAAGTAAAACTCGTTGTGTGTGTAACGCCTAAAGGCGTTACACACACCCGTAGCTCAGCTGGATAGAGCGTCAGACTCCGACTCTGAAGGTCGTGCGTTCGAATCGCATCGGGTGTACTGAACCAAACGCGGAGAGTTTGGTCATTAGAAATATCCCTGTTTGAGGACAGCGTCCTCAAATTCGCCTTCGGCGAACTGGATATTTCGATCTGCCCCTAAGGGACAGAATAGGAAAAAAGAGATATGCGGAGCATATCTCCCTGTGGAAAAGAAAAAACAGGAGGAATCAATATGTACAACGTAGTATGCTTAGACCTTGAGGGTGTTCTGGTGCCCGAGATATGGATAGCTTTCGCTGAGGCGAGCGGTATCCCCGAGCTGAAAAAGACCACCCGCGACGAGCCCGATTATGACAAGCTGATGCAGTACAGACTTGCCATTTTAAAGGAGCACGGTCTGGGTCTGAAGGAGATACAGGCTACGATCGAGAAGATAGACCCCATGCCCGGCGCAAAGGAGTTCTTAGACGCGCTGCGTGCCGAGACTCAGGTCATCATCATAAGCGATACATTCAGCCAGTTCGCAAAGCCGCTTATGGCAAAGCTCGGCTATCCCACCATTCTCTGCAACACCTTAGAGGTAGGCGAGAACGGCGAGATCACCGGCTATCAGATGCGCTGCCCCAAGTCCAAGCTGACTACCGTCAATGCTCTGCATGACGCGGGCTGCGACACTATCGCGGCAGGCGACAGCTTCAACGATCTGGGAATGATCCGCGCTTCAAAGGCGGGCTTCCTGTTCAGGAGCACCGACGCTATCAAGGCTGACAACCCCGACCTTCCCGCCTTCGAGGAGTACGACGAGTTCCTGGCGGCTATAAAGGCGGCATTATGAGAAAAAGAGATATAGTTCGCGCCGGAGCGGTTTTGGCAGCTGCGGCGCTGCTTTCTTCATGCGGAAAGACGGCGGCTTCCGCCCCGTCAGAGACCGCTTCTGAGACCACCACCACGGTAACTGAGGTAACAGCTCCCACCGAGACCACTACCACTCAGGCAGCCGCTGTGGAGGCTGACGCTCCCGTTGTGGGTGAGACCACCGCCGCGCCCAAAAAGACCGCTAAGCTGAAGCTTGAGACCAAGTCCGAGGTGGACGTTTTCACGCGGATGACGGTTGGAGATCTGGTTTCGGCAAGCAACGCCATGATATCCAACGCCGACGCCACGATAGACACTTCGGCGCTGGGCGAGCACGAGGTCAACATAATCTACGATCACGAGGGCGACATACAGCAGCAGACGGTGAAGTACAACGTTGTTGACAAGACTCCCCCGGTGCTGTTCAACTTCGGCAGCAACACGCTGGTACGGGGCAACGCCTTTGAGCTGGACAACTACATAAGCTACGCCGACAACTACGACAGAGCGCCCGCAGCCTCTTACACCGGGGATCTGGATCCGTACACCACCGGCGACTACGAGATAAAAGTCACCGTCAGCGATTCCTCCGGCAACAGCACCGAGCTCACCATTCCGATAAAGGTTGCGGAGTCGGTGGGCGAGCAGGTGATAGACGCCGGCACCGAAATGGATTTCTCCACCCTGTCAAACTTCACGGCGGGGAATCCTCTGAAGGGAATCGACGTTTCCGAGTGGCAGAAGGAGATAGACTTCGCGTCGCTAAAGGGCGCGGGCTGCGAGTTCTGCATCATGCGTGCGGGCTACCGCGGCAAGGACGGCATCGTAGAAGACCCGTTTTTCGCCAGGAATCTCGAGGGCGCAAAGGCAGCCGGGATACAGCGTGGCGTATATTTCTACAGCACCGCCACCACCGTTGACGCCGCCCGTGAGGAAGCAGCCTGGTTAGCGGGCAAGCTCGGCGGCGAGAAGCTCGATCTGCCGGTAGCCTTCGACTGGGAGAACTTTGTCTCCTTCCAGGAGTACGGCATAAATTTAAACGATCTCAACCGCGTATACGACGCATTTGCGGCGGAGCTGGAAAAGAACGGCTACAGCACCATGCTCTACGGCAGCAGCAATTTCCTGGACACCTTCTGGAACTGCGGCGAAAGCTCGCCGGCGCGCACGGCGAAGTGCTGGGTAGCAAACTATGACCTCAGCTTTGAGGGCAACAGCTACATATGGCAGTGCAGCGGCAGCGGCAAGATAAAAGGCATTGAAGGCACGGTGGACTTAGACCTCTGGTACCAGAACGCCGTGAACCCGGCGGATGTCCCCAACGTGGAGCCGCCCAAGCCGGCAGACACCGAGATCCCCAACGAGCCGCCCCCGACGGCAGAGTAGATGATAAGGTCGGCAGCTGCCGTTCAGCATATCCTTTGAGGAAACTTTCGCTGAATGAAAGTTTCCGGAGAAAAAGCGCACACAAAGCAATACGTACATATCCAGCCGCGGCATTTAACTGCTGCGGCTTTTCTTTGTCCGGACTTCGGGTCAGGGTGAAAAAATCCCACGAAAGCCCTTTACATTTCTTGCATTATATTGTATAATAGATATAATAGGCTATTAGTGCCATTTGCCGAGACAAAAACGTTAAGGAGGATATAAAAATGAAGAACAAGGTAACTGTCAACATCTACGGAAGAAGCTATCCCATGACTACCGACGAGTCGCCGGAATATACCGAGAAGCTTGCGGAGACGCTCAATAACCGGTTCGCAAAGCTGCGGGAGCAGAAAAGCACTCTGTCGATACAGGACGCGGCGGCGATAATCTCGCTGGAGTGCCTGGACGAGCTGGTGAAGAACAAGCAGACCGAGCAGAATATCCGCACCCAGATAAGCGCTTATGCCGAGGACGCAAGCGACTCCCGCGCTCAGATAGAAAAGCTCAACAAGGAGCTTGCAAAGCGCGACGAGCGCATAAGACAGCTGGAAAAGGAGATAAAGCTCCGTCAGCAGCTTTCCAGCGAGGAAACTGCCGATCAGATGATAAAGGGGAGCATAGACCGGGCTCTCGGCGGGCAGACTAACGTAAAGCCTGCTCAGCCGGCACAGCAGCCCGCAAGGACTGCCCCCGTTCAGCAGACAAGACCTGCCCCCGCGCCGGTGCAGACCCAGCCCAGAGTCACTCCTCCCCTCTCCGAAAGAGGTGCGGCGGCGGGGCTTCCCCCCAAGACCAATAAGTAATGTCCGAGATACTCTCTCCCGCCGGCGGGTATGAGCAGGCTGTGGCGGCGGTGGGCTGCGGCGCGGACGCCGTCTACTTAGGGCTGAAGCGCTTTTCCGCCCGGGCAGGCGCCAGCAACTTCGACGCCGATGAGCTGCGCCGCATAACAGACTTCTGCCACGAGCGGGGAGTCAAGGTACACGTTGCCGTCAACACCGTGGTGTTCGATGACGAGCTTGAAGCCCTCGCCGATACCCTCGCGCTGATATGCGAGGCGGGCGCCGACGCGGTGATCTCACAGGATCTTGCGGTAAAGAGCATGGCGGAGAAATGCTGCCCCGGGCTGCCGCTCCACGCTTCGACTCAGATGACGCTCCACACGGAAAAGGGCGTGGAGTTCGCAAGAAAGCTGGGCTTTGAGCGTGCCGTGCTGTCAAGGGAGCTTCCCGCCGAAATAATAGCCCGGCTCGCCAAAGCCGACATCGAGACCGAGGTTTTCGTCCACGGAGCGCTCTGCATGAGCGTGTCGGGGCAGTGCTACATGAGCGCCCTCACCGGCGGACGCAGCGCCAACCGCGGCGGCTGCGCTCAGCCCTGCCGTCTGCCCTGCTCGGTGAAAAAGGGCGGCGGCGACTACGCGCTCTCGCTCAAGGACATGAGCCACCTGCCCCACCTGCGCGAGATAGAAGCGGCGGGGGTGGACTCCTTTAAGATAGAGGGGCGCATGAAGCGTCCCGAGTACGCGGCGCTTTCGGCACACGCCGCCTCGCAGGCGCGAAAGGGCGGGGATTACGACGAAAAGCTGCTGTCCGAGGTGTTCTCCCGGGGCGGCTTTACCGACGGCTACTACACCGCAAAGCGGGGCGCTGCCATGTTCGGCAGGCGCACCAAGGAGGACGCGGCGGCGGCAAAGTCGGCATATCCCAGGATCCACGAGCTTTACCGACGCGAGTTCAAGCGCTCGGCGGTGAGCTTTGCGGTGACGGTAAAAGCGGGACAGCCCCTCACCGTCACGGCAGCAGAGGAAAACGGTCTTACAGCGAGCTTTACCGGGGATATCCCCGAGCCTGCGGTCAGCCGTCCCTGCGACAGCGAATTTGTGAAAAAACAGCTCTCAAAGCTGGGCGACAGCTTCTTTGAGCTGAAAGACCTCACCTGCGATATAGAGGACGGACTTGCCGTTCCCGCGGGAGCCTTGAACAGCGCCCGCCGCGAGCTCACGGCAGAGCTTTGCCGCAAACGCCGGGAGTTTTACACTCCCTCGGCAGACTTCGACAGAGCCGCCGCCGGACAGCTGCTGTCCGGGGAAACTTCCCGGCGCCGGCGGCATATACATCATAGTATACGCATTACCGCACATTCGGCGGAACAGCTGTCAGCCCTTGACCCCGGTATGGTGGAGCTGGTATTTCTGCCGCCGGAGGAGATAAAAAAAGCGGCGGAGTTTTTCCCCGCTGAAAAGCTGGGGGCTCTCATGCCCCGGTTCACCTTCGACGAGGAGCGCGACACCGCGCGGCTGATACAGTCGGGCGCGGAGCATATGCTCTGCACCAACTACGCCCACATCGAGACTGCGCGGCAGCTTGGGCTTATCCCCCACGGCGGCATGGGTCTGAACGTCACCAACACCCTTGCCATAGAAAAGCTTGCCGGGCTGGGGCTTGCAGACGTCATACTCTCACCCGAGCTGAAAGCGGCGCAGATAAACGCCCTGGGCGGGGATATCCCCGCCGGGATAATGGCATACGGCAGACTGCCCATGATGCTCACCGTCAACTGCCCCATACGGGCGCAGGTCGGCTGCAAGAACTGCCGCAAGCAGCTCTATGACCGCACCGGGCGGGAGCTTAAAGTCCGCTGTTCAAAGCAGCAGGGCTATGTGGAGCTGCTCAATCCCGACATACTCTCGGTATCCGACAGACAGGCAGATCTCCCGGCTGTGGATTTCATGGTGCTGGAGCTTTATGACGAGACTCCCGGGCAGGTGCGGGATATAGCCGCCGCCTTTATGAGCGGCAGACCCGCGGCGGCGAAGAACATCACCCGCGGACTTTACTACAGAGGAGTTGCCCGAAATGAAGCTTAAAATAAAAAGACTGCGCGAGGACGCAAAGCTGCCGGAGCGCATGACGGCGCAGAGCGCAGGCTATGACCTGTGCGCCTGCCTTGCGGAGCCGCTGACCATACAGCCGGGGGAGACCGAAAAAGTCCCCACCGGCATAGCCGCCCAGCTCGAAGCGGAGAGCGGCTACGTGCTGCTTACATACGCGCGGTCAGGGCTTGCGGCAAAGCACGGGCTCGCGCCTGCCAACTGCGTGGGGGTCATAGATCTCGACTACCGCGGGGAGATATTCATTCCCCTGCACAATTCCTCGCAGACGGCATACACCATACAGCCCGGCGAGCGCATAGCCCAGCTGGTGGTGACCCCTATCATCACCCCGGAGATCGAAGAAGCTGGCAGCCTGGACGACACCGCCCGCGGCGAGGGCGGCTTCGGCAGCACGGGAAGCAGGTAAAGGACAGAATATGAAGATATACAACGCAAAAATATACACGATGAACTCCCGCCGCGAGGTAATAGAGCGCGGCTGGATAGAGACGGACGGCGAGCTTATAAAGAGCCTTTCGGCAGGCGAGCCGGAGTCTGTCTCAGAGGGCGATATTGACGCCCGGGGCATGACCCTCTACCCGGGATTCATCGACGCGCACACACATCTGGGTCTCACCACCGCCGGAGTCGGCGTGGAGGCTGAGGACTTCAACGAGGAGTCGGAGCCCTGCTCCCCCCAGCTTCGCATTATAGACGCCATAAACCCTATGGATACAAGCTTTCAGAAGGCTCGGGAGGCGGGCGTCACGGCGGTGCTCATATCACCCGGCTCAATGAATCCCATAGCGGGGGATATCATAGCCGTCACCACCTCGGGCAGACGCATAGACAGTATGTGCCTGCGGCGGGCGGGCATAAAGTTCGCCCTGGGTGAGAACCCCAAGATGACCTACATGAACCGTGACGAGACTCCCTTCACCCGTATGGCGATAGCGTCCATTATCCGGGAAATGCTGGAGAAGGCACGGCAGTACATGGAGGCTAAGGATGACCCGGAGCGCGATGACCCCGACTATGACATAAAGTGCGAGGCGCTGCTGCCTTTGCTTAAAGGAGAACTGAAGGCTCACTTCCACTGCCACCGCGCCGACGATATCTTCACGGCGCTGCGCATAAGCCGGGAGTTCGGGCTGGAGCCGGTGCTGATACACTGCACCGACGGACATCTGATAGCCGAGGAGCTTGCCGCCGAGGGAGTCCCCGCCGTGGTGGGACCCGTTCTCTGCGATCCCTGCAAGCCGGAAATGGCAAACGTCACCCCCGCAAATGCGGCGGTGCTGACATCGGCGGGGATAAAGACCGCCATATGCACCGACCACAGCGAGATACCCATAGAATACCTGCCTGTAAGCGTAGGTATAGCTATGAAGGCGGGGCTGACCTTTGAGAAAGCGCTGGAGAGCGTGACCGTCACGGCGGCGGAGATAGCGGGCATTTCCGACATCACCGGCTCGCTGGAGCCGGGTAAGCGGGCGGACATGGTGCTGTTTTCCGGTATGCCCTTCGAGATAATGAGTGACCCTGCGCTGGTGATATCCGGCGGCAGGGCGGTAAAAAATACACTGTAAGGCGATGATAACAATGAGAGATATAGATGTTTCACAGGTAACAGCGGCGGTAAAGGAGCTTTGCATAAAGGCAAATCTCAGGCTGCCGGAGGATATGTGCGACTGCATAAAATGCGGCGCGGCTAAGGAACAGTCCCCCGTCGGCAGGGGAGTGTTCGATGATATCTTAGCAAACCTCGACGCCGCCGAGCGCGAGACGCTGCCCATATGTCAGGACACCGGCATGGCTGTGGTGTTCATAGACGTGGGTCAGGAGGTACACTTCACCGGCGGCTACATCATAGACGCCATAAACGCCGGCGTGTCTCAGGGCTACACCGAGGGCTTGCTCCGCAAGTCGGTGGTGGGCGATCCCCTTGAGCGTGTCAACACCAATGACAACACCCCGGCTGTTATCCATATGAATATGGTGCCCGGTGACAAGGTGTACATCACGGTAGCCCCCAAGGGCTTCGGCAGCGAGAATATGTCGCAGCTGAAAATGATGACTCCCTCCGTCACCCGCGAGGAGATAGTTGACTGGGTGGTGGACGTCTGTGCCAAGGCAGGCTCCAACCCCTGCCCGCCTATGGTTATCGGAGTGGGTATCGGCGGCGACTTCGAGCAGTGCGCTTATCTTGCAAAGAAAGCCCTCTGCCGCCCGGTATCACAACGCGCCGACACCGAGCTTTACGCTTCTTTAGAAGCCGAAATGCTTGAAAAGATCAACCGCCTCGGCATAGGACCTCAGGGATTCGGCGGAACCCAGACCTGCCTCGCCGTAAACATCGAACATTCCCCCACTCACATAGCCGGTCTCCCCGTCTCCGTCAACGTAGGCTGCCACGTTACACGCCATGCGAGTGCTGTTCTCTGAGGGCTCTGCCCTCAGACTCCCGCTAGGGGGACTCCGGCAAAACGCCCTTTGGGCTTATTTGCTATGAGTTTGCTTTGCAAACTCTTTATAATGGTCACCCCTAGACCCCTCCTAAACTTTTTTGTCATTTTTGCGATTTGGGGCTAAAGCCCCAAATCACAAAAATAGCGAGAAGTTTTAGGAAAGGTCAAGGGATAACCCTTGTTGGGAGTTCTCGCAGAGAACTCTTAGCAATAAGACCCGAAGGGTCGTTTGCAGTTTCCCTTGCAGGGGTTTGGGGACAGAGTCCCCAAAGAAGATCACTATCATCACGCGAAAGGAGGGGTGTGGGTGAAGAGGTATTTGCCTGCTAAGAGGGCTATGCTTTGTGCTTATTTAGTTTTAGCGGGGCTGGGAGCTGTGCTCAGCTTTCTTATCTACCGGTATGCGGCGCTGCTGCCTGCGGGATCCTTGCGGATAGCGGCGGGAATAATGTGGACGCTGATACTGATATCGGCGCTGTTGTTTATCCCGCACTATTTCTTCCATGCTAAGGTAGTCATCACGAAAAACGAGATCGCGGCTTCGGGCGGGTTTTTCTACTTCAAGGACGACTATATGCCCATAGGCTCGGTAAAGAGCATATCTGTTATCGCCACGCCGCTGGGGATCATCACCGGCTTCAACTTCGTGGTGATAAACGCGCTGGGATCGAGAGTAGTGCTTTCATTCCTGCGCCTGCGTGACGCCCGCGACATAGCCGCCACCGTCAACAGCATGATAAGCGGCGAGGAAGTGCTTCCCGACACTATCCCCGACAGCGAAGGGAGCGGTGCAAGATGAAAAACACCCGCATGAAGATATCCCGGTTTTTCCGGCACCGTCAGCACCCGCTGAAGCTGCTCCACTACACCAGCCGCAACCTGTGGCTGCTGCTGATACCGCTGTCCAAATACCTCATCGCCTCCCACTTCAACTTCCAGGAGTGGATACGCACCAACTGGGTAGATATCCTGGCGATCGCGGGTATCTTTGCGATCGCGGTGCTGAGGTGGATATTCGTCCGCTTCGACATAGAGCATGACGGCATAACCGCCCACTCGGGCATTTTCGGGATAATCTCCACCAAGATATACTTCTCCCAGCTCACGTCGGTGAGCTTCTGTCAGACCTGGTACGGCAGACCCTTTAAGGTACACACCATATACGCCGAGACCAACGCCAAGACCGTCTCCCGCGAGGACTTGAAGCTGGTGCTTTCGGGGAAAAACGCAGACCTGCTTTACGAGTTCATCTCCAACGGCGACTACGTCAAGCCGAAGGTCACCTACTCGCCGCGAAAATTGCACCTTATGCTGTTCTCGCTGCTGTTCTCGTCGGCGCTTACGGGAGTAGCGCTCTACGGCACCTTCATGTTCGAGGTCTACAAGATACTTGGACTAAAGACCCAGCAGCAGATGCTCCGGCGCGTCAACGGCGAATTCGACAAGATAGACCGGCAGTTCCTCAACCTCTCGAAGCTGGTGCCGAGGGCGGTGCTGCTGATAGCGGGTATCGTGGTGCTTTGCTGGTTCATATCGTTTTTAGCCACGTTAGCGAGGCACTGGTCATTCACGGTGTCCCGCAGCGAAAAGCAGTTCTTTATCCGCAGCGGCGTCATGATAAAGCGCCGGCATATAATAAACCGGGACAAGATAAACTACTACGATCTCACCCAGACGCTGCTGATGAAGCTGTTCCGTATCTGCTCGGTAACGCTGGACTGCACCGGCTACGGCAAGCGCCGACGCGAGATATCAGCGCTGATACCCATAACCACCTACCGCCGGGTGACTACCACCCTTAGGCTCCTTACTCCTGACCTTCCGCTGCCCAAGCCGGAGGTACGCACCGGCACAGCCTCGGACGTGAGGCGGTTCGTCACCATGCCCGCCGTCTGGTCTGTAATGCCGATAGTCGCCATGAAGCTGCTGGAGCATACCTTCATGGGCAGACACCGCGAGATAAACGCCCTGCTGGTGATACTCACGGTGCCGCTGCTGTGGCTGGTGATAGTCAAGGCGACGGCGGCGTTCAACACCTCGGTAGGCTTCAGCGGTCAGGGCTGTGTCATGAACTACTGCCGCTGGTACAAGTTCCACAAGGTATTCCTGCCGAAGTCCAACATCAGTCGCATAAGGATAGTGCGTGATCCGCTGCAAATGCTCTACCACACCTGCACGCTGAAGATCTACACGGTAGGCGAGGCAGGCAGATGTCACAAAATGTTTTCGCTGCCCTACGATCAGGTGAGGGAAATGTGCCTGCGTGAAGGCTACGTATTATTTGAATAGACAAAAAGGGCTGTTGCACCAAAGTGCAGCAGTTCTTTTATGTAGGCAAAGCAGCGGGTGCAGCCGCGCGAGGCTGCCGAGGTTCTTAGGGCGAGGAGCCCTAAGCTAGGGTTTGGGGACAGAGTCCCCAATT
>CACXDI010000142.1 GCA_902766335.1 uncultured Ruminococcus sp. | reverse complement strand
TGACGGCTCATCACTCGTCGTCAAGCTCCCTTGCAGGGCGTCAGCCCAACTGCGGTCGCTTTCCTAGATTGCTGAGCTGTCAGCACCGATCTTTGTCTACTAACCTTTTAGGGATTAGTATTAGAACCGTCTATAACATGATCCGATGACGGAAGGGTGTTTTTCAGCATATGAATATAGGCAGGGCAGGCAAATTCAAGATATGATCTCATTTCAAGGCGGATATCATCTGCATCGGAGTTACTCATCCTTTTGTTCATACGGCTTGTCCCAAGAGCCTATCTCTATCAGATTTCCCTCCGGATCAGCGATATAGCAGGTGCGCTGTCCCCAGGGTTCAAGCTCCGGCTCCAGCACCGGCGTCGCTCCCTTTTCCACCGCATTCTTGAACGCGGCGTCCACCTCTGCAAATGTGTCTACGTAAAGGGCTATCTCGGAATGTCCGTTCAGACCCTTGATGTATTCATATCTTCGGTTTGTCAGCTTCTCGAAGTCTTTTCTGCCGTAGAGCAGAAACAGAGTGCCGTCCTTTACCAGATAAACATTCGATGTGTCTTCCGATTCTTTGATCTCAAAGCCGAGGACATCTCTGTAAAAATGTATCATCTTTACCATGTCCTCGACTAATAATCCGAAGCCGTCTAATCTCATAAGTCACCTCACGCTCATGTCAGTCTAAGGGGAAATCCCTGTCCACCTGTGCCTGCATCTCGTCGATTATTGCGCGTACCTCTTCGTCGGTATATGTGTCGCCGTCCCAGATCTCGTGCGCCTTGACAGCCTGCCATACCAGCATAGCCATGCCGCCGGAGCATTTTTTACCCATAGCTTTAGCCTTTTTGAGAAGCTGGGTCTCGCCGGGATTGTATATGACGTCAAACACCGAGTCGGAGGCAGCGATGATCTCGTCGGGAACAGGGCAGCCGTCAACCTTCGGGTACATACCCACCGGCGTAGCGTTCAGAAGAACATCAAAGTGCGCCGTAGCGCCTATCTTTCTGATGTCGATAATGCTTATGGCGGCGTCGGGCTTCATATCCCTGATCTCGGCGGCAGCCTTCTCGGCAAGGGGTATATCGCTTTCCAGAACGGCGATGTTCAGGTCTGCGCCCGCAAGTGCGGCTTCAATAGCCATCATGCGTCCCACACCGCCGCAGCCGATTAGCAGCACCTTTCTGTCAAGGTGTACCTTCATAGCGCGTATCGTTTCAAGAAATCCCACGCAGTCGGTGTTGTAGCCGGTCAGCACGCCGTCCTTGTTATCGACGCAGTTGACGGAATTGTAGCGCTTAGCAGTTTCGTCAAGCCTGTCGATGTGCTCGATTATCCCCATTTTGTGAGGGATAGTGATGTTATATCCCGCAAGGGAATTGAGATAGGCAGCCTTGCCGGCAAGCTCATCGGGAGTTACCTCGACTATCTCGTACTCGAAATCCCGCCCGCGCAGCTCAAACAGCGCCTTGTGTATCGGCGGGGACATGGTGTGCTTCAGAGTTTCTCCCAGCAGTGCGTATTTTCTTTTCATATCTATCTTCCTTTCTTTTATCAGCCCTTGGCGTCGTACCAGCTCTTGCCCGAGTGTACGTCCACCGTCATGGGAACAGCCATATCCACAGCCGATTCCATTTCTTCCTTGAGCAGCTTTTCCGCAGCTTCAGCCTGCGCTTCGGGGACTTCAAGTATCAGCTCGTCGTGTACCTGAAGTATCAGCCGCGCTTCGGGAAGCTCCTGCTTCAGACGCCTGTATACCTTGACCATTGCAAGCTTGATGATGTCAGCCGCCGCGCCCTGTATCGGTGCGTTCATGGCGGCGCGTTTTCCGAATGCCTGCATGACTTTGTTTGAAGCAGAAAGCTCCGGGATATATCTTCTTCGCCCGAATATGGTGGTGACATATCCGTCACGCTTGGCATTCTCTACGGTCATGTCCATAAATTCGGACACTTTTGAGAAGTTGTCGAGGTAGTTCTGTATATACTTCTTCGCTTCGGCGACGCTTACTCCGATGTCCTTCGACAGCGAGAATGCCCCGATGCCGTAGATTATACCGAAGTTTACAGCCTTCGCCGCCGAGCGCATTGAGCTGTCAACAAAGTCCTCCGGCAGCCCGAACACCTGCGCCGCTGTCGAGGTGTGGATATCCTTTCCGGAAAGGAATGCCGCCTGCATATTCTCGTCGCCGCAGACGCTTGCCAGCACCCTCAGCTCGATCTGTGAGTAGTCGGCGTCCACCAGCAAACAGCCGTCCTTCGCGGTGAAGAACTTGCGCATCTCCCGCCCGATCTCCTTGCGGACAGGTATATTCTGCATATTCGGCTCGGTGGAGCTGATACGTCCGGTGCGGGTCTCGGTCTGTTTGAAATAGCTGTGTACTCTGCCGTCGTCATGCACCTGCTTGAGCAGTCCGTCAACATAGGTGCCGTTGAGCTTTGCCAGCGTGCGGTATTCCAGTATCAGCGGCACGATCGGGTGCTTGTCGGCGAGGGATTCCAGTACCTCCGCGTTGGTGGAGTAGCCGCTCTTGGTCTTTTTCTTGGCTGGAAGTCCCAGGTCTTCAAAGAGCACCTTGCCCAGCTGCTTGGGGCTGAGTATATTGAACTCGCTGCCCGCCAGCTCGTAGATGTCCTTTGTAAGCTCCTCCAGCTTGATGTTCAGCTTGTCTCCGAAAGCGCGTATACCCTCGGAATCCGCCTGCACGCCGTAATACTCCATAGAAGTCAGAACCTCGCAGAGCGGCAGCTCGATATCGTTGTAAAGCTTGTTCATTTCCGCAAGATCAAGCTCACGTTTCAAGGCTTCGCAAAGGTCTCCCAGCGAGCATACATCTGCGTACTCGCCCATGTCGCTGCGGTATGCCGTGTGATAGGTCAGACAAAGATTCTCCGCCGTGTAGCCGCTTGCCTGGGAGTTGAGCAGATACCCCGCCAGATCGCAGCAGAAGGCAAGCCCGTTCAGATGTATGCCGTGCTCAAATGCGTAAAGGTGGGGAGTCCTGCCCTCAAAGCAGCGCTTTTCCGTTTCTGCGGAGAAGTATTTCAGTATCAGTTCTTTGCTGTCGGTGTGATAAACCTTGCCGCCGGAGACCACCGCCAGCCTGCTGCCGTCAAACACAAACTCAGACGCGCCTTCGGGGAGCGTCTCAGCCGTGAGCTGCTCAACGGGCAGGGGAGCTGCGTCCTTATTAACTACCGGCTGAGGTTCCGAAACAGCGGCGCCGGTAAGCTCCAGACGCTGCATGAGCTTGTTCATTTCAAGCCGGGCAAGCAGCTCCTTGAGCGCCGCGTCATCCTGTGTGCCGATGACATATGTCTGCTTGTCCCGGTCTATCGGCGCGTCGGTGACGATAGTGGCAAGAAATCGGCTGTTGACTGCGTCTTCCTGTCCCGATTCAAGCTTTTTGCGAACCGAGGGCGTAAGCGTCAAGCTGTCCAATCTTTTGTACAGTTCATCGACTGAACCGCATTCCTTTATAAGCTGTGAAGCGGTCTTTTCGCCAATGCCCTTGACGCCCGAGATGTTGTCGGAGCTGTCGCCCATAAGCGCTTTCAGTTCGATAAGCTGTATCGGCTCCAGACCATAGACCTCGCGGAATTTATCGGGCGTGAACACCACCGTCTCGCGGTTGGTGGCGAGCCGCACAGTGCAGCTTTCGGTGACGAGCTGTAAGTTGTCGCGGTCTCCCGTCAGTATCACGCACTCGTCGCCGCCGCAGAATATCTTCGACAGCGTACCGAGAATGTCGTCAGCCTCCCAGCCCTCGCACTCGACTATCTTTATGCCCATGTCGGTGAGCATTTCCTTGATAAGCGGCATTTGAAGCGCCAGCTCGTGGGGCATACCCTTGCGGTTAGCCTTGTAGTTAGGATCCGCTTTGTGCCGGAAGGTGGGAGCCTTGAGGTCAAACGCCACTGCCACGCAGTCGGGCTTGACCGTCTCAAACTCTTTCAGATAAATGTTCATGAACCCGGTAAGCGCATTGGTATACTCGCCCTTTGATGTGGACAGCGCTTTGATACCGTAAAACGCCCGGTTCATTATACTGTTTCCGTCTATTGCAAGAAGTTTCATTATTTCACCTGCTTTTTATCAGCGTTATTGTGATCTGTTACATATTTCATGCTATGGTATTTTGATACTGCGTCTTCAAAACCTAAGGACTTATACAGATGATATCCGTTATCGGTAGCTTGCAGCTCGATAAAGTCCAGACGCATTTGCTCTGATTCTGTGATAAGCATTTTCATCAGCTCACGGGCTATGCCTTTTTTCCTGTACTCGGGTCTGGTATATACATTCAAGACTGTGCCTGTTTTACCGCTTATAAAAGACGGATTTGAGGGCTTCTCCGAAATATACAAAAAGCAGCAGCCTGCTATCAGCCCTTTGTTCCTGCAAACGTATACGAACAGATCTTTATTCAGATGTCCGCGGAAATATGGCGGCAGATTTGCAGATATACGCGATAATTTGTCCGCAGATATCTCGCCGTAGTCCTCCGTAAGAAATGCTATCCTCAGCTCTGTCAGATCTTTTATATCACTTTCATTAGCTTTCTCAAAGATCATTGTCTATCACCTATCTGTGTTTGTTTGTCCGATAATGCCGCAGTCATTTTGTTTTTCCATTTTAAGCAGCGGCACCCAGTCATCCTCGAGCATTTTCTCGCCCGTAAGGATAAAACCGTTTCTCTGATAGAATCTTCTGCCGCCTTCGTTGTATTCAAGCACCCAAAGCCACGAAGCGTTTTTTTGCTCAACTGCAAAGGAAAGCAGCTTCTGACCTATCCCGCGGTTTTGGAACTGCGGTTCCACAAAGAGCTTTTTTATTTCGGCGCCTTCTGTTCGTATCATGCCCTTTACCGCGCCGTCGTCGTATACGCAGGTATTTTCCAGCGCCTCCGAGCCGGCTGTGTATTCCGAGGCTACATCAATGACGTTGAGCTCTCCGAAATAAAAGGGGTCATTCTTGAAAAACGGATAGAAATTTGCTCTGTAATTTACCACAATAAGCTCGGCGATGCGCGAAGCGTCCTCCGGTCTTGCCGGTCTGATATGTTCCATAGCCTTACTCCGATATCTTGTCCAGCGAGAGCGTTGCTATACCGTTGAGGCTCTCGTCAGCACGTTTTCCTGCGAGGTAGTCGTAATACCCCTGACAGGCGATCATCGCCGCATTGTCGCCGCAGTATTTCAGCTCCGGCATATACAGCTTTATCCCACGGTCTGCGCAGGCTTTCTCGAATGCCGTCCGCACGCCGGAATTTGCTGACACGCCCCCCGCGATCGCCAGCTTTTTGCTGCCAAGCATTTTTGCCGCCGCCATGGTGCGCTCCACAAGCGTGTCCGCGACAGTCTTCTGGAAGCTCGCCGCCATGTCCTCGCGCCTTAGCTGTTCGCCCTTCTGTTCGGCGTTGTGGACGGTATTGATGACCGCAGTTTTCAGCCCCGAAAAGCTGAAATCGAACTCGCTGCCGGGGATCTTTGGCTTGGGCAGCCTGTAGGCGTTGGGGTCTCCCAGCTTTGCCGCCGCGTCGATGAACTTACCGCCGGGATACTCGTAGCCCAGCACCCGGGCAGCCTTGTCAAAGCACTCGCCCGCCGCGTCATCACGGGTGCGCCCGATAACGTGGTAGTGGGTGTAGTCCCGCACCTCGATGATATGGCTGTGACCGCCCGAGATCACAAGACAGAGATAAGGCGGCTCAAGATCGTCATGGGTAATGTAGTTCGCGGCGATATGTCCCGCGATGTGGTGTACCGGTATCAGCGGCTTGTCCGAAGCCATAGCCAGACCCTTCGCAAAGCTGATACCCACCAGCAGCGCCCCTATAAGCCCGGGAGCGTAGGTGACGGCAACCGCGTCGATATCATCAAGCGTGCAGCCGGCTTTCAGCAGCGACTCCTGCACCACCCAGTAGATATTCTCGGCGTGTCTGCGGGAGGCTATCTCCGGGACCACGCCGCCGTACAGCCTGTGCTCGTCGATCTGACTAGCCACCACATTTGAAAGCACCCGCTTTCCGTCCTCAACCACCGCAGCCGCAGTCTCGTCGCAGCTGGATTCTATTCCTAATATTTTCATTGAGTCACAACTCCTTATCCAAAATAGCCGCTGATCGTCTCGCCGACTATCGTAAAAAATCTTTGAAAAACCACCATATCCGAGTTTGAAATTATGCTTTTGTAGTAAGAGGATGTCTTGCCCAGATACAGAGAATAGATGATATCGGGCAGCAGCGAAGCGGCGCAGGGCAGAGCGGTGTATTAGAGATACACCCTTTTCAACTCATCTGAAAAGCTGCCGTCGGGATTCGTCGTGTAAAACTGCTTCTCAACAGTCAAAAACGCCTTGCCGCCCTTGCGACCCTCCACCAGCACCAGCCAGGGCGGAGTGTCCGCATTTTTGGACACAAATCTCACCCGCTTCGGCTCGATCCCGCTTTCACGCATGGCACACATGATGTCGCACAGCCGCTCGGGGCGGTTGCAGATACAGAGTTTGCCGCCGAGTTTCAGCGAGCGCTTTGCCGCCCGGCATACGTCACCAATGGAGCAGAGCAGCTCGTGTCGGGCAGTCGCCGCCGTCTGACTGCGGTAGCCTGCGCTCTCGGCGAAGTAGGGAGGATTGCAGGTGATGACGTCCGCCTCCCGCTCCGCTTTCCATTCCCGCAAATCGGCACATACGGCGTCAAAGTCTTGCAGTCTGTTATTTTGGACAGTCATATTAGTAAGCTCGGTGCCTTCCGGCTCTATCTCCACCGCCGTGATATGCTTCGGCTGAAACCTCAGCTTCATCACCACAGCCACGATCCCGCACCCCGAGCAGAGGTCTATGACTCTGTCCTTGTGGCGGGGAGCGGCGAAATCCGCAAGCAGGAATGCGTCAGTACCGAAGCGGTGCGCCGCCGAGATGTTCAGCCCCGTGCCGCCCAGCATTTCCACCGAAAGTCCCTTGATATCGCTCATTGGTACTCTCCCTTGCGAAAGAATTTTGTCATTATAAGCGCGTCCTCCGTCGGGTTCTCGTAAAACCTTTTGCGCCGCCCGACTTGTGAAAAGTCCAGTTTTTTGTACAGACTTATCGCCGGCTCGTTGCTCTCCCTGACCTCCAGCGTCAGCGAGCTGCAATCTTCGCATACGGAGAGCGCCGCGTTTATCATCTCCTGCGCGATACCCCGCCGCCTGAAATCGGGAAGCACCGCGATATTGTTTATAAGCGCCATTGGCGGCGTCAGCCAGATGTTCACGAACCCCGCCGCTTCGCCGTCACAGTAGGCGATGAACGTCCGCGAAAAGTCGAGCGACAGCTCCTCGCGGAACTGCTCGGCTGTCCAGGGGCGGTCAGAAAAGCAGGTCTGCTCGATGAGGGCGGCGGCGGCGTAATTCTCCTCCGTCATGGGTCTGATGTCAAGCATTGTCCCTGCCCTCCAGATAAGCGGTGTACAGCTCACCCTTTGAGAAAGCGCTGACCTTTGCGATCTCACGGCAGGCGTCAGCGGGGCGCATACCCTTTTCCGCAAGGGCGTTCACCTGAGCCAGCGCCGCTTCGATAGTGTCCGTATTTTCGGACTGTTCTGCCTGAGCGCCTTCGATGACCAGCACGAACTCGCCCTTAGGCTTGTTGGCGTTGTAGTATTCCACAGCCTCGGAAAGAGTCGTCCTCCGCACTTCCTCGTGTATCTTTGTCAGCTCGCGGCAGACTGCGATCTTTCTGTCGCCGAGAAACTCCAGCAGGTCTGCGAGTGTCGAGTTGAGCTTGTGGGGCGCTTCGTAAAAGATCAGCGTGTCGGGGCAGTCGCGTATGGCGGCAAGGTGCGCCTGCCGCTGCTTTTTGTTCACCGACAGAAACCCGCGAAAGCTGAAATTCTGCGTACTGAGCCCGCTGATCGCTATAGCCGACATGGCGGCGGTGGGTCCCGGGACTACCTTGACCTCCACCCCCAGCTCGGCGCAGCGCTTTACCAGCAGCTCGCCGGGATCGGAGATACAGGGCATACCAGCGTCGGTCACAACGGCGGCGTTTTCTCCGCCCAGTATCCTCCGGGCGATCTGCTCGCCCACCGCTCCCGCATTGTGCTCGTGGTAGCTCACCAGCGGCTTCTTTATCTCAAAATAATTCGTCAGCTTAGCCGTGACCCGGGTGTCCTCGGCGCAGATAAAGTCCACGCTTTTGAGCGTCTCCACCGCCCGGTAGGTCATGTCCCCCAGATTCCCGATAGGCGTGCCGACTATGTATAGTGTTCCCATTTTATCACCTGATCTCATTATTGCTATCTTATTATTATAGCATACTTATATAAGTATTGCAAGCTTTGGCAGGTATTCTTATTTATTTTTTTACAACAAGCAAAAGAGGACTAAAATAAGTCCTCTTTTTTTTACTATTACCCCTCAGAGTTATTCTCCGCCACCCTCTCCGCCAGCACTTTAAGCTGTGCGAAAGTGGTGACCTCCCCGCACTCCCGGCGGTAGCCTGCGGCTCCGTGCAGACCCTTGACGTACCAGATCACGTTGTGGCGCATCTCCTTCATGGCGACTTGCTCGCCCACGTCGGCGATAAGCATCTGCGCGTGCCGGAGCATTATCTCCATGCGCTCGGTCACCGGCTTTTCGGGGAGCAGCTCGCCGGTGGTGAGGTAGTGCCGCACTTCCTCGAATATCCACGGTCTGCCGTAGCTGCCGCGCCCGATCATTACAAGGTCGCAGCCGGTCTGCTCGTACATCGCCTTGCAGCTCTCGGCAGAATCCACGTCGCCGTTGCCGATGACGGGAATGCTCACCGATTCCTTGACCCGCCGTATCATATCCCAGTCGGATTTGCCCGAGTACATCTGCCGGCGGGTGCGCCCGTGGACGGTTATCGCCGCCACTCCCGCCTGCTCCATTCGCTTGGCGAAGTCGAGGGCGTTTATGCTGTTCTCGTCCCAGCCGATGCGCATTTTGACGGTCACGGGACAACCCGCGTTCTTGACCGCCGCCGCACATATCTGCTGTGCTGTCTCGGGCGTTTTCATCAGCGCCGAACCGCTGCCGCCGCTTACTATCTTCGGCACCGGGCAGCCCATGTTTATGTCGATGATATCCGGGCGGTATTCACCCAGCATATACGCCGCCCGCCCGACAAACTCCGGATCCTCGCCGAAAAGCTGTATGGCGGTAGGGCGGTCATTGTCGTCCAGGACGCACATCTTCGCCGACTTCCTGTCGCCGTAGCACAGCCCCTTCGAGGAGATCATTTCGCTTACAGTATAAGCCGCCCCGAACTCCCGGCAGATCAGCCGGTAAGCCCTGTCAGCCACCGAAGCCATAGGCGCCAGCGCCGCTGTCCGTTCTATTTTCACGTTTCCTATCTGAATGTATTCCATGATCGTTCCTTCCGGTCATTATTTCTTCTCTTATTGAGCATTTTACATTATATCACAGCAGGGCAGAGAAGTCAATAGAATAGAAAAGAGGACTCGCACAAGTCCTCTTTTTTGTACTGTTATTTGTTTACACGCTTGTTATTAGTCCTTCCGAGGATATAATCCGTACTAACATCATAATAATCCGCTAGTATCAGGAGATGTTCGATAGGCAGTGTGCGAAAGCCCCTTTCGTAACGAGAGTAAACTGTCTGACTTGTGAATAACAGCTCCGCAACCTGCTGTTGGCTCATATCCTTATCCTCCCGAAGATCGCGCAATCTCTGAAAGTACATAATCATATCTCCTTTTTGTTGGTATTTAACAAAATTTCAATAGTACCGTTTGATACTATTGACTTTACCATTAAATGATGATATAATTATAGTATTAGAACCATATGGTTCTAAAATTCGCGAAATAGAAGGTGGTTGATGCATATGAAGTGGACGGAAGATAGAAAAGCCTTTATCAGGAGTTTATTCCATAATAAGCGACTGATATTTAAGAACATTGGCGAGGATTGTCTGATAGTTAATCATGAAAAGGATAATCTGAACAACTATGATTATATGATTATGGCGCTTGAATCGTATAATTGCTATTTGATTTGCGTAGCAAATTTACACAGCTCTAATCAAAGTTCGAGTTTTAAAGCTGCTAAAATTTTTTTAAGCGCAAGTAAAATAACAGCTGTTGCCAAATATATTAGTTTTAATGGCAAGAGAACATCTATGTACGAGAAAGTGTTTATAGTACCTTTTTCCAAAATAGAGAAGTTTTCTGAAAGTGTAGATGAGTTTTTTAATAGCTTCAGTGCAATTAATGAAACTAAGGCTGTCGTTTATGGTTACTATTATGAAAAGGAAAATAGAATAGAATCATATTGATATTGGTATTAATTGTGCTAGATTAGACAATATTAATATGCAGGGGGTTATATTATGCAAATATATAATTATCTGAAGCAAATGCTATGCGTAGCTACAACTTGTTGTATTCTTGCAGGTTGTGGTTTTTTTGAAAAAGAAGATAAAGTAGATTTAGAAAAACTATATGATAATTCAATTGAAGAATTTGAAACATGGTATGATAAAGAGGAAACAAAGTATAACAATATTATTTCTACCGATGAAATACTTGAAGTTATAACCAAAAGTAAAACCAATGATAAACTAGTTTTTACAGCTTCTTATGATAACAGTTCTGTATACGACGCAACTGAGGCTTTTGCTAGAAGGCAACTGTTTTACGTTGGTAGAGACTCTTCAATAAAAATGGCAGAATTAGTTTTAAAGGATTTAGATGTTTCTGATGATTTAATAAAAAAGATTAGTAATGATTTTGAAGAAGCGGAATACATTGATACATGGATTCACAAAGAAACTAGTGATAGTATGAAAGTTGAATGGAAATATCATTCAACTGGACCGGATAACAAAAAAGAGATTACAATTACCATAAAACTAAAAGAAGAGGATAATTAAGAGAAAAGAGGACCCCTAAGAGTCCTCTTTTTTGTACTGCTATTATATCAGATCAGCCGCCGATCTCTGCCATTTTCTTGTTCATCTCTTCGATCTCGGTGTCAATGGTGGCGCTGTACTGCTCGCGTACCTGCGCCCAGGTGGGCTGGTTGCCGTCCTCGTCTATGGAGGCTACGGCGCTGTACATATAGTCTGCCAGCTTCTGGTTGCCGTCGAAGCTCTTTTCGTCGGCAAGCACGTTGGATATGCCGAAGATATAGTCGAACATCATCATGTAGTCGTCGGACACAACGTCCTGACGCACGCCGTACATCTCCTCAGTCCAGTAGGGATTGTTCTCAAAGAACTTGTCCTTGTTGGTCTGCTCGTACTCGGGATCGGTATTTGCCACGCGGCAGCACTCGAACCAGGTCTTGACAGCGTCCTTCTTGTCGGAGCCCTTTACCCACATGTAGGCTGTCATGTCGGAGGTGGTGATCTTCTGAGGATTGTCGTCGCTCATGGGTATCGGAACTACGCCCCAGTTGTCGTCCTCCTTCGGGCCCGAAGCGCCGGTGTAAGCCCAGTCGCCCATGCCGTAGAAAAGTATGTTCTGCTTGAAGCACTCGCTTGCCGAGCCTATCCAGCCGTCCTTGATAAGACCGTTCTTGTTCATGTCGTAAAGCAGGTTCTCTGCCTTCTCGATGTCGGGGTCAAGCAGGTTGCTTACGAACTTGTTGTTGGGCTGATCGTACTCGATCATACGCTTGCCGGTCTGCTGGACGAAATGGCACTTGAAGAAGCCGTTGACTCCGAACCTCTCCTCGTCACCGCTTGCGTTGCCCACATATTCGGTCATTATATCTATCCACTTGCTCCACTTCCACTCGCCGTCAACATACAGCTCGTAGGGATCCTCAAGACCCTCAGCCTCGATGACCGCAGCGTTGTAGCAGAGCATAGCCGAAGCCTGGTATCCCAGCGGTGCAACGTAGTGATGTCCGCGCAGCATGAACTGGTCTGCAACGTCCTTTGTGGGAGCCCACATATCGCTCTCGAAATCCACGATATCGTCAATGGGATTGTACATATCCTTTACGATGTGAGCAGGGAAGGCTATCCACTCGTACTTGAAGATGTCGGGGATATCCTTGTTGGCGGTGATCGCCGAAGCCAGCTTGTCAAAGCGCTGCTCGTGAGTGGTGGGAGTAAAGGAAATGGAGCCGCCTTTCTGCTGGAAAAGCGTCAGCTCTGTTGAGGTCTCCTTGTTGCCCTTGGTGGGGTTCAGGTCACCCTCGCCGAGGTAGAGCAGGTTTGCGTCCGCACCTTCGGGGATATCCGAGATCACGTCGCTCTCTTCCACCTCAACATTGTTGGTAGGCTCAAAGCTCTCGTCGCTGCTGCTTTTGCCGGAGGACTTGCCGCAGGAGGTTATGGCAAATACCATTCCCAGCGCCATAGTGCCTGCCAGCACTCGCTTGTATCTTTTCATAGTGTATCGTCCTTTCTGTATATTACTTGTTTATGTAATCCTGTATCGCGTCGTTGATCTCCTTCAGCTCCGAATCAACGGTAGCAGAATAGGTCTCTCTCAGAGCAGCCCAGGTGTAGCGCTTGCCGTCGTCGTCCGTCTTGTTGGTGTACTCGTAGAGCTTTCTGGTGACGCAGCTTCCGTCCTCGGCAACGTTGTCGTCCGAAAGCGTTCCCGATATGCCGTAGCCGTAGTCGAACACCTGAACGTAGTCGGTGGAACTTGTGTCGATGAGCACCTGGTACATATCCTCTGTCCAGCCGGGATTTGCATTGAGGAACTTCTGCTTGCCGTTTTCCATGTACTCCTCGTCGGTAGCGGCGATGCGGCAGCATTCATACCATGCCTTTACAGCCTCCTTCTTTGTGGAGCCTTTCACCCACATATACGCCAGCATAGCCGAGGACATATACTTTCCTTCGGTGTTGGGGTCTGAGGGCATGGGAACTATCCTCCAGTCATCGCCTTCCTTGGGACCGGCATTTCCTGTCATAGCCCATGTGCCCATGCTGTAGAACAGGCAGTTGCCGTCCTTGAGGGTGTTGTTGGCGCTTCCGGTCCAGGTGTCCCAGATATAGCCGTTCTTGCCCATTTCATAGAGCATATTCTCCGCACGCTCGATGTCCGGGTCATTCAGATTGGATACAAAGGTATTGGTGTCCGAATCGTAGTTTATCATCGTCTTGCCGGTCTGCTGGATTATCTGGGTGTTGAACCAGCCGTTTATGCCGTAGCGCTCCTCGTCGCCGGAAGCGTTGGAGCAGAAGGTGTTGATGATATCCACCCATGCGTCATAATCCCATTCGCCTGCAAGATATGTCTCATAAGGATCGTCCAGACCCTCGCTCTCGACTACGGCGTAGTCATACATCATGTATGTGGTAGGCTCAAAGGATATAGGCGCAACGTAGTGCTTGCCGCCCAGCACGAACTGATCGGCGGTAGGCTTGGTGTCCGCCCACAGATCGCTGTCAAAGTCAACGATCTCGTCCACCGGCTGGTACATATCCTTGACCACCTGACAGGGGAACGAGAGCCATTCGTACTTGAAGATGTCGGGTATGTTCTTTTTTGACATCAGCGCCGAAGCCAGCTTGTCAAACTTCTCGGAATCTATTACCTGATCCCATACTACCGAGCCGCCCTTGTTGTTGAACAGGGTCATCTCAACGGTCTTGTCCTGACCCTTTGAAGGGTTGAGGTCATATGTGCCGAGCCAGCGTATCTCCTTCTCGGCGTCATCGGGTATGGCGTCGATCTCGTCGGTGTCCTCCACCTTGACCGTCTCTACAGTAGTTTCGGTGGTCTCGTTTTTCCCGGACGAGGAAGAACAGCCGGCAATAGAGAAAGCTGAAAGCAGTGCAACAGCCGCCGCTGCCGTCTTTTTAAGTGTTGTTTTTGTCAAAAAGATCAATCCTTTCTGTGAATACGTCCGTCTGTGTTTAAGACGGTGAAAATATTCGCATACATATCTATACAACTATAATTATATATCAAAGCACAAACATTGTCAATAAGCATTAAAGACAAAGCATAAACACGCTTTTTGTTTATATTATACAATTACACCGCTGATTGTTTGTGAAATTTATATTTATAAATATATTGCATTTGCAGCTAAAATTTTATGATAGTTTCTTATTTCCATACCGTGCAGGTTTAATATTCTTCTATAGTCCTCTGCACGCGATCGTAAAGTGAAATTTGAGAGAAATTTGCAGCAAACTCTTGAAATCAAATCCCGATTATGCTATAATAACAATGTACGTTGATTTTTTATGATAACAAAAAGGAAAGATTGTATAGTTATGAGCATTAACGGAAAAATGAGTGCTTTTACAATGCGGAACCACGGCAAGAAAGTCGGTATGGTGTTTACCTCCGCGGTATTCGCTTCACTTATAGGACTGGGTCTTGCTGCGTATTTCAGATATGACGCCGAGCTTTCCCCCGGCTGGCATACGAATGAGGACGGCACCTACTATATCGTCCGCTCTTCGCATGAACGTGCAGTCGGTCTCAAGCAGATCGACAGTGCGTCTTATTTGTTTGACAAAAAGGGGATAATGCAGACCGGCTGGCAGGATTATGACGGCTATACCTATTATTTTGACAAGTCGGGAGTCATGCTCAAGGGCGTTGTTGAGATCGACGGCGAGGAATACTATCTCTCAGACGAATCGGGCATTTTCAAGACAGGTCTGCATGACTTCAACGGCGACGAATACTATTTCAACGATCACGGCTTCCCGGACATCGGCTTCGATACCGACGGTAAATATTTCTACGATAAGGACGGAAAGCGTATCACCGGTCTTTGCGAGATAAACGGGATAAACTATTATTTCTTCGAGTCCGGCGAAAACGAAGGTCAAATGGCAAAGGGCTTTACCGAGATAAACGGCAACACCTACTTTTTTGCCAATGACGGTCATATGGTCACCGGAATGAACACCATAGACGGTGCACTTTATGATTTCCAGGAAAAGGGCAATATGTATTACGGCTGGAAGGAAGACGGCAAGTACTATATGTACGCCGATGAGGAGACCGGCGTGTTTGCTCTGGGCTTCAAGCAGATCGGCGATGATACCTACTATTTTGACAAAGATTACCACATGGTAAAGGGCTGGCAGACTATTGACGGCAAGCATTATCATTTTACCGACGAAGGAAAAATGACTACCGGCTGGTTCAAGGATAACGGAAGCAAGTACTATTTCAAGGATGACGGTTCAGCCGCAAGAGGCTTCTTTAAGCTTGATGTGGAGTATTATTATTTCGACAGCAAAAACCGTCTGCTTTATGGCTGGCAGGAGATAAGCCACACCCTCTATCATTTTGATGAAGAGACAGGAAAGGTCTCGCAGGGATTTTACACCGATCCCAACAGCAAAAATACATATTTCTTCGATCAGAAAACACATAAGCCGCTTGTAGGCTTTGTTCACACGGTAGATTATACCGTCGCCGAGAAAAACGCTCAGGATCAGCTGAAAAAGGACGACAAGCTGATAAAGAAATATCAGAAGGGTCTTGAGCTTGATCCTGATTCAAAGGAATACAAGAAAAAGTATAAGCTGAGCGAAGACGAGCAGAAACGTCTTGACGAGCTGAAGAAAACTATCCTCAAGGACGATACCTACGAGCATTATCAGTATGAGGCATACAAAAAGCTCGGGGAGAAAATGTTCAATCAGCATTACTTCGGCGAGGACGGTATCATAAAGACCGGCTGGCAGACCGTTTCGGAGTATAAGTATTACTTCGATCCGATCACAGGCACCCGCGTTACCGGTTGGAAGAATATCGAAGGAAAGCGCTATTATTTCGGCGATTTCGGAGTTATGGCTGCGGGCACTATGTATGTCGAAGATGAAAAGCAGGAGTTTTCTGCCGACGGAGCTCTGCCTTCCGGTCTTACCAAGACTGCTGACGGCATCAGATATGCCGAGGGAAAGGGCTGGGCTAAGAACACCTTCAAGACCGACAGCGGAAAGAAATACTATTTTGACGGCAACGGCTACGCGGTATCCGGCTGGCGCGACATCGACGGAACTATATATTATTTCGATTCCTCATGTGCGTTAGCGGTAGGTCTGCAAAAGAACAACGGCACGCCCTACTATATGACCATGAACGGCGCTGTCAAGAACAAATGGGTGACATTCGATACCGGGACATACTATTTCACCGATTCCGGAGCGGCGGCTGTCGGCTGGACTGATATAGACAATATCACTTACTACTTCGGCTCGGACGGCAAGCTCGGAAGCGGCTGGACTGAGATCGACGGTAAAAAGTATTTTCTTGACAAGGGCGCACAGCTGCGCGGACCTTTCACAGCGTCTAACGGTATCTACTATGTCATAGGCGATGCCGGCTACGCCAAGGAAGGCTGGTGTACATGGAACACCCAGCGTTACTACACCGACGCAAATGCCATACCCTACACCTCCGTCACCATGGAGATCGACGGCGTGACATACAAGTTTGACAGATACGGAGTCGCCACCGAGGTAGAGTGAACGGGAAGGGAGAGAGATGATGTCAAAGACAGCAGATGAGATCCTTACGGCTGAGACCATAGAAGCTGATGAATATGATCTTACGGTCTTTGAAGCAGAGGACTATCGCCGCACAAGAATGTTTCTCGAACTGTTCCGCCGGCTGATGAGCTATTACCGCTGCGCTATGTTTGAGATAGAGACTAAATTCAATGTGCTCAATGAAGCGTTTTCTCAAAGCCTTGACCGCAATCCTATAAACAGCATAAAGTGCAGGCTGAAAAGCCCGGAGAGCATACAGGGAAAGCTTGAAAAGCTGGGCTGTCCGCTCACTCTTGAATCGATCGAGGCGAATCTTGACGATATTGCCGGAGTGCGCGTTACCTGCCCGTTTATCGACGACGTCTATCTTGTGGCGGAAGCGCTGCTCAAGCAGGACGATGTTACGCTCATCTATGCCAAGGATTATATAAAGAATCCCAAGCCAAACGGCTACAGGAGCCTACATCTTATCGTTATCGTGCCGATATTCCTGCCCAAGGAAAAGCAGTATGTCAAGGTGGAGATCCAGCTTCGCACGATAGCTATGGATTTCTGGGCGGCGCTGGAGCATCAGCTGAAGTATAAGAAGACCTATGCTTTCACCGATGAAATGCAGAAGGAACTTTGCGAATGTGCAGAGGAAAGCGCTTCTCTCGATGAACGTATGAACGCTCTGAGAAACGCCGTGCTGAGCCCCGATCCGCTTGAGGATATCGGGATATAGATGAAAGGAAAGTATAAACAGATAAATGAGTAAAGGAATAAATACCGATGTGGAGGAAGGGGAGCTTCTTCCCGACGACGATCTTGAATTTGAACGCGAATACGCCGAGCAGGAACGCAAAAAACAGCAGGAGATAATAGAGAACCGCCGGCGTATCGCTGAGGAAAAGCGTAAGCGCGAAAAACAGGAGCGTGAGGAACGCGACAGACGCATCGCCCAGGACAAGCTGGAGCTTGTCAAAATGAAGGCGGGCATCGCAGAAGAAGACGAGATCATAAAGGAAGAGCACGAGGAAGAAAGAGTCCTCAGCTTCGGAGAAAAGGTCTCCAACTTCTGGTATCACGAAAAGATGTGGATAATACTTGCGGCGTTTGGCGTTGCGGTATTGACGTTCATGATCGTTGACGCTGTAAGACACGTCAAGCCCGATCTTGAGATACTGCTGATATGTGATAACGCCCTCGCCCTCGATGACCAGCGCGAGTTGCTCGAACAAAAGCTGGAACAGTATGTCCCCGACAGAAACGGCGACGGAAAGGTCTGCGTTTCTATCATAAACTGCGCTCTCAATGAATACAAAGTCGATATGCAGTACAACAACAACAGCCAAAAGTTCTTTGCCAATATCCAGCAGGGCAAAATAATCATGGTCATCACCGATTCAAATACAGACCCTGATTTTCAGGCGCTTATGGTAGACGATCTGCCCTCGCAGTTCCCGGATAATAAGTATGTCGATGAAAAGGGCCTGTCTTTAAATTTCGGATTTCTTGCGGAGGATCTTGACTGCAAGAACCTGCCCAACGATATACACCTTTGTATGCGCCGCCCCGTTTCTACCCTCGACGGCACGATAGAGGATATGCAGAAGTATTACGATAAGGACATGGAGCTTTTCACAGCTATCGCCAACGGTCTTGCCGAGCAGGCGGAGCAGACTGATGACAAGGGTCTTCCCACTGATCCGGTGCCGCTTGACCCCAAGCTTGCGTTCTCTTCGGCTGATACTGATACTGCCGACAGCTCTGACAGTAAGGAATAAAGGAACAAAAACCACCCGATCTCCCGGGTGGTTTTGATTTTATGCCTTGTTCATAGACCGCGACGCTATCACGCTTGCTCCGCTGTCGAGGATGTTGTCAACGACGACCTGTCCCTCCGACACGGGAGCGCTCACCGATACCTTTTTGATGACCTCCATAGCATCGAAGATCATGTCGAGCGGTATCTCCTTGTCGGTGATCACCGGCAGGACGCGGTGGGTACCGCCCTCGACTTTGACGGTGGTGGTCAGTATCCTTTCGGGACGGACGCACTCCTTTTCGGCGTATGTCTTGCCGCGTATGCAGGAATTGCCGCTTACTGATATCACCTTATCGCCGTCAAGCTGAACCTTGACGCGGCAGCCCATAGGGCAGTTTACGCAAATAAGCTCCTTTTCGGTCATGATATCACCTCCACGGATATGACTACATCTTCACTCAGCCCGGAGAGTATGTCCTTTTTGAGCATGAGCCGCTCCATCTCCGAGGGAATGATCTTTCTCTTTTTGACAGTTCTGAGTTCCTTGCCGCCGCTTACGGCTTTTATCACCACATTGTCAAGCGGCTGAGTCGAACGGAAGAAAAACTCCACATCGCCCGTAACATCACCGGGATAAATGACAGAGGGTACGGTATAGCCCACATTTGCGCCGGCGGTCACGGTTATAGAAGTGCCTCTGTCCTTTTTGTTTTTCAGATATTCAGCCGCACCCTTTCCGGCACGCGCCGCCTGCATGGTGACGAAATCCACCAGATCGTGTACATGAAGCCCGTTGCCGCAGGCGAATATGCCTTCAACGCTTGTCATGTAGCGGTCATCTACTACAGGACCCTTTGTGGAGCGATCCATTTTTATCCCTATCTCGTCCGAAAGATGATTCTCCGGGATAAGTCCGATTGACAGAAGCAGAGTGTCAACATCGAAATACTGTTCTGTACCGGGTATGGGCGACTTGTTCTCGTCCACCTCCATAAGCTCTATGCGCTCAAGCCTGTCCTTTCCAAACACCTCGGTGACGGTGTGAGACAGATACAGCGGGATATCAAAGTCCTCAAGGCACTGCTTGATGTTCCGGGGCAGTCCGTTGGAGTAGGGCATTATCTCGGCAACGCCCAGCACCTTAGCGCCCTCAAGCGTCATTCGCCTCGCCATGATAAGACCGATATCTCCCGAGCCGAGTATAAATACCCGCTTGCCCACCAGATATCCGTCGATGTTCAGATACTTCTGCGCCTGACCTGCTGTGTAAACGCCGGCACAGCGCTTTCCGGTAATGCTGATAGCTCCCCGGGGACGCTCGTAACAGCCTACCGCAAGTATTATCGCGTCGGCGGATACGGTGACGTTGCCCTCTTCGGGATTGACGTACTCGACCTGCTTGTCTGCGGTCATCTTGGTCACCATGGTATTCAGCCTTACGTCAACACCCAGCTCGGCAGCTTTTTTTATAAAGCGCTCGGCGTAAGCAGGTCCTGAGAGCTGCTCCTTGAAGGTCTGTAGCCCGAAGCCGTTGTGTATGCACTGCTGGAGTATGCCGCCCGGCTCGGTGTCCTTTTCCAGTACAACGATATTGTCGATGCCGTTTTCTTTAAGGGATATAGCCGCGGCAAGCCCTGCGCTTCCGCCGCCTATAACTATCGCGTCATAATGCTTCATGGACGGTTCACCTCCTCGAGGATGTTGGAACTGAGCGAATCCAGCACGACATCTGTCGGGTCAATGCCAAGCTCCCGGGCGAGTATCTCTACTACCTTAGGCTCGCAGAATCCGCCCTGACAGCGCCCCATTCCGGGACGTACCCGCTTCTTGACTCCCTTGACAGACCGCGCACCGCATGGACGGCGTATGCAGTCAACTATCTCGCCCTCAGAGATCTGCTCGCAGCGGCATATTATCCTGCCGTAGCGCGGATCCTTTTTTATCATTTCAGACTGTTCCTCCGGCGAAAGCTCTTCCATTATGACAGGAGCTTCTCTTGTCATAACGGCATTCTCGTCGGCGGTCAGAGTCAGATGTCCGGAGATAAACTGCTCGATGATATAGTCGGCGACTCCCGGTGCCGAGGCAAGTCCGGGGGACTCGATACAGGCGGCATTTATAAATCCCGGTGCGCCGCTAAGCTCTTCTATCACAAAATCACCCGCAGAGGAACTGGGACGCAGTCCCGCGAATGTCCTGATCGAACGGTAAAGCGGCACATTGTCAAGCGTTTTTGAGATGTTCCCGCGGACGTAAGCCAGACCGTCGTCGCTGGTGCCGTTGTCATCGGGATCGTCCACAAAGTCGCTGTTGGGACCTATCAGCGTGTTGCCGAAAACGGTAGGCACCGCAAGCACACCCTTGCCTTTTTCCTTTGAGGGAACAGGGAAGATGATATGCTTTACAAACCCGGCGTCCTTGTCGAGAACGTAATACTCGCCGCGCCGGGGAGTGATGTGGAAATCAACGTCGTCGGAGATCATCTTCGCGATCTTCTCGGCATATACGCCCGCCGCATTGACTACCAGCTTACATTCCAAAACGCGCTCCGGGGTACGTATCGCATATCCGCCGCCGATCCTTTCAACAGACTCGCAGGGGCTGTTGAGATACAGCTCGACGCCGTTGCCCACTGCCACCTCTGCACAGGCTATAGCTATCTCCCACGGATAAACGACTGCCGTAGTGTAGAAATCCAGCACTCTGGTCACGTTCTGCGAGAGATTCGGCTCCTGCCCCCTCACCTCGTCCATATCCGGAAAACGATAGGGGATACCGCGCCGCTGGGCTCTGTCCGCAAGGACGTCTAAGTGCTTTTCCTCCTCATCACCACAGGCGGCGATGTAGGCGCCGACAGTCTTGTACTTGCAGCCAAGCTGTCTGCATAGCTCCTCGTAGGCATTTGCTCCCGCAACGTTCAGCTTTGCCATAAGAGTTCCGTCTTTCGGATCGTAGCCGGTGTGTATTATTGCAGAATTAGCCATAGTAGCGCCATTTGCAATATCATTCTCCTTATCTATCAGCGCGATCTTCAGGTCATAAGCCGAAAGCTTTCTTGCAAGCATAGTACCTGTTATCCCCGCGCCGATGATAACAACATCATACATTATCATCACTCCCTGTATTATAAAATATTATAGCTATATTATAACACATTTGTGCTAAAAAATCAACCCCTGCACTCGCAAACCTCGCATTTTCAAGCACTTTGCAGCTTTCCATGACCGTTTGAAAACCGCTTTGGTCAACAAACGGTCAACTTTTAAGCTGCTGCAAGATGTGAAAACTTGCATTTAACGTATCTTCTTACAAGCTGTCAGCCTGTCTTGCGCTTAGGCATTTTCGGTATTGCCTTTGTGACGACCTCGCAGCAATGGCGGTCATTATCTTTGAGCGTATGACTATACGTTCTCAAAGTTACATCTGGACGGGAGTGTCCTGCCCTCTTTGCTGCCTCTGGTATGCTGATACCGTTCTGAAGCTGTAAGCTGATCGCCGTGTGTCTTAATTGGTGCGGGTGTATCTTTGGAAGATTATTCTTCTTCGTAAAGTTTCTCAGCCAAGTCCGGGGAGTGCATGGGCTGATGTAATTGCCCGGATCATGTGACGAATAGAAAACCGCCTTAGTGAAATAGTTCCACTTGTTACCGAAGGATTTAGCTGTCTTGTAGTAATACTTCTGATATTCTTTCAGCATATCCATAGTTTCATTGTCCATGTACAGCCAGCGGTCACCTGCGTTTGTCTTGCAGCCTTCCTCTATCCTCGTGCCTGTGCTGTCGGTGATAAAATGCTTACAAATATGTATGCGGTTCTCCTCGAAATCCACATTGTCCCATGAGAGAGCGCACAGCTCACCAATTCGGCAGCCTGTTGCAAGGAGTAAACTGTAAAACACTTGGTACATATAGTTTTTCTCGCTTGAATCCTTGTATAATAGATCAAAGAATATTTCAAGCTGTTCCTCGCTAAGCGCATCGACCTCGGATTGCTCTTTCTTCGGCGGTGTTGCTGCGTCTGCATAGTTGCGGGGAATCAAGCCTTCCTTGAAAGCCATTGCAAGCATAGCGTGTACAAACAAATGCAGCTGATACACCGAATTTCTCGACTGACCGTTATCACGCATTGCAGAGTATGCTCCGTTTATCATAGCAGGGGTCATTTTCTTCAGCTGAATATGACCGAGGTACGGAGCGACACGCTTTTTGTAGCTGCGGTAACTGTACGCTGTTGAAGCAGATATGCTTGACTGCTCCTTTATCTTGATAGCATAGTCACAATACTCGTCAAAGGTTATGCGGGAGTCGCTTGTTGTCTGTTCCTCAATACCCTTTTCAAATATCACAGCCTGCTTTTCAGCATTCTTCTTGTTCCATGCTGCCGACTTTGTATCGTCATACTTTACCGACAAAGTGCGGAACACCTGCTTGCCCATCTGAGCGTCCCTATGGTCAAACACCCTTATGCGATATGAGGTGATCTTACCCTCTTTGTTTTTGCGTTCCTGTATATTCATTCTGCCACCACCCTTCTATCTGTGGTGGTTTTATTCTGCTGCCTTATCATTTCTAACTCCTTTCCGACAGCGGAAATATATCGTACCCTCAGTATAACATATTCCGCTGTGTTCTTCAATACTAAACTGCGTTAAATTTTTGAATTTATTTTGAGATACCGTCTGCAATAGAATTATCGGAGACATTCTGCACGGCACTATTTTCAACAACACTATTATTATCAGCCCTGGCAGCCTCGCTTTCAGCCTTCTTCTTAGCAGCTTCTTCTGCCGCTTTCCTCTCCGACGCAGCCTTGCGTTCGGCTTTCTCATGCTCGATATACTCCTTAAATTCATCAATCAGCAGAAGTTCATCAAGTTCCTTTTTAAATTCAGCAGGAGTAATATCCTCGCTGAACACCGATTTTACCTCGGCAGCCAGATCGTTATTTTTCTCCTGCTTGATCTCTTTTTCACGCTCATAATACTTATCCCAAGCAGCAGCCTGCTTTTCTCTTGTATCATCAAGCTGATTGAGCAGGTCGGTTATTTTTACGTTATACCCTTCGGCGTTTCTTTTGAGATTCTCCAATGTTGCCTTTCTTGCCATAATAATCATCGTCCTTTCCGTTTGTTAGGTTTTGTTAGGTTTTTTAGTAACGTTATTTTTCTCCTGCTCCCTACGCTTTTTTTCTTCCTCAACAAGCTTTGAAATATAATCACCCTGGGATATTTCATTGTAGGTATCACGAATATCTGAGTAGCGCAAAAGCCTATTCTTTTTCTCCGCAAGAGAATTCTTCAGCGTATTGATCTCCGATAGCAGTCTATCATTCCGCTCACGCAAAGTAATAATATCGTTAGGCGAGTTTATATCATTTGCCTGCATTGAAGATTTACATATTTCAAGACGGTTATTATCCTCAGCCGATAAAACAAATCTATCAGCGTTTTCAAAATAATACTCGCTCTGATGAATAAGTGCCTGCACCTTTTCTTGCTCCAACAGCTTTTGGGATAACT
>CACXDI010000141.1 GCA_902766335.1 uncultured Ruminococcus sp. | reverse complement strand
GCGCGAGGCTGCCGAGGTTCTTAGGGCGAGGAGCCCTAAGCTAGGGTTTGGGGACAGAGTCCCCAATTGCCCCGCAAGGGGCAACCATGCGTAATAAGGCGGTATAGAAAAGTCAGGGGCGGTGGTAAGCCCCCGCCCTACACCAGCACCTACCGTTTTAAAATCGGCATCAGATATCCATATAGGTTAAAGGGACTATCTGCACCGTCCTCGCAAACAATGCGTGAACCCCACCAGTGCCGATTTTAAATTTCCCGACGCCAAGCGCAAGCGCGGCGAGGGAAATGACCTAAATTCGTCGCAAGGCGAATGACAGACCGCACAAAACAATAATAAGAAAGCAAGGAGAACAGCTTATGGCGAACATGAAGGAAATCAAAGAGCGTATTTCCAGCATAAATGACATAATGAAGATCACAAACGCCATGTATCTGATCTCCTCGTCAAAGCTGAAAAAGGCACGCGACAGACTTGAAGCGACTACGCCGTATTTTGATAATATCCAGTATACGATACACCACATACTAAAACACACCGAGGAGTTCAGACACCCCTACTTCGATAACGGCAGGGATAAGGCTCCCGAGGATAAGACCTACGGGTATATAATCGTTTCGGGCGATAAGGGTATGTGCGGCGCGTATAACCACAATATCATGAAGCTCGCCGAGAGTGAGCTCAAAAAGCATGAGCATACCGCGGTGTTCGCTATCGGTGCTGTGGGAAGGGCATACTTCCAGCGGCAGGGCGCGGACATCGACGCGGAGTTCCTTTATACCGCGCAGGATCCCGCTCCGTACAGGGCGAGACGTATAGCCGAGACGGTGACAGAGCACTTCCTGACGGGACGGCTGGACGAGGTGTATGTTATCTACACCCGGATGGTGAAGGCGGCTGAGGTGCCTACCGTGACTAAGCTGTTCCCGCTGGAGCGCGAGGATTTTGAGGACACCGATCCGCCGAATGAGAGACACCGGACTGCAAGGTTCGAGCCTTCGCCCGAGGCGGTAATGGATACGCTGGTGCCAAACTACACCAAGGGCTTTATCTACGGCGTGCTGACCGAAGCCTTCTGCTCTGAGCAGAACGCACGAATGACCGCCATGGATTCTGCCACCACCAGTGCGCGGGACATGATATCCCAGCTGACACTTGATTATAACCGCGCAAGACAGGCGGCTATCACACAGGAGATAACCGAGATAGTTGGCGGCGCAAGAAGCCAGAGGAGAAAGCGTGCTTGATCTTATAGACGAACTGCATGAGGGTGCAGGCTATATTATTGATATTCTCCCTAAAACTATGGAGAGCGAGGGTTATTTTGAGCTTGAAGAATATCTGATGGATACTTATATAGACGAGTATGCTGAAAAGATAGTCAGGATAGTGTTGAAGATCATCAATTATTATTCGGCTCAGATATTTCTTACTGAGCTTCCGGAGAATTATTGTGGGGAGTTGAAAAATTATCCGGTAGATACGGATATTAACGGTCTAGACATTAAAGAGCTGGCGGATATTATAAGATATATCATAAAGAATGATATTTCATCAGTTCAATTACTGCTTGGTGACTCGCCGTACTTTAATATAAGCATTTCGGGCGGGTTTAATATAGACATATACGGCGCAGCCGATGATGATCTGGAACTGATAGAAATGCTGGTTAGGCAGGAAGGATTGTTTTTAAGGAAAACTGCCGATACCTGATATGAGCTGAGGGCTGATTATGGAGAAGACGATCATTGAAAAAAACGATATGAAACAAAAAGGTAAAATAGTACAGGTGCTGGGCGCGGTAGTAGACGTTGAGTTCCCCGAGGGTACTCTGCCTATGGTAAAGGACGCGCTTACAGTAGAGCTTGACGGAAAGACCAGAGTAATGGAGGTTGCTCAGCATATGGGCGGACGCATCGTCCGTGCGATAATGCTGGCTGCGAGCGACGGTCTCTGCAAGGGCATGGAGGTAGTCTCCACCGGAAGCTGCATAAAGGTGCCGGTAGGCGAGTGTACCCTTGGCAGAATGTTCAACGTGCTGGGAGAGACTATAGACGACGCGGGCGAGGTACAGCCGGAGCAGCGCTGGGAGATACACCGCGAACCGCCTAAGTTCGAGGATCAGAGCCCGGTAGTCGAGGTGCTGGAGACCGGTATAAAGGTAATTGACCTGCTTGCGCCTTACGCTAAGGGCGGTAAGATAGGTCTGTTCGGAGGCGCCGGCGTGGGCAAGACGGTGCTTATCCAGGAGCTTATCAGAAACATCGCCACCGAGCACGGCGGATATTCCATATTCACCGGCGTTGGCGAGCGTTCCCGTGAGGGTAACGATCTGTGGCACGAGATGACCGATTCCGGCGTTATCAGCAAGACGGCGCTGGTGTTCGGACAGATGAACGAGCCTCCCGGGTCCAGAATGAGAGTTGCGCAGACGGGTCTTACCATGGCGGAGTACTTCCGCGACGTGGAGCACCAGAACGTGCTGCTGTTTATAGACAACATATTCCGTTTCGTGCAGGCAGGCTCCGAGGTGTCGGCGCTGCTGGGAAGAATGCCTTCCGCCGTCGGCTATCAGCCTACCCTTGCGAACGAGATGGGCGCGCTTCAGGAGCGCATAACTTCAACCACCAAGGGCTCTATCACATCGGTGCAGGCGGTATACGTCCCCGCGGATGACCTTACCGATCCGGCTCCGGCGATAACCTTCACACATCTGGACGCCACCACGGTGCTTTCCAGAAAGATAGTCGAGCAGGGCATCTACCCCGCCGTTGACCCGCTGGATTCCACCAGCCGTATACTGGAGCCTGATATCGTGGGCGAGGAGCACTACTCTATCGCAAGACGCACTCAGGAGGTTCTCCAGAAGTACAAGGAGCTTCAGGACATCATCGCCATACTGGGTATGGAGGAGCTGGACGAAGCCGACAAGAAGACGGTCATGAGAGCGAGAAAGATACAGCGCTTCCTGTCTCAGCCCTTCCATGTTGCCGAGACGTTTACCGGCGTTCCCGGCTGCTATGTGCCGGTGAAGGAGACGCTGCGCGGCTTCAAGGCGATACTCGACGGCGAAATGGACGATTATCCCGAGGCGGCGTTCCACAACGTTGGCACCATTGACGATGTAAAGGCAAAGGCTAAGAAGCTCGAAGAGGAGTAAGCGTTTATGGCTGAAAAGACATTCAAGCTGGACATACTTGCCGCCGACAGGAATTTTTTCAGCGGCGAGTGCAGGCATATAATATTTCCCTCTATGGACGGCAGCCGCGGAGTTCTGCCGGGTCATGAAGCTATGATATGCTGTCTTGTGGAGGGCGAGATAAAGTTCATGGTTGACGGACAGTGGCAGCGGGCGATAGTCTCTGAGGGCTTCGTCGAGGTCATGCCCGAGTACGTCAAGGTGTTTGCGGACACCGTGGAAAAGCCGGAGGAGATAGACGTCCTCAGAGCCAAGGCGGCACGCGCCAGAGCAGAGGAGCGTCTGCGCCAGAAGCTTTCCACCAAGCAGTACCTGCACACGCAAATGGCGCTCAAGCGTGCCATGGCGCGTATAAAGGGTGCGGGGCAGTAAATAGCAATAACAATAACAAAAAACACTTCCGATACCTTAAGACGGATACCCATATAGAAGTTTTGCCCCGAAGCATTTCAAAGTGCTTCGGGGCATCGTATTGTTTTTTCTGTTCAGTTAAATCAGAATTTATACGATTACTTGATCTATATTCACTTCAAATTGGTATTCTCCTTTTGTCGATTCAATATCATCAGGCTTTGAG
>CACXDI010000140.1 GCA_902766335.1 uncultured Ruminococcus sp. | reverse complement strand
GGAGCCGCTTTTCAGCTCGGTCTCGCCGAGGTACTGCGTCACCTTGCTGCCGTCCGTCACGGTGTAGAGGGTGTCGGGGTCCTTGACAGACAGGGCATCATACTCTGTCTGTGTGAGTTTGCGGAGTTTCATGCCGCCAAAAGCGGCGGATATCTTGTCCATGTTCTCGGCAAAAATGCCCGGCACAAAATCGCCGTAAATGTCGTTTGCTTCCGGCTTCTTCAAACCGTAATTTTCTGTCGTAGTCATATATCCGCCTCCGTTACTATAAAATTGAAATATCCTGTTTGGGTATCCGAAAGATACCAGCTGGAGCTGGTTCCGTTCCTGACATAAGCCTTAAGTATCAGCTTCCCGGAAGATGTATCAACTTCCCCAACTGCAACTGGATTTGACACAGAATTTGAACCTCTGGTGTCTTCCCCTTTATCCACTGTAACTATGCAGACCGGATTTGTAAACAGTGAAAATCTACTATCTGAAACCTCAAGGTAAAAATGAGAACCGGATTCCGAAAAGCTTGATCGATAATTTGTATTGTCGAATGATACTTTACCAGAAACAGTTTTCTTTATTTTCTGCAAAAGTGCTTCTATCTGGTTGCCTTCAAACGATAAGCTGTAATCTTCAACATCTGCCATAATTATCCCTCCTAATATCGTCCGCCGGCATAGGACTCAGTGTCCGTATCTCCGCCGGAGCTTATCTCTATCATAAATCCGCCGTCGCATATCACCTGCATATTGAGCATAAGCAGCGTGGTATATGAACCGTCATCGTTATACTTCCAGCCGTCCCATACATCGAGACGAGGATCCCCGAGCTGTTGAGTCATCTCGCAGGGTATATAGCTAGGAATGGAAACGTCCCGTCGCAGCTTGTTTAGTCTTTCCTGAGTCATGAACGGACATTCAAACTCCATCGTTCTGTTCCTTGAATATCCAGATGTATAAGTGGTATTATCATCAACATGACAGACTAGATACGACACAGATATGTTTGTCTCGCCCAGATCGTGCTCTGAAATGCGACAGTTCGTACCGTCTGCGTTTCCATCACTGTTTCTATCCAGCACCAGCTTTCTTTGCCCATCAGCAAGATACCAACGTTGAACAATAGTGCCCGTTCGATCTATGACGACGAACTTTCCCCGCATAGCAGCGATGTATGACAATACCTCTCTCATAGTGCCCTGTGGAGCTGACGGAATATCAAACTGCCATGTACTAAGCAGCAGACGCTTTCCGTCGGAAGTGAGGATATATCTATCATCGCAGTCCTTCAGATACGCCGCCGAGTATTCCGACATATCGGTATCTGCTCCAAGCTGATCGCAAATATCAGCCACGACAGCATTAGAATTGTTCGGAAAGCTTATCCTCGGAACATACTTTTTATCGGCAAAGTGAAGCCTGTCCGAGCAGGTGAGCGTGTAGTAGTCGCTGCCCTTGCGGCACTTGAGTACGGTAAATTTTCCGAGCGGGATAGGAAGGAACGGCAAACCACCGATACCCAACTCGGATATCTGAGCATGGGTAAGCCTGCTCAAAAATTCATGACTTACTTCTGCAAGCTGAGCGTGTGTCGTGCCTCGCAAAGAAAGTCCCGTAGGAGAGATACAGTATATGTATACTCTGAATTCAAGCCCTTCCATTGTTATCTCTTCGGGTATATTCATGACAAGTATCTCCGCCTGTGCCGATACCACATCACCGATACATGGCAGCTCGTCCTGAACACTTCCTCCATTAATGCTTATCCTGCCGACATTGTCGCCGGAGATAAAGAAGCTTCCGAAATCAAGGATAGCCCTAAAGCAGCGGCTGTCAGCATCGAGTGCAGCGCATATTTCAGCGTTATCTATCGTATACATAACCTCACCTCTCGATTAGCTGAGCCGTTACTCCGGTGTACATCACCTGCTCACCTCGCTGCACGTCCGTGGTATATGTGTAAGAGCCTGCTGCAAGGTAGTAATGCCGCGTAACATATCCCTCGGAGGGTCTGAGCCTCATGGTTACTCTGTGATCGCTGATAAAGTTGTTCAGGCAATTATCGATGATCTCAAACTCCGACTCGGTCAGCTTGTTCCAGCTGAGCGTCACAACATTTTTTACCGCTTTTACATCACCGAAAAAGGTGCCTGTATTGGCATTTCTGCCCGCATTGTCGGACATGATCTGTTGAGGAGAAACATTGATTCCGCCTTTGGCGCAGGGCGGGAGCGTGACGTTAAAGTCCTCAAAGATAACATCTGTTAAAACTACCATGCAGCATCACACCTCCTTAAGTCGCTGCAAGAGGATTGTTACCGGTCTTGCGTACCTCTTCACGATTGACCTTGACTACCTCACGATGCAGCTTGTGTCCGTCCACCTTCCAGACGTTCTCAATGGTTATATCTCCGCCGCCGAGATCATGCTTAGAAAGCACTCTCTCAAACACCTGCTCCATCGTAGTTTCGGGCGTTACTATCTCGGGAGATCTCTTGTTATCGCCGAGGACCGCAAGGAACTCGCCGTAATTGGCGGGAACTACCGTACCTGTCGCAAGGCGGGGTATCTGAGGCACATCTATATAGCTTATTCCGGGATCCCAATGCGGGAGCGGGATACTGTTGACCCAGTCTACAAGGCTGTTGATTGTATTGAAGGGAGCCGAAATGACCTGATTCAGTCCGTCTATGATAACATTAACATTATCCTTGAACACGTTTCCAATTCCGTCCTTGATGCCCTCCCAGACAGCGCCGCCTGTCGAGAACACGTCCTTGACCTTCTGCCATGCTGCGGAGAATTTTTCCTCAAACCATGTCGCGACAGTCTCAAAGGGGGACTTGATATCCTTCCACAAGCCTTCAAAGAAGGTCTTAACGTTGGCAAAGGCAGACTTTATAGTTCCCCATGCTGTTGTGAATTTTTCGCCGAACCATGTGCCGACAGACGAGAAGGCTGAGGTCACATCAGACCAGCGGGAGCGTGCCCAAGAACCGATAGACGAGAAGGCAGACTTTATGTTCTGCCAAGCCTCGTTAAATTTGTCTTTGAACCATGTGCCGGTATTTATAAATGCGCTTTCGATATCCGCCCACCGCGCCTTGAACCAGTCGCCCCAGTCCGACAGGGTCTCTTTGATAGCAATCCACGATTCTGAAAAGAAATCTGTCACCTTCATAAGACCGTCTGAAATAGCTTCGGCTGCTTCATCAAATGTTCCTACTATCAGTGCGTTGAAATCGGAGAATGCCTGAGTCATTTCAAGCAAATTGTCCGAAAAGCCTTCGGCATACTCGTTGATCCCGCCTTTTAGTACGTCCCATGCTTTTACTATTCCGTCAAACAGCGGGTGAAGCACGCTGTCTATCTCTTCACTCCACTTATCGTAGATCATACTTCCGATAGTCCAGCCTGCGATCGCTGCCGCCAGAGCTGCAAAGATAGTTGTTCCGAGGGTCGCACCTGCAGCAGCGCCCGTTTCGGCGGCTGATGCCCCGATAGGTGCAGTAGCGGTCGCCCACGCGGGTCCTATCTTGCTTGAAAGTCCGCTGACAGCCGTAATAAAGCTTGTTACAAGGTCTTTTCCTTTGCAGGCGGCAACTATGGCAGCTACACCTTCGGCAAGGTCGAGCAGAATATTTACATCTTCCTCGGTGACGCTGGAGCCGAGCTGCTTGATATTGTCGGCGAGCTTCTTGACCAGCTTAATGCTTTTGTCTGCCGTCCAGCTTGCTATCGGCTTTAGGAATCCGTCCCAAAGCTTGTCTTTGATAATCGGCGAGGCGGTCTCCCATATATCTGACAGCGCGGATATACTGCTGGAGATCAGATCGAGTGTGGCGGGGATAGCATCCTCTATAGTCCAGCTTGCTATCGGCTGTAATACATCTTCGTTCAGCCATTCAAGAGCATCGCCCATATCGTCTACAAGCGGGGCGAGCGCCTCTTCCAGCTTATCAAAGGATTCGAGCGCAGGAGCGAAGTCAACGTCCTTAGCCCAGTCAGCCCATGACTTTGATATCTTCTCGGTATGATCCAGAATGATGTTCAGTATATCCGCCGCATGCTGGATAATGTCTGTGCCAAGACCGTCCTCTGTCCATGCGTTTGTCAGATTTTCGGCAATGCTGGCGGTAAAGTCATTTATGTTGCTGAAGATCCCGAGAATGTGTTCCAGAGTCTCCTGCCCCGTACCGTTTGTCCAGACTTCAAATATTGAAGCTCCGACCGCAGAGCCGAGACCCTTGAGCTTTTCAAACTCGTTGCTTAGCGAGTCAAGCACCCGCTGCCCCTTATTATCCCATGCGTCCTTGAACGGATCCAGCAGCTCGCCTGCGGTTTTCTTTATCTTTCTGAAAAGCTCATCGAATTTGCTCTCTGCATCTGACGTATCCACAGTTGGTGTAAACACCATAGAAGAAGGCGCTGTCGTCGTACCGGATCCGCTGCTGCTTGCCGAGCTGCCCGATGAGTTGTCCTCGCTTAGCTTATTGATCTTGTCAAAGCTTGCAAGGCTTCTTTTATTGGCTTCGGCTGCTTCCTCGGCTGATTCCGCCATGTCAGCATAGCTGTCGGCTGCGCTGCCGGCATCGTCTGCCATATGAGCCGTACCGCTGTCGCTGTTTACATTGATACCAAATACCTTTTCGAGTGCTGCCGCAGCTGACTGTGCAATAGCCGTAAGCTGTGTAAGCTCTGCGGTAAGGCTTTGTACGATCGGTACAGCAAGGGCGAGCATAGGCTCGCCGACCGCTGCCATAAGCTGCTTCCAGCTTTCTTTCAGATTGCCGGTGACATTTTCCCAGCCGTCAGCTTCACGCGCCGCCTGCCCCATAGCTCCCGACAGCTCGTTTGCGTCCTTGACCATCTGCAAGAGTGTCAGCTGCTTCTGCGCCTCGCTCAATTCCTGAAACGACTTACCGTACAGCTTGTTTGCTGCCGCGTTTCGGGTGGTCTCTGTAGCTGATAGCCCCAGCGCCGCGTCATTGGCGTAGTTGCCCTTTAAAAAACTCTGGAGCGTTTCAGCCGTGTCCTCAAGCGAGCGGTCATAATATGCCGCGCTGTCAGCGGTGACCTGCAAGGCTTCGTTCATGAGCCCCAGCGCCGACGCCGAGTCCATGCCCGAGGTCTTGGCGAAGGCATAGATCTTCGTGGCGGTGCCCTGCAAGCGGGTGGCGAGGATATCGCCCTGCTCCGCTACCGTGGCGATCGCCGCCTGCGCCTGCGACTGCAAGCTCCCGAAGGTCTGCTCAAACTGTGCGTTAAGAGCCTTGACCTCAGCCGCTGATTCGATCAGTTCCTTCCCGCTGAACAATGCACCAAGTGCAGCAGCGGCTTTCCCGCATATGGAGATAAGCCCGCTCATCTGGTTTTCGATAGAACTCAGACCCTTACTAAAGCCTTTTGTATCTATTTTAGTATCAAAATTCAGCCTTCCGTCAACCATGCGTACCTCACTCCCTTATATCATCGCCACGGGTTCGCTTGGTACGCTGGACGTTATTTTCGTATTACATTCTTGTGCTTGCACTTGGGACATATCTTGACTACAATGCCTTTGAAATTGCCCTCGAACAGTGTTTTACCGCACTTTTCACATTTTATTACTTCCATTTCAGCCCCCTTTTTTGAAAAGGCTGTTCACGAATGCTTCTTCCGCCTCGTACTCCGCCTGCTCCTCCGCACTCATACGCTGCCTTAGTACCACAAGGTTACGGTTTTCGGAAAGAAATTCAAGCTCATGTTTAGCAAGAGGCTTACCCTTTGCCTGCTTCTTTCTGATGTGGATAACGGTCGAGAGGATCCCCTCGCCGATTTCCATAAAGTAGCCGAGAAAAGTCCACCAGTGCGTATATACGCCCGGTTCTCTGACCTCTCGCTTGGCGACATTGTTGACCGCCGAGAAGATAAGAGCCTCGTCCTGTTTCCAGTCATAGGTCTTGACCTTAGATGTTCCGTGTGGAATATCTCCGCCGTCAAGGAACCATACTGCTTGTTCATAGGCTTCCTCTATCAGCTCCGGCGGGATACTTTCCGGCTGGCAATACAAGCAGCTGATGCAGGCTGCTGCCTTATCCTCTATCTCCAGTTCGGGGTCGTTAAATGCCTCGAATATGAGGAGTGCGTATCTGTAATCCGAATTTATAGGATACATCACGCCTCCGACTTCAAGCGCCTGCGGCAGCTCTCCTATCATGACAGCAGCCTCTTTAAAAGCTCGTTTTTCTGCTCGGCGGTCATTGAATCAATGTCGATGCCCGCAGCGGGCTGAGCCAGAGGGATAAAGGGCTTCGGTGTTGCTTTAGGCTCGCTTATGCTCTCGGGTCTGATGCTTATCTGCTTGGCTTTATCGGTGTAGCTCTTTACCTTTATCTGCCGCTTGGCAGTATTCTTTTTGATCTCCTCAACGACGTAACCCATGATCACTTCGAGGAAAGCCAGATATACAGGTCTGCCGCCGACAGGAGACAAGCAGCTCGTCTCGCCGAACACTATATCGCAGACGGGGCTTTCAAAAACCGAGTCTATAAGCTCACGGGTAGCGCTCTCGACCTGTGCAGCTGCCTCGGCTGCCTTTTTCAGCTCGTCGAATGTATCTTCGCTGACCTGCTCGTTGCTTTCTTCGACTTCCTTAAGTCTGTCAAGAGCCGACAGATCAATATCGCCGTACTTCTCGGCTATCTGCTTTGCCTTATCCTTGACACCTGCAAGGCGCTTCAGGAACATACCGTCCGTAGGATTTATGCGGATCACCTTTTCGGGATCTCCGTTGAACTCAATATTTTTGTAGCCGTCATCAAATGAAAGCTTGACATTTTCAGCCATAATGATCTATTCCTTTCATAGTTGTAATAATAAAATATCGGAGCGGTTAGCCCCGCCCCGATACTGTATTTTAGCCGTTTCCTGATGTTGCAGCCGTGAATGTCGGAACTCCGTCCGCAAGTGTTATGGTTCCCTTGATACGATTCCCACAGGGCTGGATAGTGTACGGAATATTCACGCCGCTCTGGCTTCCGCCGTAGGAATTGACTATGATCATAGCTTCCTCTACCCATGCATCATACGGACTTGTGGTCTTGTCGATGAGCATTTCAAGCAAAAGAGTCTTGCAGTCGTCACCCGTCTTGCGGTTCATGGCGATATCCTTTATCTGCGGATACATCGGATCCTCGGGATTAGCGTACTGTGTACCGATATCCATCGAAGGCTCATAGCCGTCGTGGGTCACTTCGGTCTCGTCCAGCACGTTCTTGGTCGTGGTCGTCTGGGCATTTAATGTCATGGACATATCGTCCATATCCTTGCCGAGGACAAACCAAGAAGGATTCGCAAGATCCCTTGCGAATGTTGCGTCAAGTGCGTGGCGCAGCTGACTACGCTTTAACTTTCCGCTTGTATATGTGTCATGTCTTGCCATATTATATTACCTCACTTTCATTCTTTGGTGAAAACCAAATGTATCTGTATCTGATATAATCCTCTGTCTCCGTCCTCATCGAGATCCAGAAGCATACCGTTGTCAGCGGATATACTTTCGGGTATCATACCCGAAGGGAGTGCCGGCAGTTCGTCATCGGCATCCCGTTCATTTGTCCAGAAGATAAACTTCTCAGTAAAAGCAGCGGCATTAAGCCTCGAAAGATCGTCAGCCGTATATTCACGGCTCTGTAAAACAGCATTGTACTGCCATGTCTGAATACCTAAAACACTTTCGGACAAGAGAATGAGTCCCGATGTTCCTACCGAATAGCTCGGCGCATCATCATCGACCTGATCTATATGAAGATCAAGCTCACCGAGCTCAGGATACTCCTCGACCCATGCTTTGACTGCTTCAAGAAGTGTATTACTTTGCTCCACTTATCTTTTTCACTCCTCTCAGAATGCCCGGCAAGTGGTCGGGTTTCATGCGCTCAAACCAGAGCTTTCCTCTGAGTCCGCCCTTGGCTGTACCTTGCTTGCCGCGCCCGCGATTTTTATAGTAGTTGGGCTTAGCGTATGGAGTATCCCAATGAACCATGCCGCTGCCTATGACAGTTGACGTTGTGCCGGACTTTTTCAGCATAGATGTGTCCATTGGAACATATTTATCTGAGCACCGCAGGACTTCGCTGTCAACAAACTTCTGTGCAGCACCGCCCTTTCCGAGATTCCGCTTGGCAAGCAGAACATTTTCGGGAGCAACATGGAGCTTGACCTTGATGTGATTATTACTCATTTTGCTGTGATCTCCGTATGTCTCATATGCGCCGAGCCGTAGAACTTACAAGACACGGTACTGACTTTCAATGGTTTCTGCGCTTTGAGCAGTTCGGAGGAGCTTGTGTACTCCTCCGTGAACTGTCCGCGTTTGATATAGTCGTTTTTCTCGATCACCGCTTCAAGCGGCAGATGAACGAGTGCTGTATCGGCATTCGTCAGTCCTGCCTTGTTGATGTTGACCGCTTCTATGTCCTGCCACCAGCAGGGGTACTGTGCCGAGGTGTATCCTTCAGATGTCTTGTGCCATACGGTGGCTATCCCGTTGTACCTCATCAGCACCACCCCGCAATAGGAAAGTATGTGCCGGCAGCCGCCAGCAGCTTGTCAACAAGCCCGCTCTGCTTGCTGACGGTTTCCGAATAGGTCACGCTGTAATCGCCGACCTTTTCGGAGGATATATTCTCCGAGCTTTCATACTCGGAGTAGTATACCTCGGCACAGGCACAGCAGGCTTTAGCAAGCGTTTCGCTGGTAACGCTGTCGGTATCGAAGGAAGCCGACAGG
>CACXDI010000139.1 GCA_902766335.1 uncultured Ruminococcus sp. | reverse complement strand
GCGGCAAATGGGACTTGAACCCATACGTCAAAGACACACGCCCCTCAAACGTGCCTGTCTGCCTATTCCAGCACTGCCGCATATTCTGTTGTGCCGTCGAGCTTACTGCCCTGCGACTTTAATATTATATCACTTAGACGGCGGGTTGTCAATATTGCCGGGATAGTTTTTACAAAATGTTAACTTTTGACCTGTTCCCGGTAAAAGGCTTTTCCTTTACTTTTTGCCGGGAATGTGATATAATTATTATGTAAAATATAAGACATTTCTACATCTGCGACAAGCGGAAAACATTGTGATACTGTCGATCTCAGCCGTTGGGTGACCGGCGGCTGGTCTGCAAAGGGAGTGAGTTCATGGCTGTTAAAAATACCGATTCCGGGATCGGACATTTTCTTTCAAAGGTGCTGAGACACCGCCCGGATATTATCGGCATCGAGGTGGAGCGCGACGGCGGCTGGGTGGATACCGCTGAGCTTATCGAAAAGACCCGCGCTCTCGGATATGACCTTGATATGGAACGGCTGGAACGCATCGTGCGGGAGAACAACAAGCACCGCTACGCTTTCAGCGAGGATAAAAGAAAGATCCGCGCTTTGCAGGGACACTCCATTGACGTTGTGATAGAAATGAAGGAAGCTGTGCCGCCTGATCTGCTCTATCACGGTACAAGCTCTGATTTCCTTGACAGCATAAAGGCTGAAGGTATCCGGAGCATGAAGCGGAATTTTGTCCACCTGTCGAAGGACTTTGACACCGCTATTGACGTGGCTTCAAGACATACAAGAAGGTCTGGACACATCGCTGTGCTGACTATAGATACAGTAAAAATGCGAGAGGACGGCTTTGTTTTCAGGATATCCGAAAACGGCGTATGGCAGAGCGAGGATATTCCCTGGAGGTATGTAAAGGACGTTGCCTTCCCGGAAAAGGCTGACCCGTCAGAAAGGAGACAGGCATGATATACCTTACAGGAGACACCCACGGCGGCATAGATCTGGATAAACTGACCGGTAATGACCTGCTGCTGGTCTCCGAAATAGCTGAAAGACTTTCCAAAAAAGATTAAGACCACCCTCACTAGGTGGTCTTTCCCATTTTTTCACACAAAAGACCTGCCGTAAAAAGCAGGTCTTTACTCTATCGAGGTGACGGGATTTGAACCCACGGCCTCTTCGTCCCGAACGAAGCGCTCTACCAAACTGAGCCACACCTCGATGAAATGCACGGACTATTGCCCGCACACATCACAACATAGATATTATATCACCACAGGCAGGTATTGTCAAGGTTTATGCGATAATTTTAACAATTTGTCATTGTTTGTTTAAAAGACGTCCGAACAGCATTTCGCGGCATTCCTGCTCCAGTTTGTCGTTCAGCGGGGCAAGCTCAGACGGCTCTCCCTGACGCTCCAGACACTTGGAGATAACATAGTCCGCAAGACCCGGATTCTTCGACAGCAGCGGCCCGTGGAGATAAGTGGCGATGACCCGCTCCTCGCAGTAGCCCTCCGTCTCGCTTGACCAGCAGTTGCCGTTGCCGCACAGCACCTTGCCGAAGGGAGTCGCTACATCGGTAGTCTGTCCGCCGTGGTTCTCGAAGCCTATGACCTTGTAGGGCTCGCCCATAAGCTCGGTCTCGACGACGATGTTGCCGATACAGCGGTTGCGCTTGTTGCGCGAGGCTTCGGTGTGGTAGGTAAAGAGCCCCAGTCCGGGTATCTCCTCGCCGTTGGAGTCCTTGTAATACTGTCCCAGCAGCTGGTAGCCGCCGCAGATCATCAGCAGGAACACCCCAGCGTCGTATGCCGCCTTCACCCTGTCCTTGCAGCCCATAAGATCGTCGGCGAGAAGCTGCTGCTCGTAGTCGGCGCCGCCGCCCAGGTAAATTATATCCATAGACGCAAAGTCAATATCATCCGGCTTGTCCATAAGGTGCTGGAACACCTGAAGCTCTATCCCCCGCTGAGCACAGCGGTATTTGAGCACCTCAACGTTGCCGCTGTCGCCGTAGAGGTCAAGGACGTTGGGGTACATATGCAGAAGCTTGATCGTTTTCATCACGCCTTACCCCCTTTGCTCTCTATATAGCGTTTCAGCGCGGCGCGGGTGGGCTGTATCGCGGTGTAGTTGGCGATGCCGTACTTTACGCCCTCGTGTCTGAATATCTCCGCTGCCGCGTCGTCTAAGTCGGGCAGGACGGTTATCTTATCCGGGTCATAGCCGGAGCATTTTATCCTTATAGCGATATCGTAAGCGCGGGTGCCGCTTGTGACCACCCGGGTGACGCCGTTGAATATCGAGAAGTTGATATCCCATATCCAGGAAACGTCCAGACCGTCCGCCACGTTGTCGTTGAGCACGAACAGCAGCTCCTTCTCCCGCTTGTCCTGGTTGAGCAGGCGCAGCGTCATGTTGGCGCCTACGGGATTCTTGGCGAGATTCAGCAGCAGCGACGAGCCGCCCAGCGTGAACTGCTCCAGTCTGCCGTTGTTGACCTCAAAGCTCTCGAATATGCGGTGGACGATCCCGTGATCGATGTTATAAAGCTTTGCCGCAAGGTATACCGCCGAGAGGTTGTAGAGGTGGTAGATGCCCATATGCTTGGCGGTGTAGCGCTCGCCCTCTATCTCGAAGGCGGAGTGCTCGAAATCCAGAGCCTTTATCTGCACCTCGGGGGTTATCTCGCCGAAGCCGCAGCCGGGACAGCGGAAGCGTCCGATGTGGGAGTACTGGTAGTAATCGTAGACCAGCGTTTCGCCGCAGGTGGGACAGAACCTGCCCTCGCCCGCCTCGTAAAGCTCAGAGGTAGCGCCCTCGTACTTCTCTACGCTGTAGTAATGCACCTTCTTGTTGTTGGGGTTAGCCGTACCGAGACGCGCCACGTTGGGGTCATCGGCGTTGAGGATAAGGTTACCCTCGTAGGTCTCAAGGAAGCCCTTGACCTTGAGGATAAGCGTCTCCACCTCGCCGTTGCGGTCAAGCTGATCGCGGAAGAAATTGAGTATCACCAGCGTCTCCAGCGGCAGCTGACGGAATATGACGGGAACATGGGACTCGTCCACCTCCAGCACAAGGTAATCAGCCTCTACCCTGCCCTTCATGTCGCAGTATTTCAGCAGCATGGAGCCGATACCGGTGTCGAGGTTGTTGCCCTGCATATTGGTGATGACCTTGACCTTGCCGGAGCCGTCCTTTGAGGGCAGCTCCGCGAAAATGCGGTTGAGGAAGTTGGTGGTAGAGGTCTTGCCGTTGGTGCCGGTCACCGCGATTATCGGGCAGTCGATCTTGAATGCCTTCAGATAATTATGGTTGAATGTCCACAGCACAAGTCCCGGCAGATTGCCGGCGTCGCGTCCCGCGAGCTTCAGCAGCTTTACCATGAGCTTGCCGAAGAGTATCGTAAAGAAGTATATTATCTTCATGTTGATTCTCCAATGTATTTATTCAGTACTCAGCGCGTTTTGCAAGCAGAAGCGTATCGGCTACAGTAAGCACCGCCGACATCACTCCGAAAAATGCACAGCTGTAGCTGTATGTAAGCATATCCGCAGACCTTTCGCTCAGCGAGAAAATGCTTATCCGGCTGACAGCCGCATAGCCTGCCACATAGGCTCCCGCCATGACCGTCACGGCAGTTGCCGAGACGAGCCATGTTGACGCTCTCCGGCTCGGCACAGGCAGACAGAATATCGCCGCACCTAAAATTATCTTCTGGGCGCAGAGCATGGAAAACAGCACTATCGCGCCTGCTAAAACGGTGCTCCGCAGAAAGACCGACGGCTCAGAGCTTATGCTGTAAGAGGCGCTTTTAGCATATAAGCCGTCCGAAGCGGAGCGCACATATACGAGCTTTACCATGCCGTACATGACGGCGGACAGAAGGTACAGCAGAAATGCCGCGGTGCTCTTGCTGACTATATGCTTCCAGGGTCTTGCGGGTATGCCTGCCCAGAATACCGCGCCCTCACCCGTGAGGGTGTCAAGGGCTCTCAGCAGCACCGCCGGGAATGCGGACACCAGCAGCAGCTTCTGACACAGGGCACATACCGCTTCGAGAAAGCCCACCGCCTTTGCCGCGCTTACGTCCATTTCGCCGTCCAGCCTGCCGATGCAGAACGCCGACAGCACTCCCGCCGCAAGAAGCGTGAGCGCCAACGGTATGAACCGGAAAAACGCCGCCTTCAGATCGTCTATGATGAATTTTCTCAGCATTTGCCGGACACCTCCTCCGCGGGGCCGTAGTCAATAACAGTGCCCGACTGAAGCAGAAGTATGTCGTCCGGCGGCAGCGGCAGTTCGTCCGGCTTATGGGCGGTCTCCACCACGCAGGCTCCGTCCTCCGCCAAAGTCCCAGCGTAAGCCGCAAGTATCTCCGCCTGCTCGCTGTCAAGTGCTGCAAAGGGCTCGTCCAGCAGGTAAAGCCTTACCCGTCTTGAGAGTATCATGATAAGCTGCACCGCAGCCCTCATCCCCCGCGACATCTTGTCCAGCCGCTTGGCGATATCTATATTGCACTCGCTGAGCAGCCTAAGCGCCTCAGCCTTGTCGTGATCCTCAAAATATCTCGAATACAGCGCCGCCGCACCCTCCGGAGTGATATTCCCCGGAAGGATATCCCTGTCGGGGAGATACGCCGTTATCTCGCGGCTGTACACGTTTATGCTGTCGCAGCAGACGAGCACTCTGCCGCTGCTGGGCTTGGCAAGACCCGCGAGTATCTTCAGGAAGGTGGTCTTTCCGCTGCCCGCGTCGCCTGCCACCGCCACTACCCTGCCTCCGTAAAGGGACAGCGTAACGCCCGAAAGTGCCGGAAAAACGCCGTATTCTTTTGTAAGACCGTCACAGGTCACGATCCTTTCCATAGCTTCCCCCTTCGCGGCTTATCCAAAGCACAGGCGGACGCCAAGACTGCGCCCGCCCGATATATCAGCGCTGCTCGCAGATCAGCTTGATAGCCGTCCGCTCTTCGTCGCCAATGGTTATGGTGGTGAATGCGGGCACACAGATCATGTCGATGCCCACCGGAGCAAGATATCCGCGTGCTATCGCCACTGCCTTTATCGCCTGATTGGCAGCGCCCGCGCCTACAGCCTGCACCTCTACCTGTCCGCTCTCGCGAACAACTCCCGCTATAGCTCCCGCAACAGAATTGGGTACAGAGCGTGATGATACTTTCAGTATTTCCATATTTATACCTCCGTGATCTGGTAAAACGATTGCTGCGTATGTTGAGATTACTGTTGCCGGCGCACTGTTATCCTTACAATGTGCCATACTGATAGTATACCACACTTTTCACGATTTTTCAATAGTCTGAGGGAAAATTAACAATTTCTCACCCAGCCCCGAATAACGATACGACCCCCGCAGGGCAGCCCCGCGGGGGTCATTATTGATCTCAGCGTTCGGTAATGCGCTCTATCGAGCGTGCCCTGCCGGTCTTTTCGTCGAAGTCCACCACCACGCCGTTGAGGAACGAGGGACTGTCGGCGGGAGTGAATTTGACGGGGGTATGGTATTTCAGCTTTTCTATGACGATATCCTTGTCCACTCCCAGCACCGAATGTTCGGGCCCGCACATACCCACGTCGGTGATGTATGCCGTGCCGCCGGGAAGCACCTGCTCGTCGGCGGTCTGGACATGGGTGTGAGTGCCGAAAATGCCGGTCACTCTGCCGTCCAGGTACCAGCCCATAGCTCTCTTCTCGCTGGTAGCCTCGGCATGGAAGTCCACAAATATATTCGGCGTCCCCACCTCAGCTATCACCCTGTCGATAGCAAAGAAGGGGTTCTCCAGCGGCTCTAAGTCCACGACTCCCATAAGGCTCACCACAGCCACCCGCACCGGGAAGAGGTCTGCCACATACACTCCCCTGCCCGCAACGCCCTCGGGGTAATTAGCGGGACGGAGCAGCGCTTCGTTGTCATCATGGAACTGCTCGGAGCCGAGTCTGCGGAAGGAATGATTGCCGCCGGTCACAACGTCTGCGCCCAGCTGTATCAGCCGCTGGTAGGACTGCTCGGAGATGCCGTTGCCGTCGGCGGAGTTCTCGCCGTTTATTATCGTAAAGTCGATGCTGTGCTTTCTCTTTATGCTGTAGAGCCTGCGCTCAAGCAGGTCAACTCCCGCGCTCGACACAACATCGCCTATGAACAGCAGTCTCATCTGTCAGCCGTTTACCGCTGCGATAAGAGCGTCGGTCTTGTCGGTAAGCTCCCACTTGACGCCCAGCTCCTCGCGTCCCATATGACCGTATGCCGCAAGCGCCTTGTACTGGGGCTTTCTCAGCTCCAGCTCCTCTATGATAGCGGAGGGACGGAGATCGAACACCTTAGCCACCGCGTCGGAAAGCTTAGCGTCGGAGACCTTGCCGGTGCCGAAGCTGTCAACTCTGACAGAAACGGGTGAAGCCACGCCGATAGCGTAGGCAAGCTGCACCTCGCACCTGTCGGCAAGACCTGCCGCAACGATATTCTTGGCAGCCTTGCGTGCAGCGTAAGCCGCCGAGCGGTCTACCTTCGTGGGATCCTTTCCGGAGAAGGCTCCTCCGCCGTGTCTGCCCATACCGCCGTAGGTATCTACGATTATCTTTCTGCCGGTAAGTCCGCTGTCGCCGTGAGGCCCGCCGATAACGAATCTGCCGGTGGGGTTGATGAAATACTTGGTATCATCGTCCAGAAGCTCTGCGGGAACTACCGGCTTTACTATATGCTCTATCATATCCTGACGGATAGTCTCAAGAGTAACGTCCTCGTCATGCTGTGTGGAGATGACGATAGTATCAACTCTCTTGGGCTTGCCGTCCTCGCCGTACTCTACAGTCACCTGAGTCTTGCCGTCGGGGCGGAGATATGTAAGCTCGCCGGACTTGCGGACTTCGGTGAGCTTCTTTGCCAGCTTATGCGCCAGCGAAACAGGCAGCGGCATAAGCTCGGGAGTCTCATTGCAGGCGTAGCCGAACATCATGCCCTGGTCTCCGGCGCCGATGTCGCCCTGCTTTTCTGCTCTGCCCTCAAGGCTGTCGTCAACGCCCTGAGCGATGTCGGGAGACTGCTTGTCTATAGAAGTGAATACCGAGCAGGTGTCGCCGTTTATGCCGTAGGCGTCGTCGGTATAGCCGATCTCCTTCACCGTCTCACGCACGATAGCGGGGATATCCACCTGTGCCTTGGTGGTGATCTCGCCCATAAGCAGTATCATACCGGTAGTAGTAACAGTCTCGCAGGCAACTCTAGAAAGCGGATCCTGCGCCAGCATAGCATCCAGCACCGCGTCCGACACCTTGTCGCATATCTTATCGGGGTGACCCTCAGTCACAGATTCAGATGTAAACAACAGTTTTTCCATTTCAATACACTCCTTTTCAAATAAAAAACGCCCCGGAAAACCCGAGGCTGAACAATTGCTCAATGGTTTTCCCTCATCTCTCGAAGCTCATCGCTCCGCAGGAATTAGCACCTTTGCACGTCCTTCGTGCAGGTTGCCGGGCTTCACAGGACCTGTCCCTCCGCCGCTCTTGATAAGGTAGCCGCCGGTCTCCGGCAGCTTGATCAACACTATAATTATACACTTTCGCCCAGTATATGTCAAGTTTTTTTATGACGTCCCGGCGCGAATTATGTAAATTTATTATGAATCTGCTCAGCCGATTATCTCCTCAAAGCTTCTGTCGCTGAGTATCATTTTGCCGTTGCGCTCAAAGTCGCTGACAGTCTGTCCGCCGAATTTTTTCTCCACCACCTCGATACCCTGTCCGAGGGTAGCGTCCCCGCGGGAGACCCGGTGCATATCGGTGCCCATGACCTGCACATAGCCGTTCTTTATCAGCTTGAAGCAGTTGGAGCGGCTCTTCCAGTGCATGAGCGACTCGGCGTTTATCTGCCCCAGCACCTCCAGGTCAAGTATATCGGTGAGCGACTTATAGCTTGTGAAATTGAGATACCTCTCTATATGCGCCACCAGCACCTTGACGTCCAGCTCCTCGACTATCTTCTCAACGCCCTCAAAATGCTTTTCCGTCAGCCTGGTATAGGGCATTTCAAGCAGCATGAAGTTTGTGCCTTCAATGGTAAGTCGGGAAAGCGCGTCCTTGCCTATCAGGATATCGTCATACAGCACCTCCGCGCCGAGAAGTATCTTGGGATGCTCCGGCTTCAGGTGAGGCTTCAGGCTTTCATACGCCTTGTTGCGGCGTTCCAGAAAGCGATGTATGCTGCGTCTGGTGCAGTAAAAATGCGGTGTCGCCACAACGATGTCCACGCCGTCTGCCGCCATTATGTCCAGCAGCTGCACCGATTCATCTATATCCTTTGACCCGTCATCTATCCCGGGGAGTATATGCGAGTGAAAATCTATCTTCATTATCAAATCTCTTTCTATCTGCATTTCCAGTATGTTACAACTAACCTGTTCAACAAAGATATCCCGCCTTTAACGCGGGATATCGTAATAATATCAAAGTATCAGGACAGTCCGAGGAACTCGAAATAGTTCTTCTCGGGCATTTTGGTAACGCTCTTTTCTCTCCAGCCGTCGTCCAGCGGAGTAAGGCGGTAAGCAACGTAAAGCACGTTCTTTCCTGTTTTCTCGTCCTTCTTGACAGTCCAGCCCACATCGGGAACTACGCCGCGGGTACCCTTGGAGGTGACCTTCATGCGGATACCCTTCTGCTTGAGGGAGAAGAACTTGAGGTCGATATCCTGTCCGTGAGGTACCACGTAGATATTCACGCTTCCGGTATTGGAGTCTCTTACGTCGGTAAGATAGAAGCGGTAGCGTCCGTCGGGGGAGATCGTGTTCTCCTCGTCCACCACCTCGGAAAGGTGTACCAGATCGTTCTTATAGTAGGAATAAACGGTGCTCTGAGGATCCATATTCATGTCCAGCGGTGTCTCAACAGTAGAGCCGCCGAACAGCATATTGCAGACAACATAAGCCACGATACCCAGCACGTAAAGCAGCAGGTATATGGTACCCATTATGACCTTCATGGTCTCGGCGGTGCCTGCCGCGAAGAACATCACCAGAGCTACGATGAACGGCGGGATAATGAGTATCCAGTTGGCGTTCGCGATGTTGAACAGAAGCAGGAAGAACACCACCGGCAGCAGCAGCAGACTGATGAGCCGGGTCACGAACATCTCACGCGAGTATATCATGAGCAGCAGGAAAACGATAGACGCTACCGAATACACGATAAGGAAGCTGCCCATATTCCTGCCTACAAATTCAAGGTCATATAAGAAGGTCGCATAGGTGAACATCCCGATAACGGCAGCATACGCCGCGCAGAATATCGAAACACATCTTTTGACCCATATATTGCCAAAGATCTCCTTCATTAAAAAACGCCTCCGCTTTTCTTTTTTCTAAGGCAATACCGTACAGCTATTGTGCTCAATATGCAAGCAGATCGAGTGCAAAGCCGTTAGGCGGTAGTTGTGCGGTGTTGCCATTTATTATTACCCGCAAGGGGCTGTATATTCTTTATGTGCCGACGATAACTTCCTCGCCGCCCGAAAGCCCGCTGAGTATCTCGGTCTTTTCGCCGTCCTCTATGCCGGTCTCGACGTCCTGTTCTATCTTGGTGCCGTCCACCAGCAGATTGACGTAGGTGCGATCCTTCGAGGTCTTGACGGCGTCCGAGGGAACGATGACCGTATCCAGCTTGGAATAGACCTCAAACACGCAGTTTATCTGCATATCTCCCAGTTCGGTCTTTTCCGGAGGGGTGATGACGTATGTAGTGACGCTCATGCCGGCGTTGCTGCCGGTCAGGATATCGACTACTCTGCCCTCTTCCTCCACCTTGCCCTGCTGGAGCTTTACTCTGGTGCCGAAATTTATATTCTCCGGCACAAAGTCATATACCTCGCAGATTATGTACTTCTGCGAATGATTGGTTATATATCCGAACTGCTGGTCGGCGCTCACCTGTGCGCCCTTGACGATGATGTTCTCGGCGCCGCGCTGGTCGCTGATATCCGCGCCGAAGGAAGTGTTCTTCCCCGCCCTGAAAACTCCGTCGCAGGGGGCGAACACCTTGTACTCGTCCTCAGAGCTTTGCAGGTGCTCATACTCCAGCTCCAGAAGCTCCACCTGAGTTTCGGCGTACTGTATCTCCTTTGCGGTACCGCCCTCGCTCCTGAGAGTCCTTACCGTCTTGCGGGCACGCTCAAGGTAGACCATTTTCTCGTCCAGCTTCTGCTGAAGATCGTCGGAATTGAGGGTACAAAGCACGTCGCCCTTCTTGACGTCGGCGTTGTCCTCCACCTCGATAGACTCAATTATCCCGCCCATTTTGAAGGCTACCTTTTCGGAATAGGGATAATCGAACCTGCCTTCGACAAAATACTTTTGAGAGATATCGCCTATCTCGGCTTTGACCGTATTATAATCTATCTTGTCCGTCTTATATATCGGGACTACTATCTCTTCTCCCCCGGTCTTTTTGCCGCAGCCGCCGAGACAGCCGGCTGCAAGCACTGCTGCGAGGAAAAAAGTCAAGGGTCTCTTCATAAAAATACCTCTGATGTCTCTGACGCGCAAAGTCATACTCCCACCTTCGCGCTCACATCTTATTATATCATTTTTCAGCTTTCCGTGCAAGAGGAAAAACAGATATTGTATAGTTGCACAATATGGTTTAGAATTTTTTGTCGTTTTTGTTTATACCAATAGTCCGGCTATCACCGCGTTGGACTTTAAGAAGCCCTCGTCGGTGAGGACGAAGCCGGCGGCGGTGGGTATCATCAGACCGTGCTCTATCATGGCGGGAGCCTGCTTTTCTGCGGCTCGGGCGTACATTTCGCCGCCCGGATACTCCCGCAGCCTTGCCAGGTCAAGCCCGTCCGACAGCCGGAGCGACAGCATGACGTACTCCTCTGCCCTGTCGGGCGGATCGTCGTAAACGCAGGGCTGGGTCTCAGCCGAGATGAAAGCTTCTATATCCCGGGGACAGCTGTACCGCGCCCCGCCGAAGTCGGAATACGCCCCCGCGCCTATGCCGATATAGGGGGTGAGCGTCCAGTATTTCATGTTATGCCGCGAGCGAAAGCCGGGGCTCGCCCAGCTGGATATCTCGTAATGCTCCCAGCCGGCAGCCCTCATGACCCCGCAGAGGTGCAGGTACAGCTCCGCCATAAGCTCCTCACCGGCGGTCTCACGCCGGACGGCGTCGCAGTCGAAGGGGGTGCCCTCCTCGATCTGGAGCATATACGCCGAAAGGTGAGTGACCGGCAGCGAAAGCAGCTGCTCCAGCGTGCGGTCAAGAGAGGGTATGTCCTGACCCTTCACGCCCAGCATAAGGTCGCAGGAGATGTTGTCAAAGCCTGCCGCCGCAGCGTCCCTCACCGCCTTGCCGGCGCGGGGGAAATCGTGCAGCCTGCCGAGAAAGCTCAGCTGGTCGTTGTCTGCCGTCTGCACTCCCACCGAGAGCCTGTTGACTCCCGCTTGCCGAAGCTCATAAAGCTTTCGGTCTGTAAGGGTCACGGGGTTTGCCTCGAGGGTGATCTCCGGGTCATGCAATTGTACGTAATTTTGTACAGCTTTGATAATACGTCCTGTCTGCTCACCCGTCAGCAGCGAGGGTGTCCCGCCGCCGAAGTAGACGGTATCGGCAGATATCCCCTGTCCCGAAAGGCTCACGATATTGCGGCAGACCGCCCGGGTGTACTGCTCCGCCGTATCGGCGCGGTAGGGCACCGAATAGAAATCGCAGTAGGGACATCTGCGGGCGCAGAATGGCACATGGATATAAATGCCGGTCATAGCGGCTTGTCGGTATCGTCAAAGGCGGAGTCTATCGCCGACGCCGTCTGCTCGCCGTTTTGCTTCATCTTGCCCAGCGCCTTCATCAGACCCATTCGGGCAAAGTACACCGCATACGCCGCGAACAGCAGCATGAACGCCGCCGCCCAGTACTTCACCCAGTCGATGATCGGCAGCTCGAAGTACTCCGAGTGGTTCTCTATCCAGCGGCGCACGGCGGGGTGGATAATAACATAGCCGATAATGCTCAGCACCACCGACGAGAACACATATGACGTGATCCCCAGCATACCGTTTTTAAATGGCAGCGAGGAGAACTTGATCCCCGCCGCAAGCGTCCAGCCTATCACCAGAAAGTATGCGAACCCCCGGGAGAGGTTGGCGTATATCTCCCCGCCGAAGGGCAGTATCAAAGCCGCACCCAGCGTGAAGATCATAAAGTATTTCATTGATCGTTCGTTGTTTTCCATTCATATTTCCTTTGTTGTCTTATTTCCGTGAGTTCGGGGCGCACATCAGAACAGCACGCTCTTAAAGCACACCTGCTGCTCCATTTTGTCGAAGTCGAAGCTGTGGAAGGCGCCGCCGGCGCAGAAGCGTTTTTCGGCACAGTCACGGCATTTTTCGTCGCTGTCGGCGAGATCGCGGCGGTAGGGCTTGAAGCCTTCCTGCCATATCCTCGTGAAGTCATCGCGCAGGATATTGCCCTCGATAAGCCCGGGGCGGGGCTCTATGTCAAGACAGGCGCCTATGTCGCCGTTTGAGCGTATGCCCGCTGTGTAGCGTCCCGCGTTGCAGAGGAAATACCAGTCCCGTACCTCACGCTCGAAGCCGGCACCCAGATAATGCTCGCAGCCGTAGAGCACCGGCATTCCCTCGCGGCGCTTTTCGGCTATGAAATCAAACATCCTGCGGTAGTCGCCGGCGTCCAGCAGCAGCTCCGGGTGGAGCTTTGCCCGCCCTATGGGGTCTATGTTTATCACCCGCCACGAGTCGATATCCACCCCCAGCAGCAGCTGATACATCTGCTCCAGCTCGTCTATGTTGCCCTTGTGGACGACGGTGGTTATCTGCACGTCCTGAAAGGCGCGGCGGTCTATCAGGTTCTGTATGCCCCGCATGGCTGCGTCCCAGCCGCCGGGAGTCCGGCGAAAGCTGTCGTGAGACTCCCGCAGACCGTCCACGCTCACCGAGATCGTCCGCATACCGAAGCGCTCCAGCTTTTCCGCTGCCGCCTTGTCTATCAGCGTGGCGTTGGAGGTCATGCCCCAGCGAAAACCCAGCTCGTGTATCATCTGCGCTATCTCAAAAAAATCCCGGCGCATGAGCGGCTCGCCGCCGGTGAGACATATGCGGGGGTTCGCGGTGCCGAAGTCCGACTTTATCTTTGCGAGGAACTCCCGGTACTGCTCCGGGGACAGCTCCTCCCGGACGATATCCCCGCAGCTGCTGCCGCAGTGAAGGCAGCGCTCGTTGCAGCGGGTGGTGAGCTCCAGAAAGAGACTGCGCAGGAAGGGCTTGCGGTACAGCTTTTCACGGTAGTCGGCAAGCTCGGACATATGCCGGCGCTTGGTCTCGGCGGGAAGCGCTCCTGCCGGCTTCATTCGCCGCTCTCCAAGCCAAAGTCCTCGGGCGGGCCGTAGACCTCTTCATTTATGTTGTTCTCCGGATCGAAGTCATCGCTGCTGTCAATAGCGTCCTCACCGGTCATAGTCTCTATGCCGCTGTCATCGGATACCGAGATACCGTTGTCGGAATTTATGTTGTCATAAATGCTCTCCGGCGGCGGGCCGTAGGCGCAGCCGTTGAAATTCACAGCCGCCACGAATGCAGCCGCAGCCGCGGTTATCCTTCTCTTTGCTTTCACGGGTCAGTCCTCCTTTTTGGTGTCAGACTCTTTCTCTGCTTTCTGCCTTTGCTTTTCCAGCTGCTCCGCACGTTCTCTCATCATCTCCGGCGGGCCGTAGATGCAGACGTTGAAATTATCAAACGGCGGAAAGCTCTCCGGCTTTTTGTCTTTGCTTTTTTTCTTCATGGTGAACCTCTCTCCCGGGATCAGTCCTCGTCAAGCTTGAGCACCGACATGAACGCCTCCTGCGGCACCTCCACGGTACCCAGCTGACGCATACGCTTTTTGCCTTCCTTCTGCTTTTCAAGCAGCTTTTTCTTTCGGGTGATGTCGCCGCCGTAGCACTTGGCGAGCACGTCCTTTCGCATAGCCTTTACCGTCTCGCGGGCGATTATCTTGCCGCCTATGGCTGCCTGTATCGGCACCTCGAACAGCTGACGGGGGATATTGTCCTTCAGCCGCTCGCAGATCTTCCTGCCGCGCTGGTAAGCCTTGTCGGTGTGGACGATAAAGCTTAAAGCGTCCACCATTTCGCCGTTGAGCAGGATATCAAGCTTCACCAGCTTGCTGGGCTCGTAGCCCTTTATCTCGTAATCAAATGACGCATAGCCCCGGGTGCGGGATTTCAGCGCGTCGAAGAAGTCATAGACTATCTCGTTGAGCGGCAGTTCGTAGTGCAGGTCTACACGGTTCTCGTCTAAGTACTCCATATTCTTGAAGCTGCCGCGCCTGTCCTGACACAGCTCCATTATGGAGCCTACGAACTCCGGCGGGGTGTAGATGTCCGCCTTGACTATCGGCTCCTCTGCCGAGGCTATCACCGCAGGATCGGGGTAGTTTGAGGGGTTGTCTATGGTGAGCCTTGTGCCGTCGGTGAGGTTTACCTTATATATAACGGAAGGCGCCGTGGTGATAAGATCCAGGTTGTACTCACGCTCCAGGCGCTCCTGGATTATCTCCATGTGGAGCAGTCCCAGGAATCCGCAGCGGAAACCGAAGCCCAGCGCCGCTGAGGTCTCCGGCTCGAAGGAGAGCGAAGCGTCATTGAGCGCAAGCTTGTCCAGAGCGTCGCGCAGATCGGGATACTTTGCGCCGTCGGCGGGGTAGATACCGGAATACACCATGGGGTTGACCTTCTTGTAGCCCGGCAGCGGCTCGGCGCAGGGATCGTCCCGCAGGGTAACGGTGTCGCCCACACGGGTATCGCCTATATACTTGATAGACGCTGCGATGTAGCCTACCTCTCCGGCGTGGAGCTCGCCCACGGGAACTAAGTCGGTAGCGCCCATGTAGCCCACCTCGGTGGTCTGGAACTCGGCGTCTGTCGCCATAAGCTTTATGACGTCGCCGGTCTTTAAGCTGCCCTCTACCACCCGGACGTAGATGATAACGCCCTTGTAGGGGTCATAGTAGCTGTCGAAGATGAGCGCCTGGAGCGGCTTGTCGTCGTCGCCCTTGGGCGCGGGGATATCTGTGATTATGCGCTCCAGCACCTCTTTGATGTTGGTGCCCAGCTTTGCGGATATCCGAGGCGCGTCCATGGCGGGGATACCGATGATGTTCTCCACCTCGTGGCAGACCCTCTCGGGATCGGCTGAGGGCAGGTCTATCTTGTTGACCACCGGCATTACCTCAAGATCGTGCTCTATGGCAAGGTAGGTATTGCCCAGCGTCTGTGCCTCTATGCCCTGGGAAGCGTCCACGATGAGCACCGCGCCCTCGCAGGCGGCAAGGGAGCGCGACACCTCATAGTTAAAGTCAACGTGTCCCGGGGTGTCGATAAGGTTGAACACGTAGTCCCCGCCGTCATCGGAATGGTAGTTAAGCCGCACGGCACGCGCCTTTATGGTGATGCCGCGCTCACGCTCGATGTCCATATTGTCGAGCAGCTGGTTCTCCATATCTCTCAGCGCCACCGTCTCGGTAAGCTCCAGTATGCGGTCTGCGAGAGTGGACTTGCCGTGGTCTATATGTGCGATTATGCAGAAATTGCGGATATTTTCTTTATTTACGTTCTGACTCATAGATTTATGACCTCCAATGGATATACGTATTTATTATACCATACCCGAGAAGGATTGTCCAGTTATTTCACAAATATTTCTTTTTTTTGGCAGGTTACGGAGAAAATATGTAAACGTTTTGTGAACAGTAGCTTTTTACCGTAACCGGAGCCCCTTTTTTTCGACTTATTAACAAAGACTTAAACACAGCAGGTCTTTAAAATGGTATAATATTGCTACCCCAACTAAACCTTGCCAAAAATGCTTGACACAAATAATACTAATCCCTAAAAGAACAGTAGACAAATCTCGGCACTGACGGCTCATCACTCGTCGTCAAGCTCCCTTGCAGGGCGACAGCCCAACTGCGGTCGCTTTCCTTGATTGCTGAGCCGTCAGCACCAATCTTTGTCTACT
>CACXDI010000138.1 GCA_902766335.1 uncultured Ruminococcus sp. | reverse complement strand
TTGTAAAAGCTTGAAGGGCGACAGCCCATCTGCGCTTTTACGCCTTGATATTTTTTATTTTTGCCTGCGCCTTTCCGGCAAGGTTTATTGGAGGAGCAATAGTAAGAAAATGACCCCTGAAATTCTGAGGAGGACTGCTTTATGAGTTTGTTTAAGCGCGTATTTGCGGCGGTTTTGTGCCTTTCTGCCGCGGCGGGGATAATGCCTTCCGTCAAGGCTCACGCCGCTGAGCCGGAGGTTCTTGCCCGCTCGGTGACTATAGACGGCAGCAAAGCAAATTTGAAAGAAAATATGCTCTATAAGGGCAACGGAATGGTGTCCGGCAACAACACCTCACGGCTGCTTTTAGACTACAAGGCTCAGCAGCCGGAGGCTTACGCCGAGCTGCTGGAATACCTGTTCGGCGACACGGGGCTCAAGATAAATCATCTCAAGGTGGAAATGGGCGCGGATATCAATTCCTCCTCCGGCACTGAGCCGTGTGTCAAGCGCACCGAGGATGAGCCGGCAGACGTCACCCGGGGCGCGGCGTATATCCTTGCCCATGACGCAAAAGAGGTCAACCCGGATCTGACGCTGGATATGCTCTGGTGGAGCGAGCCTCTCTGGGTGACCAAGTCGGAGGATGTTTACGCGGCGAGATATAAGTGGTACAAGGAAACGCTGGATGCGGCGTATGAAAAATACGGTCTGGAGTTCGACTACGTAAGCGCCACCCGCAACGAGCGCGCCGCCGATAACAACTGGATAAAGTATCTCTCCCGGGCGCTCAAAAGCGAGACCGACTGTCCCTACGACTACTCGAAAATAAAGATAGTCGCCGGCGAGGAGGTCTGCACCTGGAACGCCGCAGACCATATGCTTGAGGACGAGGAGCTGCTTCAGGCAGTAGACGTCGTCGGCAGCCACTACACCAGCTGGTCTACAGAAAATGCTCAGAAGCTAGCGGAGGAGTACGGCAAGGAGCTTTGGTTCAGCGAAGCCTGCCCGCCTATGGAGTACGCGCAGGGTACCCACCGCTTTGACTCTTCGCAGACTGGTCTCAGCGAGATAAACGGTATGCTGGACGTCGCCAACCGTTTCCTTACCATGTATCCGGGGGGCAAAATGTCGCTCTACGAGTACCAGCCGGCGGTGGCGGCGTATTACAGCGGCGGCACCTACAGTCAGAAGCAGCTTATCCTCGCCGACGAGCCCTGGAGCGGTCATTACCTGCTGGACGCCGGATTTTTCATGGCTCTGCATTTCTCTCAGTTCTATGATAAGGGCTGGGCGTTCATCGACGACGCCTGCTTCGGCGACGGAAAGCCGGGCGGCGACGGTCACGCGGTGGTGGACGCGGTCTACACCTACATGACGGCAGCCGACACCCAAACCGGTGACTATTCCACCACTATCACCAACACTACAGCCGAGCCGATAACATACGAATTTACCGTGAAAAATCTCGCCAAGGCGTCAGATAAGGTATATGTCTGGGAGACCCGCGGCCCCGACGGCGGCAGCTATGACGAGAATTATTTCAAGATGACAGATATCATCACCCCCGACGAAAGGGAGGGGGAGTACACCTTCTCGGTGACGGTAAAGCCAAATTCGCTGGTGACGGTCTCTACTCTACAGATCGAAGAGCGTGAGTATAAGTGCAGCCGTGAGAGCGAGGTAATGCCGCTGCCCTATACCGATGACTTCAGCTATGAGGACAGCTTCATCAAAGAGCGCGGCGGTGCTCCGCTTTATACTACCGATCAGGGCGGCGCCTTTGAGGTTGCAGAAAAGGACGGTGCGAGGGTGCTTATGCAGAAGATCACGCCCGACATAAAGTCCACCGAATGGGGCGGCACGCCGGAGCCGGTCACCTGCTTCGGAGATGACCGCTGGTGGAACTACTCGATAAGCGCGGACGTGTATATCCAGCCCTCCGAAGCGCCGGCGCAGAACTACGCGGGCGTGGGTCTGAGATACAACCTCGCCGACAGTGGAGAGAGCGGCTACCGCTTCGCCCTTTACGAGGACGGCAGCTGGATACTGTCGCTGAACAAGTCGGTGATGAAGGAGGGCAGGCTGGAAGGCTTTGACCCGGCAAAGAACAATATCCGCTTGGAGGCGCTGAATGATAATCTGAAGTGCTATGTCAACGATGAGCAGGTGTGCAATATCACCCACGCTCCGACGAAGCACCAGGGCGCTGCCGGACGCGCGGCGCTGTGCAGCAGCTACAACACCAACTGCTTCGGCAACGTTCAGCTTGATCCCTTGGGCGACGAACCCTATATCACCCGCTTCGACAACACCGACAGCGCCATAGAGTACAGCGGCGGCTGGGAGCACAACTGCATGAGCAGCTTCCGCAATTTCCGCCGCACGATCTCCACCGGCGCCGAGGGCAGCTCGCTGACTATAAGATTCAGCGGCACCGGCTTTGCGCTCACGGGAGATAACAACCGCCACAGCTCGGTGGTCTCCGTATCGGTAGACGGCGGAGAGGGGCAGATCATAGAAACGCCCAAGTCGGCGGCGCGCGAGCTGCTGTTCAGTATCCGCGGTCTTGAGGAGGGCGAGCATACGGCGGTGGTCACCGTCAAAGAGTCGGCTATGTCGGTAGACGCAGCGGAGATATACTCTCGCACCGTCATAGAGGAGCCGAAGGCTGATGAGCCCGCTTCCGAGTCGTCAGACAGCAGACCTGAGACTAAAAGCCATGCAGGAAAGGCTCTGCCCTTGGCGTTAGGCTGCGCAGGCGCGGCTCTGCTTGCAGTCGCCGCGGTCGGTATCGCAAGGAGAAAGAAAAAGTAACGCCCAAAAAAGTCCGGAGCCGCTATGACTCCGGACTTTGCGCTGTAATTGCTATATTCTCAGATACCCCAGCCTGCGGAACTCGCCGGGGGAAACGCCCTCGTATCTCTTGAACACCACCCCGAAATAGGTCTGGTCTCTGTAGCCGACACGCAAGGCTATCTCGCCTACCGGCAGATCTGTCTCGGTAAGCAGCTGCTTTGCCTTTGATATCCTCAGCCTTGCGATGTACTCCAGCGGTCTGACTCCCAGCTTAGCCTTGAACACCCGGCAGAAATGCTGCGGCGTGACTCCGGCTTTTTCAGAAAGCTCCGCAAGGGTCAGGTCACGCATATAGGAGCTCTCGATCAGTTCCAGCGCCGGCTTTATCATGATGCTGCCGCCGGAGCGTTCCTTTGACGGCACAAGCAGCTGCTCCCTCGCAAGCAGGATATATTCGTAAAGAAGCGCCGAGCAGCGCTCCTGTCCTATCGGATCTCCCGCGGCGGCAAGCAGCCTTTTGAACAGCAGGTCAAGGCTCCCGGTGTCGGCGTCGGCTGTATACTTTGCGCCGGACAATCCCAGAGCACCCAGCATTTCGGACGCATATCCGCCCCGGAAAACTATCCAGCAGGTCTTCCAGCCGCCGCTTTCGGGATAGTACCGGTGCGGCACCGCCGGCGGCAGATAGAAAAGAGAGCCCTTTTTCTGAGCATATCTTTCGCCGCCCACCTCCAGCGTGCCGCTGCCGTCTGAGGTGTATAAAAGCTGATGTGAAACAAGACCGCTTTCCCGGATAACATGGTACTCCGGGTCACTAATGCCTATGCCGCTGAGATAAAACGGCAGCACGGTCTGTTTTCCGAGTATGGGGTAAATTGTAGTGTTCATTTTTTCATTTCCTAGTTTTTTATGATCTGTACACCCCGATAAAGGAGACAGTCGGTGCTGATCTCGAATCGGTGATGCGTATGCGTATCCGGTCGGTGACGGCGCTGCCAAGCGGCACTATCCGCTTGAAGCCGATGACCGTCCCGCTGTATACCTCGTGGAATACCCCGCACTCAAAAACGTCCACCGAAAAGCTCTCGACGCGCTGACTCATGCGGATATTCTCTTTAAGCACAAGATACCCCAGCCTCTCGGGAGTCTTGAAGGTGATGTTTATTTCCGCGGTGTTCTCCGGCGGCATAAAGTATTCGTCATAGCTGTCCGAAAGTACGCTTTCCAGACTTTCGCCTCCGGACGTGATCTCCGCTTCGGGAGCTATGCTGCAGGCGAATGACCTGCTGATAAGCTCGCCCAGTTCGCCAAGCCTTGCGACGTCATTTTCGTGCAGCAGTCCTTCATTTGTGGGCGGGATGTTCAGCAGGAACGTGGCGTTGCCGCCGACGGATTTGAGATAGATGTCAAACAGTTCCTCCAGCGGGCGAACCTTGTCGTTCTCGCTCTCGTGCCAGAACCAGCCGGGACGTATAGACGTGTTGACCTCGGCGGGATACCATATCAGCTTGTCCTCGTTCTCGAGAGCCTGCCGGCTGCCCAGATCCTCGTCGCGGGCGTCAACACGGCGGCGGAACTCCTCGCTGTCCTCATGCTGACTTTTCTCCGCGATGATCTCGCTGTCCTTCGCCCGCTCGGGAACTACGCTCCACTCGGCTTTGCGGGTGTGCCCCGCTTCGTTGCCGCACCAGCGTATGTCGGGACCGCATACCGAAATGCAGGCGCCCGGCTGCAATTCCCGAATAACAGCATAGTACCGCTCCCAGTCATAGTACTGCTTTTTGCCGTCGGGGCCCTCGCCGCAGGCTCCGTCAAACCAGACGGAGAACACCTCGCCGTAGCCGGTGAGCAGCTCGGTGAGCTGGGTGATGAAGAAATCATCGTAAGCCTTGCCGCTGCCGTAGAGCGGGCAGTTCCTGTCCCACGGCGACAGATACACGCCGAAAGCTATGCCATGCTTTTTGCAGGCGTCTGAGACCTGACGGACTATGTCCTTACCGTAGGGGCTGTTCATGACGTTGTGAGGGGTGCATTTGCAGTCCCACAGGCAGAAGCCGTCGTGGTGCTTGCAGGTGAGTATCAGCCCCTTCATGCCCGCCGACTTGACCGCCGTGACCCACTGCTCCGCGTCCAGCTTCATCGGCGTGAAGATCGACGGCGATTCGCTGCCGTCGCCCCACTCCTTGTCGGTGAAGGTGTTTACGGTAAAGTGTATGAATGCGTAAAAGCCTATCTGTTGAAATCTTATCTGCCGTTCATGGGGAACGGTCTTTATCAGTCTTTCGTCAAGCTGCATGGTATTTCACCTTTCTGTCAGCGGAACAGCCTCCTCCGCTTGTGGGGAAGTTCTATCCCGTAGTCTATCATCTCGGCGACTTCCTCGTTGGTGCGGGTGCCGCTTTTCTTGCGGTTGCAGCGCCAGCAGAGCACCTGAAGATTGCTCTCGTCGCTGCCCGAGCCGCCCTGCTTTACCGGTGTGATGTGGTCTATTTCCAGCAGCAGATAATCCCCCAGCCCGGGCGCCAGGCTGTCAAGATAACCCTTTGATATCCCGCATATCTGACAGGTGGCGTTGTCCCGCTCCAGGATATGCTCCTTCATCTTTGCGGTGACATACCGCCGCCGTGAGGTCTCCTGCTTTTCCAGTTCGGCTTCGTCTATCCGCCGCTTGTATCTGCGATATTTTATCCTGCTGCCTGCCCACGCGGCAGCCGCCAGTATCAGAAGTACAAGCAGCAGCGGTATAAGATATTCGTTTTTCAGCCAGCTCTCCAATGAACTCACCCTTTCGGCTATTGATCATACCGTGGAGCAAAAATGCTCCCGCAAGTATATTGTAGCACAAAAGTGTGTCCATGTCAAAAAGCAGAATGCCGGACGTATGGCGACATTCTGCTTTATTGTTTATTCGTTAGGGAGCTTCTTTATGTTTTCGTTTACGTCCTTGATAACGCTGTCAAGAGTGGCAGAATGCTCCTCGCGTATCTGCGCCCAGGTCTTCTGCTCGCCCTCGACGTTGGGCTGAGAGGATTCCTTGTAGAGCACGTCGGTAAAGGCGATGATTCCGTTGTAGGCGTTGGGATCGCCGGTGGCGTTGTCAAGACCGTAGCAGTAGTCGAAGATCTTGAAGTAATCGGGACCGTTCACATCCATCATGACGTCATACATCTCGTCAGTCCAGTAGGGGCTGTTCTCCATGAACTTCTGACGGCTGACTTCCTTGTACTCGGGGTCTGTGTACGCCAGACGGCAGCACTCGAACCAGCACTTCATGGCTTCATTCTTTGTGGAGCCCTTTATCCAGAGATATGACTTTGTATTGCTGGAAGTTATCTTCTGCGGATCCTTGGTGTAGGCGGGTATCGGAACAACTCTCCAGTTGTCATCCTCATCAGGCCCGTTGTTCGCCGAATATCCCCACGCGCCCATGGCATAGAACAGACAGTTTGCCTTGAAGGCTTCTCTTGCGTTGCCTATCCATTCGTTGTTGAGCAGTCCCTCCTTGTTGAGGTCATAAAGCATATTCTCCACCGACTCGATGTCGGGATCCATAAGATTCGAGGAGAAGGTGTTGGTCTCCCTGTCGAAGTTCACAAGCGTCTTGCCTGTGGACTCCACCATTTGCGGTTTGTAGTAGCCGTTGATACCGTAGCGCACCGTGTCGCCGGTGGCGTTGCCCACGAACTCCCGCATGATCTCAGCCCATTTTTCCTGAGTCCACTCGCCGTTGATATACAGCTCATAAGGATCCTCAAGACCCTCTGCGTCAACAAGATCGCTGTCATAGACGATCATCGACGCAACGTCGAAATCCAGAGGCGCAACATAGTGCCTGCCGCCCAGCATATACTGATCTGCGTCGTCCTTAACGTCCGTCCAGAGCGGGTCATCAAAGTTCACTATATCGTCGATCGGCTGAGCCATTCCCCTCAGCGCCAGATTCGGGAAGGATTCCCAGTTGAGGTTGAAAATGTCCGGCACGTCCTTGTTAGCCATAACGCAGGCGGCCAGATCGTCATACTGCCCAAAAAAGGTGGTGCGGTGGAATCCCATTTTGCCGCCCTTGTCCTCAAAAAGCGTAAGCTCGGTGCTTTTCTCGGGGTTAGCCTTTGAGGGATTGATGTCGGCTATGCCGATGAAAACAAGCTCGTTGTCGGCGCCCTCGGGTATCTCGTCGATCTGATCGGTCTTTTCAACTTCAATGTTCTCGGTAGGTACAAAGCTTTCGCTGCTTTCGTCCTTGGCGGCGGAGCTTCCGCACGCTGCGGCAGAAAGCGCCGTCACAACGGCGGCGCTGAAAGCGCACATTATCTTCATATTCATATTCCTGTTTCTCCCTTATTTCATAAACACGAACTCAAGGAGTTCAAACAAAGGTTTGCCGTCGAAGTATGGCTTTGTCCAGTCGTCAACACCGTGCTCTGCCTTGAAGAACACCGAGTGCCGCCCGGTGAGGTTTTTCACCTTGCACTTGTAAACGCCGTCTCCCGTGCCGATCTCGCAGACGCCGATCTCCTCGCCATCCTCGCCGTCGGTCAGCACCCGGACTGTGCAGTTAGTGCCGCAGCCCCGGACTTTCAGCGCCAGCGTCATGCTGTCTCCGGTGAAGTCCTCGCCGAAATCAAAGTACTTGTATCCTATCACCGCACCGTCATGAATATTCACGATCGGGCGGGTGAAGATGTCCAGCTCGGTGATGAAGCAGCCGCCCTTCAGCACGCAGGCGATCTCTGCGGGGGTGAGCTTGTAAGGGTCAAGCGAATCTTCAAAACCGAGTGAGGTCATCTCCACGGGAGGGATCGTTCCGTCGGGTAATATCTCGATCTTTTCCACACAGGCGCGGCGGGACATTATGGTGTTGTTTGTCATGCGGTGGTAAAAGACATACCACTGACCGTTTATGCAGGCGACAGACCCGTGATCGTTGCCGCCGGGGTAGTCAACACCGTTGTCGATGATGTAGCCGCGGTAGGTGTAAGGCCCCTCGGGGCTGTCGGCGGTGGCGTATGCAAGCCTGCTGCCCACGCAGGGGGAGTATATGATGTAGTATTTTCCGTTTATTTTTCTCGGCGAGCTTGCCTCAAAGAACCTCTGCTCGTCGGGAACGTCCTTCGTATCGTTTATCACCGGACGCTTGTAGCTGCCCTTGATAACAGTCCGCATATCGGCAGGGTCAAGCTGATTCATATTGGACTCGGTAAAGCCGTAGAATACATACACCTTGCCGTCGTCGTCCACCAGCACTCCCGCGTCGTTGAAGGTGCCGTTGTCGCCTATCTGAGTCTCCTCGTCATAGATGTACTTTCCCAGGCATTTAAAGGGGCCCTCCGGCTTGTCGGAAACGCCCACCGCACCCTTTGAGCCTACGATGTAAGCGTAGAGATAATACCTGCCGTCCTTCTCGATGACGTCGGGAGCGAAGCACTCTCTGCGCGTCCAGTCGGTGTCGGCGGGACGCTCGCCGCCGTCCTTGGTGCGGAAGCTGTCGCCGTGACACTGCCAGTTGTTCAGGTCATCAAGCGGCGCAGACCAGACTTTCAGCTTGAAATCGCAGAAGCCGCTGCAAGCCGGGCGGTCATGCGAGCCGTAAAGATATACTCTGTCGCCGAACACCCTCGGCTCGCCGTCAGGTATGTATTCCCACAGGGGAAGTATCGGATTTGGCATAGACATTCTTCCTTTCATTATTGGTCTATGGTCTAATTATACACGATATCCCGCCGGGATTCAATATCATAACGGGCTGTATTAGGTATCAAAATGTGCAAAAGCCTCTCCGCTGCCGGAGAGGCTCTGCTGTTATTTGCTGCCCCGGCGGTACTCCGTGGGGGTCTGCCCGGTCTCGGTCTTGAAGTGCCGCATAAGGGCGAATGCGGAGCTGTACCCGCACTGCCGGGATATCTCCTCCACGGTGAGATTGGTGGAGGTTAGCAGCCGCTTGGCAAACTCTATCCTGCCCTGAAGAATGTCCGTCTTTATGCTCACGCCGAACATATTCTTATAGGCGTGCTGGAATCCCGAGCGGCTGAGCGCCGCTTCCGCTGCAAGCTCGTCAATGCTGCCCACATTTGCAGGCTCGGTGTAGATCCTCGTCCTGATGTGGGTGAACACCGCGTTGTGCTTTGAGAAGGCGGCATAAGCTGGCGACGCCGAGGACATGAGCGTCCTTGACAGCTTTATCAGCAGCAGCGACAGATAGTGCTGCTCCGTCTCGGTGTGGAACCTCTCCGGCGAGTAGTGCTCGTAGGTCATTATGTGTATCATCTGGGAAAGCTCCTCGATGTTGCCGAGATACACCACCTTGTTCAGCGGTATCTCCAGCGTGCGGAGCTTCTTGACGATTGCCTCGTTCATCTCAAAGAAGAACCAGTCGTCGGTGTATTTGTCCCCCAGCGCGTGGTAGCGGCAGGGAGTGTGCGGCTCGATGATGACAAATGAGTTCTCCCTGATATTCTCCTCGACTCCGTTTAGCATAAACACAGCGGGAGTCTTTATCAGCAGGAAAAGCCCCGCCCCCGGTCCGCCGGGTCTGTCCATGATAAAGGTATCGTCATGCTCGTGGTTGTAGCCTATCGAGCCTATGTTTACGTAGTTCATCAGTCCTTACCCTTGCTTTTGCTGTATATCACTTCGCCGTAGATGATGGGGATAAATACCGAAGAGATCACTATAACGAATGACGCAATATAATGTCCCAGCAGGGAAGTCACAAGTGCTATCAGACCGCATACCGTGATAACGACTCCGCCGAAGCGGTGTGTCCTGTCCCATATCTCGTCGCTTGAAAGTATGTGAGGAGTGCGTATGCCGACTATCCAGTTCTTGCGGATCTTGGGCATATAGTTGCCGAGAACTATCATCGTGACAGACAGTATCACGAAGACGATGCTCCGTATATCCTTCAGCTTTCCCAGCGCCGAAAGAAGTATCGTGCCCTGAGCCAGATAGAGAGTCGGAACGAAGATCAGCCTGAGTACGGGAGCCAGCTTGTCCGCCTGGTCTTTCTTTTTCAGCCTTGAAGCATAAATGCAGCAGATGAGAAAGAGGACAGCCGACATGATCGGTATACCGAATACCGCAAATGCCTTGGGTGTGTAGCCTGAGGGCTGTCCGTCCATGCCCCAGTTGGTGACGATTCTTTCCGGCAGCCTGCCGTAAACGATGACGCCGGGGATAATGGCGGCAAGGCAAAGAACAACGGCTATAATATCACTCTTCTTGAGATTCTTCATTTTCACTTTCTCCTTTCTCCGTATTACCGGGTGTAAACTGAGACACCCACAGCATTATCTCCTCAAACACCGAGGTGTTGAGCGAGTAGTATATAAAGTTTTTCTCTTTCGTTTCGTATATAAGATCAGCCTTTTTCAGCTGCTTCAGATGATAGGAAACGGTAGCGCCCGTCATGTCGAATTTTGACGCGATATCTCCGGCTGACAGCCTGCCGCTTCTCAGCATGGTAAGTATCTCACGCCGGACAGGATCCGACAGCGCCTTGAATGTTTCGGGAAATCCCATGATCCCGCTCCTTTCTTTAGGCAACACCGCACAACCACCAGCTAACGCCTTTGCACGTCATAAACTTGCATATTTTTAGCATAAACGAAGTTTATGCAGTCATACTCACACAAAGTTTCCTAGCCGG
>CACXDI010000137.1 GCA_902766335.1 uncultured Ruminococcus sp. | reverse complement strand
GGCAGTAGAGAACATTAATACAGTTATCAATGATGCAGTTACAGGTTTGGATGCATCAGATATTTACGCGGTTGATAAGGCAATGATCGATGCTGACGGTACAAAGGATAAATCTAATCTTGGAGCCAATGCAATCCTTGCTGTGTCTATTGCTACAGCAAGAGCAGCAGCAAATGCTCTCGATATCCCGCTCTACAGATTCCTGGGCGGTGTTCAGGGAACTAAGCTTCCTGTTCCTATGATGAATATCCTGAACGGTGGTGCTCATGCTGACAGTGCAGTTGATACCCAGGAGTTCATGATCATGCCTGTAGGCGCTCCCACCTTCAAGGAGGGTCTGCGCTGGTGCGCCGAGGTGTTCCACAGCCTGAAGGCTCTGCTCAAGGCTATGGGCGACGTCACCGCAGTAGGCGACGAGGGCGGCTTTGCTCCCAACAGCTTAAAGAGCGACGAGGAAGCTATCGAGAAGATACTCGAAGCAATCAGGGCGGCAGGCTTTGAACCGGGCAGAGACTTCATGATCGCCATGGACGCTGCCTCCTCCGAGTGGAAGAGCGAAAAGGGCAAGGGCTTCTACAAGCAGCCCAAGAGCGGCAGAGAGTTCACCTCCGACGAGCTTATCGCCCATTGGGAAGCGCTGGTGGACAAGTACCCCATTATCTCCATTGAGGACGGTCTTGACGAGGAAGACTGGGACGGCTGGGTAAAGATGACCAAGCAGATAGGTCACAAGGTACAGCTTGTGGGCGACGATCTGTTCGTTACCAACACCGAGCGTCTTGCCAATGGCATTGAGCTGGGCGCAGCCAATTCCATACTCATCAAGCTCAACCAGATAGGCTCTGTCTCCGAGACTCTTGAAGCTATCAAAATGGCGCACAAGGCGGGCTACACGGCTATCTCCTCCCACCGCTCCGGCGAGACGGCAGACACCACTATCGCAGACCTCGCGGTGGCACTCAACACTTGCCAGATCAAGACAGGCGCACCCAGCCGTTCCGAGCGTGTGGCTAAGTACAACCAGCTGCTCCGCATAGAAGAACAGCTCGGCGGCTCTGCCTGCTATCCGCAGATGAGCGCATTCAACGTAAAGAAATGATCCCTCCCCTGTACACATAATAAAATATCCGGCTCTCGGTCAGTGCTGAGAGTCGGATATTTTTATAAAAGTCCCCCTTCTTCGCACAGCTCCAAAAAAGGTTTATAATTATCAAGAGGACATGGCGAGATCATTTGACCGTAAAGCTTTAAAAGTCATTTTGCGATCTTATCCACGATACGTTTGAAGCGGGAACACGGCTGTACGCATATCCCGGACATTCCCACGCTGTTGCTATCCTCATGTTCGCTGGCGGCAGCAAGATCGTAGACACCTGGGACAGCACAAACAAGCCGATCATAGGCTATTGGGCGAAATATCCCGAACGCCGGCAATGCTTTTTGTCACAAATGCTGATATATCCGGGCGTATCAAAGATTTTTTTTGTGCTATGTTAGTAAACATTGTTCACACATATTGACAAAACTCTCACTGTGTGCTATCATATGTATGTAAACAGTGTTTATTTATCCCGGAAGGAGGTCAGCATATGCCCAGAGACAAGACCGAAGCCCACGAGAAGATCGTAGCCGCGGCAATAAAAGAATTTACCGAACACGGCTATGAGAATGCGTCAATGCGAAGGATCGCAGCGGAGGTGGGGCTGACCGTCGGTGCGCTTTACCGGCATTTTCCCAGCAAGGAGGAGATGTTCGCGGCGCTCGTGCAATCGACTATCGGTGAGCTGATGACAAAGTACCGGGAGTTCTGCGAGCAGGGGTACGAGGTCATGAAGTGCGGCGATGTGCAGAAGCTCTGGAACGAGAGTGAAAGCGAGACCAAGTGGCTCATGAGTTTTATCTACGATCATTTTGATGTGTTCAAGCTGCTGATCTGCCGCTCCCAGGGGACGCGGTTCGAGAGCTTTGTTCACGATATCGCGCTGCTGGAGGAACGCTCGACTCTCGACTATTTCGAGCGCATGAAGCAGTACGGCATGACCGTCAACGAGATCTCGCGGCATGAGTTCCATATGCTAGTGACAGCGAATGTGTCGGCGCTGTTTGAGGCGGTGATACACGATTTCAGCCGCGAAGAAGCCATGCACTACGCCGAAACGCTGGACGCTTTCTTTTCGGCGGGCTGGAAGAAAATACTCGGCATTTGATGCCGAATATTTTTTGAGAATAAGTTAGCCTAAACTAACTATATAAGGAGGAGCTTTTATGGAGAAAACAAAGAAACGCTCTGCGATCAGCTGGGTGATCGAATTTGCAGGGCAAAAGAAACTCAATTACATTTTCAGCGTTATGCTTGCCATGTGCAAGGTGGTGTTCGGGCTGATGCCTTATCTGTACATGGCGGACATCGTGCGGAAGCTGCTCGATATGCACGCCGGCACGCTCGATAAGGATATGTCGCTGCTGACCGCAAGCATCGTGAAAATGGCGGTATTTTGGCTGCTCTGCCGTATCTGCCACGCAGTCTCGACTACACTTTCCCACGCTGCAACCTTTGAGGTGCTTGCCAACATCAGGCGGCAGCTCACCGAAAAGCTGTCGAGGCTGCCCCTCGGTTCGGTGCTGTCCCAGTCCAGCGGCACCTACAAGAACATAATCTGCGAGCGCGTGGACTCTATCGAGACAACGCTTGCGCACATTATTCCCGAGGTGCTGTCCTCTGCATTCGTGCCGGTGGCGCTCATAATCTACATGATGACGATCAGCTGGAAGCTGACGCTCATCTCGCTGATCTGCGTACCGGTGGGCGCGGCGTTCTTCATGCTGATGATGTCGGGCAGTCAGGAGAGTTACGAGAACACCGTCATCAAAACCAAAAAACTCAATGACACCGCTGTCGAGTACATCAACGGCATCGAGGTCATCAAGGCTTTCGGCAAGGCGAAGACCTCGTATGAGAAGTTCGTCATCGCCGCAAAGGAGGGCGCCGACTGCTTCATCGACTGGATGCGCCGCTGCAATCTCTGGCAGAATATCTCGCTGCTGATAATGCCTTATTTCCTGCTCGGTCTGCTGCCCTTCGGCGCGATGTTTTACATGAATGGCACAGTCTCGGGCGCCGATCTGCTCATGCTCATAATCCTCTCGCTGGGTCTGGTCTCGCCGTTCATGACTATCGCCTCCTACTGGGACGGCATCGCTAAAATGGGAACGATCATCGGCGAGGCTACGGAGATACTGGAGCGCGAAGAGCTTATCCGCCCCGACGCCATGACCGAAAAGCCCCGCAGTACCGACATCCTTCTGCGCGGCGTACACTTCGGCTACAACGACGAGGAGATACTTCACGGCATTGATCTGGACATTAAGCAGGGCACGGTCAACGCTCTGGTTGGGCCCTCCGGCTCGGGCAAATCCACTATCGCCAAGCTTATCGCTTCCTTCTGGGACGTTGACAGCGGCAGCATTACCCTCGGCGGGGTGGATATCCGAAATATCCCCCTGGAGGAATACAACCGCAATATCGCCTATGTGTCGCAGGACAACTACCTGTTCGACGAGACGATCATGGACAATATCCGCATGGGCGATCCGAAAGCCACCGACGAAGATGTGATGAACGCCACAAAAGCCTGCGGCTGCCACGATTTCATCATGCAGCTGGAGCACGGCTATCAGACGGTAGTCGGCGGTGCGGGCGGACATCTTTCCGGCGGCGAGCGTCAGCGCATTTCCATAGCGAGGGCTATGCTTAAAAACGCGCCGGTGGTCATCTTAGACGAAGCCACTGCCTACACCGACCCCGAAAACGAAGCGCTGGTGCAGTCCTCGGTGGCTAAGCTGGTGCAGGGCAAAACGCTGCTTGTCATAGCCCACAGGCTGTCCACCATAGCCTCCGCCGATCAGATAATCCTTATCAACAACGGCAGGGCAGAAGCGGCAGGCACACAGCAGGAACTGCTCGCAGATTCGCCGCTGTACCGTCAGATGTGGGAGACCCACATGGCAGTAAAGGAGGGAGCATAATGTTTACGACACTCAAAAGATTCTTTGATTTTTGCAGCGAGGAAGACCGCAAAAAGCTGTATCTCGCGATAGGGCTCGGCACGGTCAAGGCGGTGTTCGCGGCGCTGCGTATCTCTGCCATAGGCGTGATCGTCATGGGTATCATCGACGAAAACATGACGAACAAAAACATCTGGATAGCTGCTGCGATACTTGCCGCTTCGGTGCTGGGACAGCTGCTCATCAATCTCAAGACCACGATGCTTCAAACCGAAGCGGGCTACCATTCCTGCTCCAACAAGCGCATCGAGATCGCCGAGCATCTGCGGTATCTGCCCATGGGATATTTCAACGACAACAGTCTCGGACATATCACCAGCGTGACGACAAACACTATGGAAGCGCTCTCCGACGTTGCAACCAGAGTGGTTATGCTGACAACGCAGGGTATTCTTACTACCATTGTCATCACGGCGTTTGTCTTTGTTTTCGACTGGCGTATCGGACTTCTTCTGACGGCAGGCGTTGCGGTCTATGCGCTCATAAACGGCGCTATGCAGAAGGCGACGCGCAAAGGCGCACCTGCACAGCAGAAAGCAAACAGAGAACTTGTTGCCGCGGTCATTGAGTTCATCCAGGGCATAGCGGAGGTCAAGAACTACAACCTCGTCAGCAGCCGCGCAAAGAAGCTGGAGGCTGCGATCAGGGCAAAGCAGCTGGGCGACACTCACCTCGAATTTGACGTTATCCCTTACATCACCCTACAGGAGATCGTCACAAAGCTGACCGGCGTTCTGATGTGCGCGGCGTCGGTGTATTTCTACATAAACGGCAGTATGTCGCTGCTCTACTGCATCATGATGACCATAAGCTCCTTTATGATCTACGAGAGCCTTGACGTCATGGCGGGATTCTCCGCGCTGATACGCAGCGTTTCGATATGCGTCGATCAGGCGAACGAGATACTTTCCATTCCCGAAATGGACATCGAGGGCGAAGAGATAACGCCCGCAAGCCGCGACATCGAGCTGAAAAACGTCGCCTTCGCCTACGAAAACAGGACGATCATAAACGGCGTTGACCTGAAGATACCCGAGCACACCACGACAGCCATAGTCGGACCCTCCGGCGGCGGCAAGACCACGCTTACCAGTCTCATGGCGCGTTTCTGGGACGTAAAGAGCGGCGAGGTGCTGCTGGGCGGCAAAAACGTCAGGGATTACAGCTTTGACAGCCTGATGAAGAATTTCAGCTTCGTGTTCCAGCGGGTGTATCTGTTCGAGGATACTATTGCAAATAATATCCGCTTCGGTGAGCCGGACGCGCCTGTGGAAAAGGTCATAGACGCCGCGAAAAAGGCACGCTGCCACGATTTCATCATGAGCCTTCCGGAGGGCTATGATACCGTGATCGGCGAGGGCGGCGCAAGTCTTTCCGGCGGCGAAAAGCAGCGCATTTCCATAGCAAGAGCGATAATGAAGGATTCGCCGATCATCATTCTCGATGAAGCCACCGCCAATGTAGATCCCGAAAACGAAGCGGAGCTGACAAAGGCAATCGAGGAGCTGACAAAGGAAAAGACGATCATCATGATCGCGCACCGCCTGAAAACGGTAGAGCACGCCGATCAGATAATCGTCATCGACGGCGGTAAGATCGTGCAGCAGGGAAGACACAATGAACTCATGCAGCAGGACGGCATCTACCGCACATTCGTGACGGACAGACAGAAGGCGGCAAGCTGGAAGCTGTAATGAAATGATCGTATAAACTTGATCCTACAGAATGATCCCCCGCGCCATGCTGCCCGGATAATAACTTTTTTTCATCTCGCCCGGCACCCTGCCCAGTTTCTCAGCGGCATAGTCCACTTCTTGGCTATCTCATGGGTTGCCAGATAAAGCGCCTTCAGAAGCGCTGTTTCGCTCGGAAATACGCTTCTCTGCTTATTCAGACGGCGGTAGCCGCTGTTCAGGCGCTCGATGGCATTGGTGGTGTATCGCCTATGATGGCGTTATTCATCACAGGGCGAAGGGCGGTAAAATACGCTGTGAGCTTGATAACAGGGTCGCCTACGCAAGCTTTGAGCCGGCAGGTGAATTCAGAAAACACAAGGAAGCTGTCATTGCTTCGATGTACAAAAAGCTTCGTGACATTCTTGACAAAACGCTTCTTGATGACACGACAATAGAGCGTCTTGTAAGCATTTATACATATCAGTTTCCCAAGCTGGGTAATCTCAGCCGCGGCAAATACAACCAAAATGCGTACTACTGGATGAACGAATATTGCTCGGATCCTACCGCCTCACTTGATAACCTTAAAGCAAACCGTATTAGAGTTGATAAGCGGCGTGCCAGTTGCGGCACTCCCACTAAAACATAAATCAACAGTATGTATGGTCGATATTGCGATATAAGGAGCGATGCTCTCCAATATTTGGAGGACATCGCTTTTTGTCTATATTATGCTATTTCAAAAATTATCAAAAACCACTTGACAAACTGTAATGCGTCTGTTATAATTGTATACATAGAGGTTATACAATTTAGACTTTTGCGGTAGTTGCAAATGCTGTGAGAGCCTTGACCCCGAAGGAGTGTACACT
>CACXDI010000136.1 GCA_902766335.1 uncultured Ruminococcus sp. | reverse complement strand
GACTCATTTAGCCAATCTGACGAAAAATCTGCTAGCGCGAGCTTGCTCGTGCGGCAATCTGACGCACAATAGTTGTGCGGTATTGCCTTAACGTCTAATCTCTCTTTCTGTATTTGCTCTGCACGATCATAACGTGTACGATGAACACGGCAAGCGCGAACAGGAAGATTATCAGCAGCGCCACCTTGAACTCGGTCGAGGAGGGGAACGCCTTCGCTATCGCTTTCTTTTCGGCGATCTTTGAGCGGTTGACCGTCTCGGTAGCCACCAGCGGTATCTTGGCTATGACCTCGCCTTTGTACATGAGGGTAAGCTCGCCCAGCCTGTCGCCCTTGTATACCGGCGCCACTATGTTGTCGTAAACGGTAATGCTCTTGGTGATGTCCTTCTTGGACTGGTAAGAGGGGTAGGATATGGACATACCCCGCTCCGGCTTGAGGGTGACATAATCGCGCCTCGACTCGCCGAACTCCACCTTGGCTTCTTTAAGCTCGCTGTTCTTGTCCACCAGCTCGGTATCCTCCAGATAGGTGAACGCCCACTCGTAAAGGTTGATGTGATCGACAAGATTGTAGTAGATAACATCATCGGAATAGACCGACGACGGATTCTCATAGCCCTTCTCATAGTCCTCGTCCAGCTTGTACATCGGAGCGCCCATGGTGACGGTGAGATATCTCACGCCGTCATTCTCGGCGTAGCTTGCAAAGCATCTGCCCGCCACGTCCAGCGTGCCGGTCTTTATGCCACGGCAGTAGCTGTAGTAGTACTTGTTCTCCGGGCTGGGGCTGAGCATGAAGTTTGTGCTGTATATGTAAGTCCCGTCGGGGTGGAAGTTGGTAGGGGAGAGGGTGTAGTCGTATGTTCCCACCACCTTCTTGAAAAGCGGATAGGTGTCTATGGCGTATTTGCACATCTTCGCGATGTCGCGGCAGGTGGAGTAGTTGTTGTCGCCGGAAAGCCCGTGGGCGTTGGAGAAATGGCTGTCCGTCATGCCCAGCTCCTCCGCCTTGGCGTTCATTCTGTCGCAGAAGGCGTCCACAGAGCCGCACATACCGACAGCGATGACATTCGCCGCCTCGCAAGCCGAGGGGAGCATCAGCGCATAGAGCAGATCCACGCAGGTGACGCTTTCATTGGGCTGTATATCGGCGGTGGAAGCGCCGGTGCCGTAAAGCTCGTCAAAGGCTTCCGAGCCTGCCGAATATCTGGTCTGACTCATAAGCTGCTCGTCGCCGCCGAACTCGTCCAGCAGGACTATGGCGGTCATGATCTTCGTGAGCGAAGCAGGCACGCGCTGCTTGTCGCTTTCGATATCCACCAGCACCTCGTCATTGTCCATATTTATCATGTACACCGATTCTGACCGGAGCTTGAGGATATCTGGTTTTTTGTCCTCGTTTATGCCGGTGATCGGAGTGAAATTAAAAGCCGCAGCCGGTAATGCACCGGCTCCGCTCATCATAACGGCGGCTGTCATCAGGATAACGGCAGCACGCCTGAATATTCCCTTTTTCATTTATCTTTCTCCATTATGTCCGCTGGTACAGCTTCTTTCTCTCGCGCTTCCCGCATTCCTGTACAAGCTCCAGATATTCCAGCACCTTGAGCGCCCGCTGTCCGCATTGGTAATGCACGCCGTTTGCCTTAGCAAATTCCTCGATAGTGAAGCGCTCTCCCAGAGAGCCGGGGATAAACATTTTGTAGTCGCCGGGGCAGGTAAGGTCTATCTCGTCCAGTATCCGCGAGGGTATCCTGTCCACCCGCTTTGAGCCCCTGCTGTGACCGCCGTGCTTCGGCTCCGGCAGCCTCTGCTCGTGAAGCTCCAGCATTATGAGCTTCAGCCGGAAGTTGGGGTTGTCCAGCGTGTACTTTATCTTTATGAGCTCATAGAAAGCGTCGCAGGGCTTCATGTGCCGGGGCGATCTTCTGGGAGCCGTCACCTCGCCGGTGCCGGGGTCTATCCAGCTGAGCAGCTTGTCCGCCGCCATAGGGTATACCACCGTCACCCGGGTGTAGTCCAGCAGCATTTCAAGCTTGGGACGCAGCGGCGTAAAGCTGCCGGTCTGTATCTCGAAGATGCCGTCCTCGCCGCAGATGTCCGCCACGTATTTGCCTATCTTGACCTCGTGGCAGCCCACGTCCGGCTCGATGTAGCGCTTTATCACCGCGTGAAGAGTCTTCTCCCCCAGCGTACCGATGCCGTTTCGCTCCCGCTCCAGCCCTATGACGCTGCGGCAGGCTCGCTCAAATTTAATGCTGTCCAATATTTTGTACTGTAATCAGGTAATGCTCTCTATGCTGAGCTTGTCATAGAAGTCCGCGTAGGTAACTACCATAGCGTCCATGATATCGGTGTAGAGCTTCTGACGGGCGGGGAGATCGTAGTCCTGTATCATGGTCTCGATGTTCTCCTCAACGTAATCCATGTCGATAGGCATTCTCTTGAGGATGAACCAGCCGTAGCTGTCATTCTCCACCAGCTCGGTGCTTACCTGACCCTCCTCCAGATCGAAAGCGGCGTCAATATACTCCTTGACGTAGCTGCTGTTAGGGGTGAGGTAGTAGCCGTCGGGCATGGACTCCTGACCGGGATCCCAGTTGTACTCCTTTATAAGCTTTTCAAAATCGTCGCCGTTCTTAGCCTTTTCAAGGCAGGCGTCGGCAAGCTCCTTTGCGGCAGCTTTTGCAGTCTCCTTGGCGTCGTCGTCGAGACCCGCGTAAGCCATTTGCTTTGCCGAGTACTTCTCGGACAGCGACTTTGCGTCGTAATCGTCGGCAGCGGAGTCGGGGAGATCGGTCTTGCAGCTGTAGGGTATAAGTATCGAGCGCACGCAGGCGTATTCCTTGGGATCCTTTACGATCTTGCGGAACTCCTCCTTTGAGGTAGCGTATACGCCCTCGTTGGTGAACAGCTCGTCCTCACACTTTGAGTAGAGAGCTGCCATTTCCAGCATCTTCTTGTATACATCGCGGGTGAGGTAGGCGTTCTTCAGAGTCTTGTCAAACTCCTCCTCGGAGCCTGCCTGCTGAATGCTGTTGTTGTAGGTGTCCTCGTTAGCCTTTATCTCCTCGTCGGAGAGCTTGATGCCGTTCTCCTCGCAGATGTGGTATACCACGAACTCCTGCTTTATATTGGTGATAGTATTCTCCAGCAGAGCGTCGAAGCCGCCCTCGGTGTCCTTTATGGTCTCGAGGGTAGCGCCGTAGTTCTGGGTTATCTGGTTTACGGTGTAGTAGTAATAGTAGCGGAAGGTATCGAAATCAACGTCTATACCGTCTATGGTGCAGACCACCAGACCTTCGGTGTCCATTTCCTTGCCGTCGATGACGAGCTTTGCTTCGGGAGCGTCGGCAGTCGCCTCGGCAGCGGAGTCCTCATCTGCCTTTGAAGCAGATGCAGCGGCGCTGTCCATTTCGGACGAGTCCTTCTTTACTTCCTTCTTGGAGCAGCCGCACATAGCGCCTGCTGCGATAACGAGCGCCAGTACCAGCGCAGAAATTCTTTTCAGCATTTTTTTTAGTTTCCTTTCCTTTGCAGGTAGTCCTGTTTTCTTAAGGCAACACCGCACAACCACCGGCTAACGCCTTTGCACGTCATAAACTTGCATATTTTCCGTCATATCACACAAAGTTTCCTAG
>CACXDI010000135.1 GCA_902766335.1 uncultured Ruminococcus sp. | reverse complement strand
GGTTTGGGGACAGAGTCCCCAATTGCCCCGCGAGGGGCAACCAAAATCGGCACCGTAAATCCATATAGCTTAAAGCGCAGGCATGAAAAGTCCCCCGCAAAAAAGAGCGTGAACCCCACCAGTGCCGATTTTAAATTTCCCGATGCGAAGCGAGGGAAATGACCCTAATTTGCCGAAGGCAAATCCCCCTCGCTATCTTAATAAAAAAAACATCTCAAAAAGGAGATAATTACAGATGAACCTACCAAACAAACTTACCGTACTGAGAGTGATACTCGTGCCCTTTTTCGTAGCGGCACTGATGATAAAATTTCCCGGACACGTCTGGGCGGCGCTGGTGCTCTTTGCGGCAGCGTCCATAACCGATATGCTGGACGGCAAGATAGCCCGGGCACAGAACCTGGTCACCAACTTCGGAAAGTTCTTAGACCCCCTTGCCGACAAAATGCTGGTCATGGCGGCGCTGGTCTGCTTTACGTCCTTAGGCTGGTGCGATCCCGCGGCGGTGGTGATAATCCTCGCCCGCGAGTTCATGGTGTCGGGTCTTAGACTCGTGACAGCAAACGAAGGCATAGTAGTAGCCGCCGGCATATGGGGCAAGCTGAAGACCGCCTTCACCATGGTGGCGCTTGTCATCATAATGCTGCTTGAAGCGGCAGGCGGCAGCACCCCCGGACTGTTCGCCGTCAACGAGATATTCATATGGCTCGCAACCGTCCTGACGATAATCTCCGGCGGCATATACCTGAAGGAGTACTGGAGCTATATAGACCCTACGGAGTGAGGAAAGCGTCTGTGACCCCCGCCAGACCGCGAAGCGCCCGGAGGGGCAGCAAAGTATGAAAAAGAAATCCATAAAGAGGAGAAGATAGTATGCAGATATTCAATTCACTGACAAGAAAGAAAGAAAAGATAATCCCCCACACCCCCGGGAAACTCTCTATGTACACCTGCGGCCCTACCGTGTACCACTATGCCCACATCGGCAACCTGCGTACATATATAATGGAGGACGTGCTGGAGAAGACTCTCCGCGCTGAAGGGCTTGACGTTACCAGAGTCATGAACATCACCGACGTGGGTCACCTGACCTCCGACGGCGACACCGGCGACGACAAAATGCTCAAGGGCGCAAAGCGCGAGCATAAGACGGTCATGGAGATAGCTAAGTTCTACACCGACGCTTTCTTCGTTGACTGCGTCAAGCTGAACATCAAGCGCCCCGATATTATCCAGCCTGCTACCAAGTGTATCGACGAGTTCATCAAGGTGATCTCCGCGCTTATGGACAAGGGCTACGCCTATGAAGCCGGCGGGAACATCTACTTCGATACCTCCAAGCTGAAAAAGTATTACGTCTTCGGCGACGTGACCGAGGAGGATCTGGAGGTAGGCGTCCGCGAGGGCGTTGAGGCTGACGACAACAAGCGCAATAAGGCTGACTTCGTGCTGTGGTTCACCAAGTCCAAGTTCGACGATCAGGAGCTTAAATGGGATTCCCCCTGGGGTATAGGCTACCCCGGCTGGCATATCGAGTGCTCCTGCATTTCCATGAAGAACCTGGGTGAATACCTTGACCTGCACTGCGGAGGCATAGACAACCAGTTCCCCCACCACACCAACGAGATCGCCCAGTCGGAAGCCTACCTGGGTCACGAGTGGTGCCCCTACTGGTTCCACGTACATCACCTGAACACCTCCGGCGGAAAGATGAGCAAGTCCAAGGGCGAGTTCCTCACCGTATCCCTGCTGGAGGAAAAGGGCTATGACCCTATGGTCTACCGCTTCTTCTGCCTGCAGTCCCACTACCGCAAGACCCTCACCTTCGACTGGGAGAACCTGAACAACGCCAAGGGCGCATATGAAAAGCTGGTGGCACGCGTAGCAGCGGTGCTGAAGCAGGACGGCTATACCCCCTACAAGGGCGAGGACGCCACAGTAAAAATGCTGGAGGAAGCAAAGAGCGAGACAGACAAGACGGGACAGCAGACCTTCATAAAAGCCGATGTGATATATGACGAATTTCTCGACTGCCTGTCCGATGACCTGAACACCGCTCAGGCTATCACCGTGATGTATGACCTGCTGAAAGCGGATATCCCCAAGTACTATAAGCTTATGGCGATAGAGAAAATGGATAAGGTGCTGGGTCTGAGACTCATCGAACGCGCCGAGCAGCTTATAAAGAAAGAGCAGGATGACCAGTCGGATATCCCCGCCGACATAGCGGAGCTGGTAGCCGAGCGCCGCGAGGCACGCAAGGCAAAGGACTTCGCGAAGGCTGACGAGATAAGAGACAAGCTCGCCGAGCTGGGCTGGGAGGTCAAGGAGACAAGAGAAGGGACTAAGGTGTACAGAAAGTAATGGGAAACAAGCCTTACGTAGACAAGCAGAACAACTCCACAATGGGCGTGCCCCACGCCCGGCGGAGAATGTTCGCATATTTCCAGTTCTCGCTGATAGCGCTGGTGTTCGTCATCGTCTTTGCGGTGATATACTTTATCTCCATGAAAAAGGACGAGAAGAACCAGATAGACTACTCCACCGCACAGCTGATACAGTATGACCTGCCGGCAGACGATACGCCGGTGGTGGTGTATGAGACCAGCGCCGGCACCTTCAAGGCGGTGCTCTACCCCGAGCAGGCTCCCGAGTACTACAGCTACTTCACCGGACTGGTGTCCTCAGGATATTATGACGGAACATATGTTTTTGCAGTACAGGACGGCGTGTACTTCATGGGGGGAGCCAAGACCTCGGACGGCACCGACAACGATGACACCGACAAGACGGAAAAGCCCGCCGAAAAGTCGAAAGACCTGTGGCCATTCTACGGAGCCATAGCCGCCTACGGCAACCGTCAGTCGCTGCTCAACTCACAGATAAAGGCGGGGAGCAGGTGTCTTTTCATCGGAAGCATAGACTTCGATGAAAAGACGGTGAAGGAGATGAACGAGGCGAGCGACAACCAGAAGCTCAATGACGCCTTTACCGAAAAGGGCGGCGTGCCCAACTTCTCTCAGCAGTACACTATATTCGCGCAGGTGTATGACGGCTTCGACGCTTACGATAAGCTGATGTCCGCCGAGGTGGTAAAGCCCTCGGAGTCGGACGGCAGCGGAGACAGCGATCTTCGCCCCAAGAGCGCTATCACCTTCGACAAGGTGTATCTTTCCACCTACGGCGAGAACAAAAACGACGATTTCTTCACCGTCGGGAGCGCTCAATAGTGATAAATTGCCGAAAAAGCTGTGATTTCCCGCCGCAGGGGTTGACTTTGCGGCGGGTTTTTGCTATAATATAGGGTGAGTTTGTGCGCTTTAACGGCGCTCACATATTTGACAACGCCATTAAGCTAAGGGGTCTTGCCCCCTAACGTTTCAGCCTGAAAGCTTGACTTAATGACTTTGACACAGTTGAAAGGACAAGGATATAGTATGAAAAGTATCATGAAAAGAACTGCTGCCGCACTTTGCGCGGCTGTGCTTGCGGTATCCATGCTCGCCGGCTGCTCCCAGACCGACTACTCCATGACCGCGGGCGGCGAGAAGATAAACGCCGGCGTATACATCAACTACCTGCTCAACGAGATGACCAGTCAGATGTATACCCTCTACTCCGCCCAGAAGATCACCGATCCCAAGGACGCCCTCACACAGGAGATAGACGGCAAGAACTTCAAGACCTACGTCAAGGAAGAGGCTATAAAGCAGACCAAGGAGTTCGCGGCGGTGAACGCCAAGTTCGACGAGCTGGGTCTCAAGCTCTCCAAGGACGATAAGGCTGCCGTAAAGGACGCTGTAAACTCCTCATGGGATCAGTCCAAGGACTTCTATGAGAGCGAGGGCATCAGCAAGGAATCCCTCACACAGATAAACGAGTTCAGCTACAAGAGAACTGCTATCTTTGAATATTACTACGGCGAGGACGGCATCGAGGCTGTCACCGAGGACGACGTAAAGAGCTACCTCTCCGACAACTACATCAGATACAAGCAGATATCCTTCTCCAAGAGCCTCTCTGATGACGAGGACACCGCCAAGACGGAGAACGAGGAGATAAAGGCTACAGCTGACAGCTATCTGGAACAGGCTAAGGCTGTGGACTACGAGGGCTTTGACGCTCTGATAAAGCAGCACGATGACGAGGAGGCTGCAAAGGCTGCCGCCGAGAGCGAGGAAGAGTCTGACACCGACTCTGAAGCTCCCACTATAGACTTAGGGCTTGACGATTACGAGGCTGACAGCACCGCAGACACCACCGCCGAGGAGACTTCCGAGAGTCTTGCAGAGGTTGAGGACACCGTATCCCAGGCTGAGGCTGAGACCAAGGCTGAGGAGACCACCGAGACTGTAGCTGCCGAGACTGAGGCTCCCGCTGAGACTACAGAGGCTGCTGAGACTACAGACACCGCTGCCGAGACCTCCGAGGAGACCGACTCCGCCGAGGTAGAGGATCTCACCGACGAGAGCGATGTAGACCTTGCCGACGTCACCGGCGACGACACCGCCGCCGAGACAGACAATGACAATGTAGTAAACTACACCACCGGCACCGATACCAAGAGCGAGACCTATGACGAGGGCTACGCCAACCGCCTGAAGGCAATAAAGGCTGCCACCTACGGCGAAGCCACCTTCTACGAAGACGACAACGCTTACTATGTCATCATGACCGCCGACATCAACGACAAGGACGGCTATGCGACAGAGAACCGCGACACGCTGGTACAGGAGATGAAGTCCGACGAGTTCCAGGGTCTGATAGACGGCTGGGTAAAGGCTCTGGACATCAAGGTGAACAGCAAGGCGGTCAAGCGCTACAGCGTACAGGAAGTGTATGACCGTCAGGAAGAGTACTACTCCAAGAACAGCTGATGAAAGAAAAGCTTATACGCCTTATGGCGGGCAGGTACGGCGCAGACGAGCTGTTTTACCTGCTCACGGGTCTGTACCTTGTGATGACCGTCGCCAACATCTTCGCGCGGTCATGGATACTGCACGTTGCGGGGCTGGTAGTCTTTACGATAGCGGTACTGCGTTCGCTGTCGAGGAACATCCCGGCGCGGCAGAGAGAGAACCAGCTGGTGCTGCGAGCCGGCGCGAAGCTGGGGCTAAAGCGCAAGCCTGACCCCCACCCTGAGCGCGACAAGGTAAACTTCGCCTACAAAAAGTGTCCCGGCTGCGGCAAAACGCTGCGTCTCCCGAGACGCAAGGGAAAGCACACCACCAAGTGCCCCTCCTGCGGCGAGGTATTCAAAGTAAAAATAAGATAAAAAAGAGCTGCCCTCACCGGCAGCTTTTTTCTTGTCCGCGACGTCGCGCCACTACGCGGCGCGACGCTGGCGATCTTCGTCTTTTTTGAGCCGCGGCATATGTGGGTGCTATACTAATACTAATTCCTAAAAGGTTAGTAGACAAAGATTGGTGCTGACGGCTCATCACTCGTCGTCAAGCTCCCTTGCAGGGCGTCAGGTGTTGTAATATTAAGTTTTACAAAAAATATTCGCCAAAAGCCCTTGCATTTTTTGTGGAAATATTGTATAATAATAATATATAGATACTCGCGGAAAAGAGGGTGAGAGATTTGGATAACATACCGGTGCTGCTGATCGGGGAGATCGTGGATATACTGATACCCGCGATAATTTTTATGTTCCTCAACAAGAAGATATTTTTCTCGGACGCCAACCCCAAGAAAGACCTGGACAAGAACGGCGAGCCGCTTAAGCACCAGAAGCTTAGACGCGCACGGCGTATAATGACGCTTATGCTGCTGTCGCCTATCGGACTGTTTATCGCGCTGTTGGTGATAGTACTGCTGCTGGAGCTGATACTTAACAGCTACTTTGTCGGCTCGGGACTTGAGGAATTTTCCATAAGGGCGCTGCTCAACCCCAGCATATCCTCAGACGGCGTGTTCACCATAGACCCCGCCGCCAACGGCACCAACGAGGCGCTGCTGATAACGCTAGTGCTGGTGTTCATGATAGCCATGCCGCTGCTCGCCATTTTCATACACATCTACTCCAGGCTGGTGGGCTGCTCCCACGGCATGGGCGTGTTCATCTACATGGCGGTGCTGTATATGTTCGTGGCGTCTACCATGATATCCTTCCCGCTGAGAAGATACTCGGCGCTGATATCCGGCGCGGCTTCCACCCTGTCTTTCATCGTCATGCTGCTGATATTCTATCTGCCGGCGATGAAGAACATACAGATAATGCGGCAGGACGACAACACCAAGATGCTCTCACACACCAACACCCTGCCTATCATAAACTTTATCCTGCTCACCATGCTGCTGGGGCTGGAGTTCATGCTGGACATAAACCACTACCTGGACTACACCTACTACGCCATGATACTGGCGTTCTCCATACTGCTCTACTCCTCCACACAGCTGAGCTACAACGTGCTGTTTCTGCACATAGAGGAGACAGCCCGCATAAAGCAGCTCTCCCGTGAAGCGATAGACGCGGAGGAAGAGATAGTCCTCGCCTTCGCGGAGATCACCGAAGCCAAGTCGGGTCAGACGGGTCAGCACGTAAAGAGAGTATCCGAGTACAGCCGTGTCATCGCCAAGGCTATGGGGCTGCCCCCCGAAAAGGTGGAGGAGATACGCATGGCGTCCATGATGCACGACATCGGCAAGCTGCTGATCCCTCCGGAAGTGCTTGAGAAAATGGGCAGGCTCACCGACGAGGAGTTCGAGGTGATGAAGACCCACGTCACCATAGGCGAGAGCCTTCTGCACAACGCCCCCGGCGAGATAATGGAGACCGCCCGGCTGATAGCGCTCCAGCACCACGAGTGGTGGAACGGCAAGGGCTATCTGGGCATACGGGGCAAGGAGATAGACATAGCCTCGCGCATAACGGCGGTAGCGGACGTATACGACGCGCTGACCAGCAAGCGTTCCTACAAGACCGCCTGGACCAGCGAGCAGGCATTCAAGATAATCAGCGAGGAAAGCGGCAGCCACTTCGATCCCGACGTAGTCCACGCCTTCACCACCCATTTCGGCGAGATAAAGAGGCTACAGGCTAAGTACCAGGACAGCGCGGAAGCGAATTACTATTTATAACGGAGCGTTCATATGGACTACATAAAAAAAGGCAAAGACATACTCCTAAAGCAGCCCGATCTCCAGCTGGACGACACGCTGGACTGCGGTCAGGCGTTCCGCTGGGTGCGCCTTCCGGACGGCGGCTATACGGGGGCTTGTCTCAATACGCCGCTGACTATCCGCCCCGCCGCCGAGCAGGGCGTGTTCCTGCTGGAGAACACCACCGAGAAAGACTTCCTGGAGATATGGCGGCACTACTTTGACCTGGACACCGACTACGGCGAGTACAAGCGGCGGTTCGCAGAGGACGAGACTCTCGCCAAGGCGTGCGCCTACGCGGGAGGGATACGCATACTCCGGCAGGACAGCTGGGAAGCGCTCAGCTCCTTTATCATCTCGCAGAACAACAATATCCCCCGCATAAAGGGGATAATCGGACGGCTTTGCGAGCACTACGGCGGCTACCCCACAGCGGAGCAGCTCACCGGAGAGACCCCCGAGAGCTTAGGCTTCCTGCGGGCGGGGTTCAGAGCCAAATACATAACCGACGCTGTGTCGCGGCTGCAAAACGGTCTCGACCTTGATAAGACTGCGGCTCTGCCCACCGACGACGCCCGGGCGGCGCTCATGCAGATAAAGGGAGTGGGACCCAAAGTCGCCGACTGCGCCATGCTGTTCGGTATGCACAAGCTGGACGCTTTTCCGAAGGACGTATGGGTGAAGCGTGTGCTCGCCGAGTGGTACCCGGAGGGGCTGCCCGGCTGCGTCACCGGCTGCGAGGGCGTGGCTCAGCAGTATCTGTTCCACTACATCAGAAACAACTATCAGACATAGAAAGGAGAGTGAACTATGGGACTTTTCGGAGAAGTATACACGGTGACCTTCACCAAAAACGGCGTCACCCAGACCATTGAGGTCAAAGCTAAGAATATGCAGAAGGCGAAGGAGAAATTCGGCAAGAAGAACGGCAAGTGCGATAATGTGAAGTTTAAGAGGAAGAAGTAAAAAAAACCGGGAGTTGCAGCTCCCGGTTTTTTCTTTCGCGTGGAAAATGTGACGCGCGATATCATATCTTCTTTAACTATATTATACACCAAGACTTCCGGTTTGTCAAGTCTTTTCTGAAATAATCAGCCCTGACCGTAGTAGGCGTTGGCGCCGTGCTTGCGGAGGTAGTGCTTGTCGAGAAGCTCCTGCTGCATGAAGGGGGTGTCGGGAGCGAGGAGATAGGTGCGCAGATCCATGCAGGCGACCTCCTCCAGTACCACCGAGTTGTGTACCGCTTCCATGCAGTCCTTGCCCCAGGTGAAGGGGCCGTGGCTGTGTACCAGCACTGCGGGTATGGTCAGCGGGTCTACGCCTAAGTTGTTGAAGGTCTCGATGATGACGTTGCCCGTCTCCTTCTCGTACTCGCCGGCTATCTCTGCGGGGGTCATCTTGCGGGTGCAGGGGATCTCGCCGTAGAAGTAGTCGCCCTGGGTAGTGCCCAGCGGAGCTACTCCGCGTCCCGCCTGTGCGAAGCTCGCCGCGTAGGTGCTGTGAGTGTGGACTATACCGCCCAGCTGGGGGAACGCCTTGTAGAGTGCAAGGTGTGTGGGAGTGTCGCTGGAAGGACGGTAGCTGCCCTCCACTACGTTTCCTTCAAGGTCTAACACCACCATGTCCTCAGCCTTCATGCCGTCGTACTCCACGCCGGAGGGCTTTATCACCACAAGCCCGGTCTCCCGGTCTATCTCGGAAGCGTTGCCCCAGGTGAACTTCACCAGTCCGTATTTCGGCAGCAGGAGGTTAGCCTGCAATACCTTTTCTTTCAGCTGTTCAAGCATTGTCGTTATCTCCTGTAGGATCGTCGAATGTCACGTTCTTTATGCACTCTGTGTATGCGCTCAGCTGCTCCTCGGTAAGGCAGGTGACTCTGAACTTTATGTACTCGCCCTGTGCAAGGGAGATGTACACCGTGCCGTACCAGAACTCGCCGTTGGAGCTTGTGAGCTTCTCGGTGATGAGCTGTCCCTCGTAGCCGCCGTACTGGAGCACCTGGGTGTCCATGACCTCGTACTTGTCCTCGCTCTCGCCGGCGTTGCGGTAGTCTCTGTCCCACGCCGCCTTGGTGTAATCGTCCAGCGTCTTGCCGGACTGGAGCTCGGAGATATTCAGCACGCAGTCATCGGTGTTCTCGGTCTCCATAAGCGGACGGAACTTAGCGGAAGCGTCCTCGAAGTCGGGCATAAGACCCTCGTGGTACTCTGTCCATGCGGTGAAGCCGGGCAGCGGCACCGTCATGCCGAAGTGGTCATTATGGTAGCTCTCGCCCTCGCCGGAAGTGGGGTCACCGGTCTCATCGGTCTCATCGCCGGTCACCGTGTCGTCGGCGCTGTCCTCAGCGGAGTCGGTCTCGCTTTCCGTCTCCGAGTCCTCGTCGGGAGTCTCCTCCTGAGAGTCGGTGAGCTGATCCTCCTCGCTGTCGGCGGTCTCATCCTTCGGCTCAGTCTCCTGAGGCTCGGTCTCCTGACTGTCGGGGGAAAGCTGATCGCTGGCTTTGGTCTCTATCAGACCCGCGCCGTCCTTTTCCTCCTCCACGTCATCAACGTAGCCGCAGCCGACTGCCGCCACCATAGTGAGCGCTGTGAGCGCTGCGAGTATTGCTGTCTTTCTTGTCTTTTTCATAGTTGTTTATCTCCTTCCTTGTTTCGGGGGTGTTGTCCCCTTGACTTTTGCTTTTTGTTTTGCGCTTTGGTCTTGCGGGGGTGCGGCTGCTACACGATACCCCTCCACCGCTTCGCGGTCCTGAGTGCTTCATCACGTTCCCCATGTGAGGGGAGGCTTATGGAGCGGTAAGGGCAGAACGCATAGACCCACGCCCAAGGCTGTGAAGCCTCCCCTTTGGAAATAAGCGCCGCAGGCGCGTTTTCCCGGGGAGAGTGTGCCCGAAGGGCGGAGGGGTCAACCGGCGGTATAAACCTCTGTCACAGCGACGGCGACAAAAATCCGCCGCTTGGTTCTTCCTCGCTGTCGGTATCTTCCCCGCTGCCCTCGCTGTCTGTGCTTTCCTCTTCCGGGAGGCGAAGACCGGCGCCGGGCTTCAGCGTGAAGCTGTCCAGTATCCGCATGGACTGCGAATTGGTCACCTTGTCGGGATCGTTGCGGTTGTCTAAAAACTGCACCCTTACCTCGTAGCAGCCGCCCTCTGCGTCCGGGTAGTAGTCGCAGACGGTGGTGAAGGTGAGCTCCGGGTTTATCCCCGAGGGCGGGTAAACGTCGGTGCAGGTTATCCTCAGCCCCCGTGTGCCGTCCGGAGTGTCTCTGTAGACGAACTGGTTAAGGCTCCGCTCCGGCACCTCTCCGGCGTTGTTCAGCCCGGGAAGCTGCTCACGGATCCGGGTCAAAAGTTCCTCAAAGGAGCAGCCGTCCGTCGGGGTGATGTAGGATATATCCGCCCAGACGAAAGCGTCATGGGTCTCCACTATCCGCAGAAAGCTGTGGTAGGAAAAGCCCTCCGGCTCCAGATCAACGATGTTCTCAAAGGCATAGCAGCCCAAGGGCACTGTCACGGTAAAGGGACGGCTCTCGGCGTAGTATGGTATCTCGCCGTCATACAGCTCGTCCTGCGGTTCGGGGACAGCAAGCCCGCTCACGTCCTGCCCCAGCGCCACCCGGCGGGCGTATTCGTCCACCAGCAGATATACCCCGCCGCTGTTTATCGGCGCCGATACCTCGTGTGCCGAAGCGTCGGTCATGCACTCTACATACTCCATGCCCTCCGCCTTTTCGTTGTAGTGCAGTATGCGGAAGTTTTCCGGCGGCGTGCCCCGGAGCATATCCGGATCGTAGCCGAAGGTGAGCACCGCCTTGTGCATATCCTCGCACTCGAATCTCACGGGGCAGCCGTAAAGTCCGGCTTCCTCGGTAAAGCGCCTGTCATCGCCCTCCGCGCCGTAGATATCGGTGAGAGTCCCCGCCCCGAACACTCCCTGTACGGCAGCGCTTATGACGGCGGGCTTTTTGCTCTGCGACAGGTCTATCTCCGTGTGATCGGGCTGAGAAACGCTTTCCGGCTGAGAGTCCTCAGACCCGGCGGCAGTAGTCTCAGCCGTAACGCTGGTCACGGCGGGAGCGGTCTGTTCCTTTTTGCCGCAGCCGCACATCAGCAGGACGGCTGAAAGCGTCAGGGCTGTAAGTTTTCTTATGTTATACATTTATCTCCGCTACGTCATCGGATACGCCGTTTTCGTCCAGCACAGGCTTTACGCAGTTGGCGATAAACTCGTCCACCTGCTGGGGGCAGCGCCCGATGTAGTTTTCCGGCTTCATTATAGCGGCAAGCTCCTCGCGGGTCACCTTGAAGATAGGATCGGCGGCGATGAGGTCGGCAAGGTCATTGTCCAGACCGTCCTTCTTTACGTGCTCGCCGGCTATCATCGAAAGCTTTCTGATATGCTCGTGGAGCTCCTGTCTGTCGCCGCCCTTCTCGCAGGCGTCCATGATGACATTCTCGGTAGCCATAAAGGGAAGCTCCGCCATAACGCGGCGGCGTATTATCTTGTCATAGACCACCAGACCGTTATCCGGATCGGTGACGTTAAGCATTATGTTCAGTATAGCGTCCACGCCCAGGAAGGCTTCAGCAACGGATATGCGCTTGTTCGCCGAGTCGTCCAGCGTTCTCTCGAACCACTGGGTACCTGCGGTGAATGCGGGGTTGAGAACGTCCACCATAACGTATCTCGCCAGCGAGCAGATACGCTCGTCACGCATGGGGTTGCGCTTGTATGCCATGGCGGAGGAGCCTATCTGGGTCTTCTCAAAGGGCTCCTCTATCTCCTTAAAGGACTGGAGCAGACGGATATCGTTGCCGAACTTCATGGCAGACTGAGCGATAGCGGCAAGCGCCTGACAAACGGCAAAGTCCACCTTTCTCGAATAGGTCTGACCGGAAACGGGAACTACAGCGTCAAAGCCCATTTCCTCGGCGATGAGCTTTTCCAGCTCCTTTATCTTGTCGGTGTCGCCGTGGAACAGCTCCATAAAGCTAGCCTGTGTGCCGGTAGTGCCCTTGGAGCCTAACAGCTTGAGCCTGCTCATCTGGAAGTCTAAGTCCTCCAAGTCCATAAGCAGTTCGTTGCACCAGAGGGTAGCACGCTTACCCACGGTGGTGAGCTGTGCCGGCTGGAGATGAGTATACGCCAGGCAGGGCATAGCCTTGTACTTGTCGGCAAAAACGCTCAGCTGGTAGATGACCTTGACCAGCTTTCTCTTCACCACCTGCATGGCGTCGCGCATGATTATCACATCGGTGTTGTCTCCCACATAGCAGGAGGTAGCGCCCAGGTGTATCACACCCGCCGCACCGGGGCAGGCGTCGCCGTATGTATGTACGTGAGCCATAACGTCATGGCGGAACTTCTTCTCATACTCGGCAGCCTTCCCGTAGTCAACGTCCTCGATGTGAGCCTCAAGCTCTGCCACCTGCTCTGCGGTGACGGGGAGTCCCAGCTTCATCTCGGCGCGGGCGAGAGCCACCCAGAGCCTTCTCCATGTGGTGAATTTCTTGTCAGCGGAGAAGATATACTGCATCTCCTTGCTTGCGTATCTTGTGCAAAAAGGGCTTTCGTAGCTGTTAGTCATAGCGGTAATTCCTTTCTTTTACGTCATGTCAGCGTTAAGCTGCGGGTTTTTTCACTTTAACATTATAGCATATCAAAAGTGAAAATGCAATACTTTTTATTGTTTAACCGGTGAAAAGTGTGTGTATACGGATATTATCCGGCTGCCGGTATAATGAAAATTTGTGAAATGTGCTATTTACAAAACAGCCCGGATGTGGTATACTATAAAATAGTGTGTTTACACGAGGAGGAAATTTAAAATGAGAGAATTTTCAAAATCACACAAGCTGGATCATGTTTGTTACGATATACGCGGCCCGGTAATGGACGCCGCAAAGGAAATGGAGGCTAACGGCGAGAGGATATTAAAGCTCAACATCGGCAACCCCGCGCCCTTCGGCTTCCGCGCTCCTAAAGAGATAATCGAGACCGTCACCGCCGCTCTGCCTATCGCAGAGGGCTATTCCGATTCCTACGGTATCGTGGCGGCGCGTGAGGCTATAATCAAGTACGACGAGTTCCGCGGTATCCACGGCGTTACCGAGCGGGATGTATACACCGGCAACGGTGCTTCGGAGCTTATCACCATGTCCATGCAGGGTCTGCTGGATTCGGGCGACGAGGTGCTGGTCCCCGCCCCCGACTATCCTCTCTGGACGGCTTCGGTAACGCTGGCGGGCGGCACGGCGGTGCATTACATCTGCGACGAAAAGTCCGACTGGAACCCAGACATAGAGGACATACGCTCCAAGATCACCCCTAACACCAAGGCTATCGTCATCATCAACCCCAACAACCCCACCGGCGCTGTCTACTCGAAGGATCTGCTCATGGAGATAGTAAAGCTTGCGCGTGAGCACGGGCTCATCATCTTCTCCGACGAGATATACGACAGGCTGCTCATGGACGACGCGGAGCATCATTCCATAGCGGCGCTGGCGGGCGACGACACCTTCTGCGTCACCTTCGGCGGGCTTTCCAAGTCCCACATGACGGCGGGCTTCCGCTGCGGCTGGATATCCCTGTCGGGCAACAAGTCGATAGCCCGCGGCTACATCGAGGGTCTGAATATGCTGTCCTCTATGAGACTTTGCTCCAACGTTCCCGCACAGCACATGATACCGGTGGCGTTAGACCCGAAGAACTTCGGCAAAAAGGACGCTCTGCTGCTCCCCGGCGGACGCATCTACGAGCAGCGCGAGTTCATCTACAACGCTCTCAACTCCATAGACGGCGTGTCGGCGGTAAAGCCTAAGGCGGCATTCTACATATTCCCGAAGCTGGACATAAAGAAGTTCGGCATAACCAATGACGAGAAGTTCGTGCTGGATTTCCTGCACGAGAAGAAGATACTGCTGGTAGCCGGCGGCGGCTTCCACTGGGAGGAACCAGACCACTTCCGCATAGTATACCTGCCGGAGCTCAGCGTGCTCAAGGCTTCCATGGAAGGGCTTGAGGATTTCCTGAAAACATATCATCAGTAAAGAGGTAGACCCATGAACACTCCCTCACCCGAGACACCCAAAAGAATACGTGAGTGCGCGGCGCGGGAATTCGCGGAGAAGGGATTCCGGGGCGCCTCGCTGAGAAATATCGTCAAGCGGGCGGGCGTCACCACCGGCGCTTTCTACGGCTACTACAAGAGCAAGGAGCAGCTGTTCGCAGCCCTTGCGGGCGAACAGGCAGAGGCTCTCACCGCCGCCTTCGTGGAGGGGCAGAAAGCCATGCTCAAGGCTCTGTCCGAGGGCTCGCCGGAGGGCTTTGTATCGGCAAACCGTGAGCGGCTGGTTTCCATGACCGCTATCGCCTGCGACAACGCGGAGACCACCCGGCTGCTGCTCATGTCTGCCGACGGCACCTCATACGAGAACTTTATCCACCGCATGGCGGAAGCCGAGACTGAGGCTACCTGCTCTCTGCGGGCGGGTATGCGCGGCGCTAAGCAGCTTGACCCCTATTTCGAGCATATAATTCTAAGCGGTATGCTCTCCTCGCTTTTTGAGCCGGTGATACACGGCGCTCCCCGGGAGCGCTGCCTTAAGCTGGCAGAGGAGCTCTCCGATTTCTACGGCGGCGGGTTGTCGGCGCTGATGTTCACATGAAGCGTCAGAAGGCAGCCCCGGGTCAGCAGCTTCGGTGGATGAAGCTGGACAACGCGGCGAAGATATACCCTGCGGCACGGCGGCGCAACTGGAACAACGTGTTCCGGCTGTCGGTGACGCTTAACGAGGACGTAGACCCGGAGATATTGCAGACGGCGCTGGAGCATATAATAGTGCGGTTCCCCTCGATAGCGGTGCGGCTGAGGCGCTCGGCGTTCTGGTACTACTTAGAGGAGATACCCCGGGCACCGAAGGTTATGGAGGAGTTTTCCTACCCGCTGACCCATTTCCCCTTTGATGATATTCTGACCTGCGCCTTCCGGGTGCTTTACTACCGGGGACGTATAGCGGTGGAGTTTTTCCACGCCATAGCGGACGGCAACGGGGGTATCATCTTTTTAAAGACCCTCGCCGCCGAGTATCTGCACTTAAAGCACGGCACAGAGATACCATGCACCGACGGCGTGTTCGACATCACCGAGGCTGTCCGGGAGGAGGAAGTGCAGGACGACTTCCCCCGCTACGCCGGGACTTCGGCTGCGAGCAGGAAGGAAGCCACCGCCTATCAGCTTAAAGGCACGCTGGAGGCGGACGGCTACAAGAATATAATAGTAGGCGAGCTGGACGCTAAGGCTGTAGTGGACAAGGCTCACGAGTACGGAGTGACTATCACCGAGCTTATGGCGGGGGTGATGATAAAGTCATTCCTGGACTTGCAGGAGCAGCGGGTCCCGAAAAAGCGGCGGCGTCCGGTAAAGGTGCTGATACCCGTGAACCTGCGGAGAATGTTCCCCAGCGAGACGCTCCGCAACTTCGTGCTGTACGTCACCCCCGGCATAGACCCGGCGCTGGGCGACTACACCTTCGAGGAGATACTCCGGGAGCTGCACAGCATAATGGCGCTGGAGCTCTCGCCCAAGCGCATGGCGGCGCGGATAAAGGCAAACGTGAGAATGGAGCAGATACTTCCCCTAAAGCTTCTGCCGCTGTTTATAAAGAACATCGGCATGAAGATAGTCTATGACCTGACGGGGGAGAAGAAGTCCTGCATCACCATGTCGAATCTGGGAGTGATACGGGTGCCTGCGGAAATGGCGCCGTATATAGACCGCTTCGGCTTCACTCTGGGAGTACAGCACACCTCGCCCAACAACTGCACGGTGATAAGCTACGGCGGCAAGCTGTACGTCACCATGATACGGAGCATAGAGGAGCCGGTGCTGGAGCAGCGCTTCTACACCGCGCTGAAAAAGCTGGGGCTTAACGTCAAGCTAGCGAGCAACGGGAGGTAGTGAGAGATGTACTGTATAAAATGCGGCGTGGAGCTTGCGGACAGCGAGAAGAAGTGTCCGCTCTGCTTCACCGTGGTATATCACCCCGATCTGCCCCTGCCGTCGGGCGAGCCGGTATATCCGGACAACCCGCCGATAAAGCACCAGACGGTGACCCGCTCGGGTGCGCTGTTCGTCATCACGGCGTTTTTCCTGCTGGGCGCTCTGCTGCCAATGATCTGCGACATCAGTCTGGGCGGCGGGATAAACTGGTCAGGGATAGTAGCGGCGGCGGTGGTGCTGTCCTACATACTGACGGTGCTTCCCATATGGTTCAGGCATCCCAACGCGGTGATATTCGTCCCCTGTGACCATGCGGCGTGTGCGCTGTTCCTGCTGTACATCTGCCTCATCACCGGCGGGCGGTGGTTCTTGAGCTTTGCGCTGCCGGTAACGGCGGGCGCGGCGCTGATCTCCACGGCGGTAGTGACCCTCTGCAAGTACGTAGGGCGGGGGTATCTATACATCTTCGGCGGGGCGTTCATACTCACCGGCGGCTATATGCTTCTGCTGGAGTTCCTGATAAACCTCACCTTCGGGATAAACAGCAGTCTGGTGTGGTCATTCTACCCGCTGGCAGCGTGTGTGCTTATAGGGCTGCTGCTGATAGTCATAGCTATCTCGCCGAAGCTGAGGACAACTTTACAGAAAAAGTTTTTTGTATAACGGCAAAGCACCTTCATTCCCGGAGGTGCTTTTATTTTGGACAACATCTTTATATTGTTTACCTTTTTCACAAAAAAATCATACAACAAACATTGAAAACGTTTAAGAATTGTGTTATAATAATGAATAATTAAGGATTCACACTAAAGGAGGTGTCGGAATGGGATTCGGTGTGGTAATGTTCATCGTGGCTCTGGTGCTGTTTATAATGCTTATGAACGAGCGCAGCAAGAGCAAGCGGCTGACGAAGTTTTTAGACTATCTGCTGTTTCAGAACAGAGTCTCGAAGCACGAGCATGACAGCACTATCAGCGGCATAGGCTCACCCTATGACCCGCCGCCGCTCCAGCAGCCCTTCGTACCGGCTCAGCCCTTTATGCCGGGACAGCAGCCCTTTATGCAGCAGCCCCAGCCCTTTGCTCCGGCACAGCCCGGAATGGCTCAGCCGGCTCCGCAAATGGTACAGCCGGAAATGGCTCAGCCTGCGCCCGAGACGGCTCAGACTGCTCCGGAAGCGGTTCAGACCGAGACTGCACAGACTTCGCCCGAGACGGCTCAGAATGTACCCGAGACAGTTCAGTCCGTTCAGGATACTCCCGCAGCGGCACAGCCGGAAGTTCAGCCTGCGGCTATACCTCAGCCGGCACAGCAGACAGCACAGCCTGTTCAGCCTACAGCTCAGCCCGCGCCCCAGCCGGCGCCTGTACCTCAGCCGGTACAGCAGTTCCCCTGGCAGAGCTTCGGACAGCAGCCTGCACCTCAGCCTATGCCTGCACCTGCTCCGCGCTACAATATGCCCGCCAATTTCCCGCCCAAGCCGACTCCTCAGATGAAGCAGAGCAAGCCGGTCAACACGGCGGCGGTCATGCTGTTCATCGGCGTGGCATTCGTTATACTTTCGGGAGTTATATTCTCCACCGCACAATGGCACACCATGAGCGATCTGCAAAGAGTCGGCATGGTATCTCTGGCGGCGGCGTTCTTCTTCGGAGTCAGCGCCTTCGCCCACAAGAAGCTGAAGCTTATAAGCACCGGTCTTGCATTTTATATGCTGGGCGGCGTGTTCACGGGGCTGAGCTTCCTCTCCCTCGGCTACTTTAAGCTGCTGGGTGAGTGGTTCAGCACCACCGGCGACGGCAAGTCCGCGCTGTATGCGGCGTTTGCCCTGATAGTCACCCTCTTCTTCGCAGGGGCTTCGGGGATATACAAGAAGACGGCGTTCACCCACATGGCGCTTTACGGCGGTGCGGTGAGCCTGTCGCTGATAGCCTTCCAGATAGCGAACAAGCCGGACACCTGGGCGCTCATGCTCAACTGCGTGGCGGCTCTGCTCATATTCCTCACCTACCGCGGCGCAAAGCTAATGGGCGAGAAAAACGATCCGATATTCAAGCAGTTCTCGCTGATAATCTCGGCGATCTACGCTGTCACGGCTATACCCTCGCTGCTTGAGAACGTAGCGGGCGAATGGACTATAGCACAGATAGCTACCGTAGCTCTCTGGACAGCGGAGCTTGTTTTCTACAGCATAAAGCTGGATCATCCCGTTATACGCGGGGCGGCACCGGTGCCGTTGATCATACTCATCTCCGAGATAACAGCGTCGCTGAAGCTTGACGGCATTGAGGACGAACAGGCGCTCAAGTGCGTCATCGCCGCTGCCGTTATGCTGATAGCCTTCACGGCGTTCAGATTGATAAAGAAGCTGAGCTCGGCAGTTGCCGACGGCGTTTTCATATCGGGGATATTCCTCTCCGCTTTAGTCTGCACCGGAGATTCCACCGATCTTGCCACCGTCATATTCCTTATGACATTTGCGGCTGCTGCCGCTTTGGCTCACGGACTGGGCGGCGTGCCGGAGACCGAGCAGAAGGTGTTCCGTGCGCTGTCAGCCATACCCGCTGCCGTTACCGCGGGCTTTGCGGGAGCGTTCATCTATGATAAATTAAGCCCGGTGCTGGATACTTTGTCCTTTACCTCTATCGACGGCAGCGGCAAGGTCTACTTTGACCCCTTTGAGCCCTTCGTTGTCGCGGTGATGTTCCTTATAACGGCGTTCTTCTACAGATACTCCGGGAAGATCGGCATAAAGCTGCGCTCGGCGGTGTCCGATCTGCTGCTCGCCATTCCGGCGGCGTTCTGCTGCCTGTGCAGCTACCCGGCTGTGGGATACAAGGGCGGCAACGCAGTATGGTCTGCCATAGCCATGCTCATGTTCACTCTGCTGATATCCTCTTACGTTTTCGAGCGCAAGCCGAAGGTGCGTGCCGTGACCTACATAATGCGGCGTGCTTACCCGGTGGCGGTATTCCTCTTTGCCTACACCCTTTCGGTGCTGGGGGAGGAGATATACTATGTAAACGCCGGCAACAACGAGGATATGCGCCTTATTGTCCGGGCTTCGATATGCCTGGTGCTGGGCGCGGCGGCTATGGTGACATTCATCAATGTCCGCAAGATACGCACCGTATTTTCAGACTTTGCGCTGCCGGTGCTTATCGGCTTACAGTGCTATGAGATATCCGACAGTATATCCGGAGACTCGGTGAAGATCGCCTCAGCCTGCGCCTGGGCGGCGCTTTCGGTGCTGCTGCTCTACGCCGGACTGGAGCGCGAGAGAAGCGGTCACCTTGTGGTGATACGCGCATTCTCGCCCGTCATGCTGTTTATGGTAAGCGACAGGCTGAGCTCTCTGCTGCGATTCAGTCTGGAGAAGGACGGAAGATACGGCAATATCATAGTTCTTATCGTAATGCTTGCCGCTGTTGCGGTGTTTGCCGTCCTCACCCGCAGGGCTTATGCCGGCGGCGAGGAGAAAAAACAGGAGAAGAATTTCTTCGCGCAGCACCAGTACATCTGGGCAGTGGCGACGGGCGTGCTGCTTTTCACAGCAGACACCTACTCTCCCGATCCGAAGCGGATATGCATACCGCTTATCATTATCGCCTGCATAAGCGTAGTCCTTTACCTTATCTGCGAGAGCTTCAAAAACGATCTCCCGGCGGCGCTCCCGCTGCTGATGATCTACCCTTCCGCCATGAACTTCATGCACATTGAAGAGTATGAGGACAGGAAGGTATACACCTACGTTGTGTCTGTTGCTATATTCGCGGTGTTCATCGCCTTCTCGCGGCTGTTCCACAGAAAGCGTCTTATAGAAAAAGACCCGCACAAGCTGTTCCGCATTGACCTGCCCGCTTTTGCGGCGCTGCCCGCGGTGTTCATCGTGTTATCCTCAGGCGGCGGGAAGATATCCGTCAAGGCGGCATGGTTCACGGCGCTCATCATGGCGGCGGCGTCCTGCATAAACCTGATACGCGAGGTCACCACCGAGAAGCAGAGCAAGCTGTACATCACCGTATCCTCGGCGTTCCTGTGTATGCTGATCTGGGCGCAGCCCTTCGGTGAGATAGAGAACAAATTCATTCTCTGGAAGCTGAACATTCTCGCGGTAGTGATCTTCGGCATTATCCACCGCATGATCTGGAAGAGAGAGACGAAGCTCATCAAAGACGTGGGCTTCGGCATATTCCTCAGCGCGTTTATCGGGCTTGTTATCGACGCGCTCTGCAACCAGTCGCTTGCGAACACCATTACGGTGCTGCTGGTGACGCTCACCATAATGCTCATATCCTTCGGCGCCAAGAGCGGGCGGTGGTTCGCGGTTTCGGCGGCGACCTTCTTAGGGCTCACGCTGTACATCACCAGGGATTTCCTGGCGGCGGTACAGTGGTGGGTATATCTGCTGGCGGCGGGCATACTGCTCATAGCGATAGCAGCTACCAACGAGTACCTGAAGACCCGCGGCGAAACGCTGAAAGACAAAGTAACCAAAGCAAACGAGCACTGGAAGAAATAACACGTAAAAACAGCGGGTGCAGCCGCGCGAGGCTGCCGAGGTTCTTAGGGCGAGGAGCCCTAAGCTAGGGTTTGGGGACAGAGTCCCCAAT
>CACXDI010000134.1 GCA_902766335.1 uncultured Ruminococcus sp. | reverse complement strand
CGGCTTGCAGGCTGACGCCTGCGGCTCTATTGTACCATTTCGCCTCGGACTCCTTGCAAGCAAAGCCGCTCGGCTTCATGGTATAATCAAATCATAAAATTTCGACATAAAGTTATGTGTTTTTGAAAGAGGTACATTATGACAAAAAAAGATCTTCTTAAACGGCTGCTGTCTGCTGCCGCCGCTGTCTGCTGCCTGACCGGCAGTCTCGGGATCTCTGCGTCTGCGGTCACCGAAACGGCTCAGCCCTGTGCTGTCAGCGCCGTTACCGACGGCAGATTCAACGTTGACCCCACCCCCGTCAACCCCAACGCCAGCGACGAAGCCAGAGAGCTTCTGAAGTTCATCGCGGACAATTACGGCAATAAGGTCATCACCGGTCAGTGCGCCGATGACGGCCCCGGCTCTGCGGAGTTCAAGGCTATAAAGGAGGAGACCGGCGAGGCGCCCGCTATCCTCGGCATGGATCTTTACCGCTATCTGCCGGTGCGTCAGGCTCACGGCGATTCCTGTCAGACGGTGGAGTATGCCGAAAAGCACCACAAGCGCGGCGGTATCGTCACCCTCTACTGGCACTGGAACGCCCCCGAGAAGTATTACAAGTCCGGCAAGGACAAGGACGGCAATCCCCGCTGGTGGGGCGGCTTCTATACCGATAATATCGACATGAACAAGTTTGACCTTGCGAAGATAATGAGTCAGGAGGATCAGGAAGGCTATGACCTGCTCATGGCTGATATCGACGCTATCGCCGTACAGCTCCAGCGGCTGCGCGACGCCGGTGTGCCGGTGCTCTTCCGTCCTCTCCACGAGGCAAGCGGAAACTACGGTCTGTATAACGGCTCCGGTCAGGCTTGGTTCTGGTGGGGCACCTCGGGTCCCGAGACCTACAAGCAGCTGTACAAGCTTCTCTATGACAGGCTCACCAACGAGTACGGTCTGAACAACCTTATCTGGGTGTGGAACGGTCAGCGCGGCGACTGGTATCCCGGCGACGAGTATGTGGATATCATCGGCGAGGACATCTACCCCGGCAAGCACAAGACCGATCCTCAGCAGGCAAGGTTCGAGAAGGCTCTCGCCTACACCGATAGCCGCAAGGTGATAGCCATGACCGAGAACGGCTGCCTGTTCGATGTTGACGAGGCTCTGTCCTCCGGCAACGCATGGAGCTACTTCTGCACATGGCAGGGAAGCTTCACCCTGTCGGCGGGCAAGATATCCGAGGAGTATACCGAAAAGGCGGTATGGGACAGCGTATACGGCTCCGACAAGACCATAAAGCTGGGCGATATGCCCCGCCATACTCACGCATATAATAGTGAGTATGCGGTCAAGGTAGAGCCTACCTATACGGAAGAGGGCTACACCGAAAACACCTGCCTTACCTGCGGAAGAAAGGCTAGGACTGATATAGTTCCCAAGAAGACCCTCGCCTCCGCAAAGATCACCGGATTCACCCCCGCTGCCGGTTCCGTAAAGCTTACCTGGAGCAAGGTGGCAGACGCCACCGGCTATAAGGTGCTCCAGTACAACAGCAGCACCAAGAAGTACACTCAGGTCAAGAAGGTGACCGGCGCTGCGAATGTTACAGCCACAGTCTCCGGGCTGAAGTCCGGTACAGCGTACAAGTTCCAGGTGCAGGCGTATGTCACCCAGAACGGCAAGACGGCAAACGCCGCTGCGTCACCGGCATACACCACCGTCACCAAGCCCGCCAAGACAAAGATCACCAAGACCGCTTCCACCAAGAACAGCGTCACCCTCAAGTGGAAGAAGGTCAAAGCCTCCGGCTATAAGGTACAGCAGTACAACGCCAAGACCAAGAAGTGGAAGACCGTCAAGACGCTCGGCTCTTCAAAGACCGCTTACAAGGTCAAAAAGCTGAAGAAGAACACCTCCTATAAGTTCAGGATCGTAGCCTTCAAGAAGCTGGGCGGCAAGAGCTACAGCGGCGCGGCTTCGGCGGCAAAGACTGTAAAGACCAAAAAGAAATAACGACTCTCCAGACACCCGGGCATATCGCTGTCCGGGTGCTTTTTGCGCCGTAAAAAGACTGTACATAAATCGCGGCGATATGCGGATATTTTTGTTACTATTAAGAATGTATAATAATTTTCTACATTATTCGTCATAATAATTTTACTTTAAAAATTGCGCGGGCTTGTTGATTTTGACGGTTGTTCGTGCTATAATTATACAGTATGAAGCGGCGGTAAAGCCGTGATGATATTTCTTGCACATATCTGTGCCGTTTGGCACTTGTATGGAAATATGAAACAAATCGGGAGGTAAAGAAAGTATGACAAGAGATGAGATCCAGGCACAAAGCCTGGAAAAGATCAAGAAACTCAGCGTCTGGATGATCGTTGGCTACGCCGTGATCGTTGTTGCCGCGATACTCGGCATAACGTCCTTTACGGTGGCAAGGTATGATAACGTTCTGAAGGACAAGGTATCAGACATGACGTCCACCCTGAACGTTCAGTTGAAGCTGAACCTGGACAGCTACCTTGACAGAATGGAGTCCACCGGTACTTTGGCGTATTCCGTTGACAACGCCTATACCTACGACGCTACCGACGCGAGCAACGACGAGTACGAGGCTATCAACACCGAAAAGCAGATCTCCGATGATCTGATGAGCCTCTGCCTTATGGAGAACTTCGTTGACTACGGTATCGTGTACTCCAACAACCACACCGTCGGCAAGGTGTCAAACGGCACTACCCAGCTGTTCGGCGACAATCTGTATACCGATCTCTCCGGCATGATAACCCGTGAGCGCACTCATGACGGCTGGTATACCGGCTACGGCAACGATTACGAGCGTATCTACTACGTAAAGAGGATACACGAGAACGCCGTGTTCCTTATCTCCTTCTACACCTCCGAGCTTGAGAAGGTGTTCGACAACCCCGAGACGCTGAGCGATATGTCCATACGTCTTACCGACAGCAGCTACAAAATGATCTATTCCTCCGTCAAGGACGACAAGCTCGGCTCCGAAATGCCCGCTGATGTAATGAAGAACATAAAGGACAAGGAGACCGCAGCCGCTATCGACGGCAAGAACCTCACCACAGTAAACCAGAGCAACGGCGACTGGTACGTCATCTGCTCTATCCCCACCAAGATAATCCTTAAAGAGGCAAACAAGATGAGAGTCATCATCTATGTTGTAGCCTTCCTTTCGGCAGTTGTAGCCGTGGCGGCAGGTGCATTCTTCATCAGAAGGATCGCCGATCCTGTACAGACTATCACCTCCAGCATTTCCTCCGAGCTCCGTGAGGACGGCTTCGAGGGTATCCTTTCCAACCGCTTCTTCAGAGACAAGTGCACCAGCATCGTTCCCAAGACAAACACTGCCTGCTGCCGCGGTCTGGTGCTTATTGATATCGACAACTACTCCGATATCCTCACCAAGATAAGCAGGGAAGAGGCTGACAAGCAGCTCGCTAAAATGCTCATCGTCATCAAGGAAGCCTTCCCCGACGCTGACGCTGTCGGCAGAATGGGCGAAAATACCTTCAATGTCATGACCAGTGCCGCAGAGCTTGATGTGGATACCTTCCAGATAGAGCTTGACCGCGCCTGCAACGAGGTGCTCAACAAGTTCAAGGAGGTAGCCGATACCAATACCATGGGTACTCTTACCATTACTGCTTCTATCGGCGCGGCTATCTATCCCGTCGCCGGAAAGAGCTATCAGGAAATGTTCGACACAGCGTACACCGCCCTTGCGGCTTCTCAGAAAGCAGGCAGCGGCAAATACACTATAGCTTGATGAAAGGGAGGTAAGAATAATGAAGACTATCAAAAGAGTTATCGCGGCAGTCTGCTGCGCTGCCATGCTTACCGCTACCGCCTGCTCAGAGGGCGCAGTCGTAAAGGAAAAGGATCAGCAGGTAGAGCTCACCTTCTCCTGGTGGGGCAACGACGACAGAGACCGCTACACCAT
>CACXDI010000133.1 GCA_902766335.1 uncultured Ruminococcus sp. | reverse complement strand
CTCAGCAATCTAGGAAAGCGACCGCAGTTGGGCTGACGCCCTGCAAGGGAGCTTGACGACGAGTGATGAGCCGTCAGTGCCGAGATTAGTCTGCTGTTCTTTTAGGGATTAGTATAAGAATATTGATGCCATTACAGGCGAGATCATTGATATGATCACAAAATTATAAGACAAAAAACGGCACGATACAGTGAGGAAAAAAACATGATAAAGAAAAACAGACCCGTATACCTCTGCGGATTCATGGGGTGCGGGAAATCTACAATAGGACGTCAGCTTGCCAAAAGGCTGGGCAGAGAGTTTATTGATCTCGACAGCTACATCGAAGAGCGGGAGGGTATGAAGATATTCCGGATATTCGCCGAAAAGGGCGAGCCTTATTTCAGGCAGAAGGAGACGGAAGCGCTCTCGGATATCCCTCAATCGGTGGGAGTCATCGCCACCGGGGGCGGAGCGCTGCTCAGCCGTGAGAATGCGGATATCGCAAGAGATCTGGGCACGGTGGTCTACATAGAGGTGCCCTTTGAAACCTGCTACGAGCGTATCAAGGGCGACAAGAGCCGTCCGATAGCCTACAACTCCACAGAGGAAGAGCTTCACGAGCGGTATGACCAGCGGCATATCCTCTACTCGGAGCATTCTGACATCACCGTTGACGGAAGCGGCACTCCCCTTCAGATCGTGGCGGAGATATTGAAATAAGTACGAAATTTTGTACAGCAAACGCATGGCGTCCCACATATGTCCGGGACGCTTTTTGTTTATCTGTATCGTAAATGTTAACAAAATATCGCTTTAAATTATTGTGAAACTGTGATATAATTATACTTGGATAATTGTATGTTTGCGTGTGACAGAAAAGATCACACATTTTTATGGAACGGAGAATCCTGATGAACGACTTTAACACTCTTAAACAACAGGCTATGGAACGGTTCTTTGAGGACTTGAATGATATGCAGCGAAAGGCGGTCTACAAGATAAACGGACCTCTGCTGATACTCGCAGGCGCCGGCAGCGGAAAGACTACGGTGCTTATCAACCGCATAGCGAACATGATATACTTCGGCGATGCGTATTCCTACAAGGACGAGTTTCCCCACAGTGAAGAGGACATCGTGTTCCTGAAAAATTATATCGACGGTCTGACAGACGATCATTCACATCTGGCGGGGCTTATCAGCCACAACACCATAAATCCCTGGAACATTCTGGCTATCACCTTCACCAATAAAGCGGCAAAGGAACTGAAGGACAGGCTCACCAAAATGCTTGGCGAGCAGGGAGAAAATGTACGTGCGGCTACATTCCATTCAGCCTGCTCAAGGATACTTCGTGCAGAGGCTGACAGGCTGGGGTACAAGTCGTCTTTTACAATTTACGATACTGATGACAGCCTGCGGCTGATAAAGAGCATTATCAAAGAGCTGGGGCTTTCAGATAAGATCTTCCCGCCGCGGCTGGTGCTTTCTGTGATATCCTCGGAGAAAAACAATATGGTATCTCCCGAGAGCTACTACAAACATCATATAGACGACGTCCGGGACAGGGATATCGCAAAGATGTACAAGATGTACAACGACAGGCTCATGGCTGCCAATGCCATGGATTTCGACGATATACTGGTGAACACCGTAAAGCTTTTCGAGCAGTTCGATGACGTCCTCGATCATTACCAGAATCTCTACAAGTACATTCTTGTTGACGAGTATCAGGACACCAACCGGGTGCAGTTCAGGCTTATAGACCTGCTGGCTGCAAAGCACGGCAATCTCTGCGTAGTTGGCGACGATGACCAGAGCATTTACAAGTTCCGCGGTGCCACTATAGAGAATATCCTCAATTTCGAGGAGACCTTTGCCTGCGATCCCGAGACTGATGTTATCAGACTGGAACAGAATTACCGTTCCACTCAGAACATTCTCTCGACGGCAAATGAACTTATCTCACACAACAAGGGACGCAAGGGCAAAACGTTATGGACAGACTTCGGCGACGGAGACAAGGTGGTGGACTACCTTGCGGTCAACGAGCGCTCGGAAGCCAAGGCTATTGCAAAGATCATCAAGGAAAACGCTGAAAAGGGCATTCCCTACAGCAACAATGCGGTGCTGTACCGTATGAACGCCCAGTCAAATATCATCGAGCAGACATTTATTCGAGAGGATATCCCCTACATAGTTTTCGGCGGACTTAAATTCTATGACCGCAAGGAGATCAAGGACGTTATCTCATATCTGGCGGTGATAAACAATCCCACCGACAGGCTGAGACTCAGGCGTATAATCAACGAGCCCAAGCGCGGTATCGGAGACGCCACGGTCACGGCTATCGAGCAGATATCCTCAGATCTTGGCGAGGATCCGCTGGAGGTGCTGAAAAACTGCGAGTCTTACGCGCCTATTTCCAAGAAAAGCAAGATACTGCTCTCGGTATACGAAATGTTCGCGTCTCTCCGCGAGCTATCCGAGACTGTCAAGCCCTCGGAGCTTCTCGACAAAGTGCTGGAGCTCAGCGGCTACGCGGATATGCTGAGCAGCTCCGGCGAGGAAGGCAGAATGCGTCTTGATAATATCTCCGAGCTTAAATCCACGCTTATAAACTACGAGGATACCGCGGAGGATCCTACTCTGGAAGGCTTCCTTGAGGAGATATCCCTCTATACCGATATCGACAAGTATGATGAGAACGAAGATTACGTCGCTCTCATGACGATACACTCCGCAAAGGGTCTGGAATTTGACAACGTGTTCGTTGCCGGAATGGAAGAAAACGTATTCCCCTCCGCAAGGAGCTTTGAATCAGCCGATGACCTCGAAGAAGAACGCAGACTGGCATACGTTGCGATCACCCGCGCCAAAAAGAAGCTCTACCTTATGCACTCGGCGGCGAGAATGTTATACGGACGGACAAGCTCAAACAGACCCTCCAGGTTCTTAAGCGAGCTTCCGGAAAGCACAGTTGAACAAATCAAGGAAGACCCGCCCATATTCAGAGAGCGGCTTAACAAGCCGCAGAAGCCGGACTACTCGCACGAATCCGATGATATCCTGAGCCGCCGCAAACACAGTTTATCGAAAAACAACGACGGCGGGGATTTCAAGCCGGGCGACGTCATAAAACACCCCAATCCGAAATTCGGGCGTGGCGTAATACTTAGCTGCGAGCCTATGGGCGGAGACACTCTGCTTGAGATCGCGTTTGACAGCTGCGGCACCAAGCGCATAATGTCAAACTTTGTACATCTCAAAAAGCTAGACGAATAAATAAGCGAAAGGAACACCAAATATGGCTTTATCAATGAAAGACATCCAGCAGGAAATAGAAAGACTGAAAAAGGAGAAGGATATATGTATCCTTGCCCACAGCTACCAGGGACATGAGATAATCGAAGCCTCTGACTTTACCGGAGATTCCTACAAGCTTTCCGTTGACGCCACAAAGGTCACCGCAAAGAATGTTGTGTTCTGCGGCGTGCATTTTATGGCCGAGACCGCAAAGATGCTCTCGCCCGAAAAGCACGTTTACCTTGCAAATCCGTCGGCAGGGTGTCCTATGGCTGAGCAGATGGATCCCGAGATGATCGAGGAGATCAAAAAGAAGGAGCCTGACCGCAAGGTTGTCGCCTACATCAACACCACCGCCGCGCTCAAAACCGTCTGCGACGTATGCGTTACATCTTCATCGGCGGTCAAAATAGTAAGCTCTATGCCCGAGAAAAAGCTGCTGTTTATCCCTGACTGCAATCTGGGAGCCTTTGTGCAGAAGGCTTGTCCCGACAAGGATATCATGCTCTTGAACGGCGGCTGCCCGGTACACGCGGCGGTAGACCCGTCAGAGGTCGCGGAAGCAAAAGCTGCCCACCCCGGCGCACTTGTACTGGTACACCCCGAGTGCAGACCGGGGGTCTCCGAGCAGTCTGATTACATCGGCTCCACCACCGGGATAATCAACTACGCTGTAAAGTCTGACGCCAAGGAATTCATCATCGGCACCGAGATCAGCATAGCCGAGCATTTGCAGTACGAATGTCCCGACAAAAAGTTCTGGGTGCTTTCAAAGAAGATCATGTGTCCCAACATGAAGCTCACAACGCTCATGGACGTATACAACATCTGCCGCGCTATCGGCAGCGACGAAGCCAAAGCCAATGAGATAGAAATGGACGATGAGCTTATCGCAAAGGCAAGGGGCTGCATTGACGAAATGCTGCGTCTTGGCGGCTAAACTGGTACAGGAGATGATAACAAATGGCTACAGCGGCGGAAAATAAAGAAAGATTCATTAAAATTTACACGGAGAACATCACCCGCCCGGGAGCAGACAAGCTGCTTGAATGGCTCGGCTCTCAGGGCAGCGACTTCTTTTCGGCGCCTGCCTCCACAAGATTTCACGGCTCCTACGAAGGCGGTCTGTGTGAACATTCGCTGAACGTGTATGACTGCCTGAAAGCATATCTTGACACCGACATGGCAAAGAACTTCGGCATGGATTTTTCCGAGGAGTCTGTTGCTATCGTAGCGCTTTTGCACGATCTTTGCAAGGTGAACCTCTACCGTGTGAGCTACCGCAACAAGAAAAACGACGAGACTGGTCAGTGGGAGAAGGTGCCGTTTTACGAGTTCCATGACACGCTTCCCTACGGGCACGGCGAGAAGAGCGTCTACATAGTTAGCGGCTTCATGCGGCTGACGCGGGACGAGGCAATGGCTATACGCTGGCACATGGGCTTCTCCGGCGAGGAGAACAAGAACAGCATAGGCGCGGCGCTGGAGATGTATCCGCTGGCGCTTGCAGTACACATCGCTGATATGCACGCAAGCTACCTGAAGGAAGGCAGACCGCAATAAAGGAGAGAACGCTATGTATGGTCATATACCTATACTTAAATTATTTGCGGTAATATTTGCTTTTTTCTTTATATCTATACAGATAAAGCAGCTTATCGGGGTACTCTACACCGTGCTTACCGCAAAATTTTTCTGCATGAAATGCGAAACGGTGTCGCTGTTCGGACTGCTGCTGACAAAGCATGACGACAAGTGGGAATACACCCCCGGAAAGCCCTCAGCGCTATGCAACGTGAACATAAAAGTAGACATAGATCAGGTCAAAGAGAAAAGCGCAAAGGAGCTGGAGCGGAAGGAAAAACTTTTCAGCATTATACAAAGATGCATTTTAGTGGCAGTAAGCGTACTGCTGGTATTCCTTTTCCGCGGCTTTATGATAAAGGGTCTGACCCTTAAAGGAAGCATACTTGAAGTGTTCGCCGCGTATCTCGCCTTTGGAATGTGCTTTCATACGCTATCAAGTATCATCATCTACATATACACCTATCAGGTGGCGATGAAAAAGCTGGGCGGGTACTCACAGTCATTTATCAACAGACTTAGGAACGGCGAAAGCTTTGAGAGCTTCAACATGAAGCCTTTGAGCCAACTGGAGTTCCCGAACGCCACAAAGTGGGAAAAAGGGCTGTATAACACTCTTTATGCGGAATATCTTCTGGCAACAGATAATATAGACGAACTTTATACCGTCGCCGGCGAACTGACACAGTTGAACATGGACAGCGAGTATATGCTTCAGCTGACCCCTGCGTATTATTTCCTGATATTCTGGTATTCCAGATACGATCTCAACACGCAGCTGGCTAAGCATTTTCTCGACAAGTGCATAACCACCATAAGCGCCGACAAGGACGCCAACGGCAAGAGAGTGCTGGCATACTATGCTTTCGGCATTGAGCAGGACTTTCTCAAGGCGAGGAAATATCTCAATGAGGCTTTCGGCGTGATAGATAAATTCAGCGTCGGTGCCGAAAGAGATCTGGAGAAAAAGCTGCTTTGGGAGCTTGACAAATTTCTGAAAGAAAAGGGATACTGATACCGGTATCTCATATCATAAATAAAATAACGGGAGTGATAGAATTGGATATAAAAGCTATCTTGGAAAATCTGACACTTGAGGAAAAGGCAGCGCTTTGTTCGGGTGCCGATTTCTGGCACACTAAGGCTGTGGAGCGTATGGAGATACCTCAGATAATGGTCTCCGACGGCCCTCACGGACTGCGGAAAATGGCTGACGACGCCGACAATCCCAACGAAGCCATAAAGGCTGTCTGCTTCCCCTCTGCCTGCGCTACCGCCTGCTCCTTCGACAGGGAGCTGCTGACCGAAATGGGCAAGGCGCTTGGCGAGGAGTTTCAGGCTGAAAAGGTATCGGTGCTGCTGGGACCGGGGTGCAATATCAAGCGCTCACCTCTCTGCGGACGCAATTTCGAGTACTTCTCGGAAGACCCCTACCTTGCCTCGCAAATGGCGATATCACACATCAAGGGCGTGCAGAGCAAGGGCGTGGGAACTTCCCTCAAGCATTTTGCGGCAAACAATCAGGAGAACCGCCGCATGAGCATTTCCGCCGAGATAGACGAGCGCACGCTGCATGAGATATACCTCGCCGCTTTCGAGCCGGTCATAAAGGAGGCAAAGCCCCGGACGGTGATGTGCTCCTACAACAAGATAAACGGCGAGTATTCCTCGCAGAACAAAAAGCTGCTTACCGATATCCTGAGAGACAAGTGGGGCTTTGAAGGTCTTGTGGTAAGCGACTGGGGTGCCGTTGATGACAGAGCGAAGGGTATCAAGGCGGGACTTGACCTTGAAATGCCCGGCAGCATGGGCAAGAACGATCAAGCGATAATCAGAGCCGTTGAGGACGGCAGTCTTTCAATGGAGGAGCTTGACGCCTGCGTAAGAAGAGTTTTAGAGCTTATCGACGTTAGCATAGAGAGCCGCACCGAGACTATATGGGATAAGGAGCGCCACCACAAGCTTGCGCGGAAGATCGCGAGAGAGTCCGCGGTGCTGCTCAAAAATGACAACAATATCCTGCCGCTTTACCCCGAGCAGAAGATCGCTTTCATTGGCGCTTTTGCGGAGCAGCCCAGATATCAGGGCGGCGGCAGCTCTCACATAAACTCATACAAGACAACTTCCGCGCTTGAAGCTGTCAAGGAGATCGCCGAGGTCACATACGCACGCGGTTTTAACCTCGACAAGGACGAGATAGACCCCGAACTTGAGGAAAAGGCTATCGAAGCTGCTATGGCTGCCGATGTAGTGGTAGTATTTGCCGGTTTGCCCGAAGCCTTTGAATCGGAGGGCTACGACAGAAAACATATGCAGCTCCCCGCCTGTCAGCTCGATCTTATCGACAAGATAGCAAATGTCAACAAGCACGTTGTGGTGGTACTGCACAACGGCTCGCCTGTGGAGCTGCCCTTTGTGTCAGATGACGAGGGCATGAATACCGTGCAGGCTATCCTGGAGATGTATCTGGGCGGTCAGGCTGTAGGCGAAGCGACTGTAGACCTGCTGTTTGGAAAAGCAAATCCCTGCGGCAAGCTTGCTGAGACCTTCCCCCTCAGGCTGGAGGACAACCCCTCTTATCTCAACTTCCCCGGCGAAGGCGACAGAGTCCGCTATGCCGAGGGCGTGTTCGTAGGCTACAGATATTATGACAAGAAGAACATGGAAGTCCGCTATCCCTTCGGCTACGGACTCAGCTACACAAGCTTTGAATACTCGGACATAAAGGTCTCGGCATACGAAGTTTCCGACAAGAAGCCCTTTACCGTTGAGTGTACCATTACCAACACCGGCGACAAGGACGGTGCGGAGATAGTTCAGCTCTATATCGAGCCGCTCACTCCCACCGTGATAAGACCTATCAAGGAGCTGAAGGGCTTTGAAAAGGTATTCCTCAAGGCAGGCGAGAGCCGCAGGATAGTATTCAGGCTGGATAAGAGCGCCTTTGCATATTACTCCGACATTATCCATGACTGGATATCCGAAAGCGGAGAATATGCCGTTCTTATCGGCGAAAGCTCACAGTCGATACTGCTGGAGGATCAGGTGCATTTCAACAGCTCGGTGAAGATCCCCGTGAGATTCACCCTTGACAATCCCGGCGGAGATATCAAGAAGATCGAGGAAGGCTTCGCGCTGTTCAAGGATATGCTCACAGATGTTGCAGCAGCGACAAACGGCGGCGCCGATCAGCTTGGCGACGCGGGAGCGCTTATGGCGCTTGCCGTTGCAGAGGATCTGCCGCTCCACGCCATGATAAGCTTTACCGACAATCCCGACATCACAAGAGAAAGACTACAGATGATGATAGACCAGCTCAACGCCCGTATGCTGGAGCTGGATATGCAGGAAGCTAATACTAATCCCTAAAAGATTAGTATAAAAAGCACTCCGAATCGAAATAATAAAGCAAACGCCCGCGGATATCACACCGCGGGCGTTAAACTATGCCTTTGAAATATTATTCGTATCTTAAAGCGTCGATAGGGTTAAGTCTAGCCGCCTTGATAGACGGTATCAGACCGAACACGATACCTACAACCATTGAGAATACTACAGATACGATTATAGCGGGAGTCGATATTGCCACCGGCACCTCTGCCATTTTCGATATCACCTGCGCAAGACCGATACCTGCGACTACACCGATGATACCGCCGATGCTGGTAAGCACGGCTGCTTCGGTGAGGAACTGCATGAGTATCCTGCCGCGGCGGGCACCCAGCGCCTTTTTCAGACCGATCTCACGGGTACGCTCGGTAACGGATACCAGCATTATGTTCATAACGCCGATACCGCCTACCAGCAGCGAGATACTTGCTATCCAGATCAGCATATTGTTGGTGGAGGCACTCAGATCCTGCATCTGCTGAGCCTGCTCCAGCAGGTTTTCTGCCTTATATGAAATGTTGGATTTCTCACCCACCGAGAGAGTCTCGTTCAGTGCGTCGGCGGTAAGCTTTCCGGCGTTGGTCATAGCGTCGGTATTCACCGCCTTGGCGATGACATTCTGCGGCTCGTCATAGCGGAAAAGTATCGGCCATACCTCGCTGGGAAGGTAGATCGTTCCCGACTCCTCCTGGAAATATGTCCAGTAATCCTCCACAGAATTGATGACCGGCTCAAACTCCTTGGATTTCACCGACACTCCGATAACGGTGAAGGGCTGACCCTTTATGTCGATAGTGGCTCCGATAGGATCCTCATCGCCGAACAAAGATGAAACTATGGTATCATCAATGATGCAGACCTTGCTCTGACCCTTGTAATCAAAGGGAGAGAAGCCCTTGCCCTTCTTTATCAGCAAGCCGGTAGTATGGAAATAATCATCATCTATGCCGATAAGGGAAGCCGATTCGATCAGCTTGTTGCCGTAGAATATGCTGTCCATGTAGGAACGCTTGCGGTAAAGAGTACAGCATTCTACTTCCTTTATATCGTTTATCTCGTCCTTGACCTTCTGCGAAACAACAGGTACACCGTCCGGCACCGACTGCCAGTCGAACATCAGTTCCTCGTCGCCCTGGACGAGCCTGATATTTACGGTGTTGTTGCCTGAGCCGATCAGGTTGTTCTTGATCTGCTCGTTAGTACCCTTAATTGTGGAAACGATAGCGATAATAGCCGCGATACCGATTATGATACCCAGCATAGTAAGGAATGAACGTATCTTGTGAGAGAAGATACCCTGAAATGAAAGTCTGATGTTTTCTATCACGATACCGCCCCCTTACCATTCTGCCTCGTCGGTCTCTTTTGTCTTGACACCGACTTTGACATCCTTGCCGTATGGGAAGCACAGCAGATCATCGTCTTTCACTCCGCCCTTGATCTCAAGATATGAGCCCCAGAGCGTTTTTCCCGTTTCAATAGGCTGCTTGACCAGCAGTCCGTCCTTATCAGCCTTCATGACGTAATAGCCGTTGCCTTCCTTGCGGCAATACTGCATAGGCAGATACCACGCGGAGCTGTCTATCTCCTGCTCTTCATCACGGGGCATATTGATGTCCAGCCATGTACCTACCGAAAGACCGCTGTCACCGATAACGTCAGCCGTCACAACATAGGTACTGCTGTTAGGATTCTCGTTGTAGTTTTCGGTGTGGTAGTATGCGGGCTGATCCTTTACGCCGGTCACAACAGCGGTAATGGAATTACCGGTATCATAGCTCATGCCGGTAAGCTCGGTACCCACCGGGAATTTTGAAAGGTTCAGCTCCCCGACATTGATATCAAGGCTCACGCCGGCACTTCCCTGGACGATCATATAAGCGGACTCGTTCTCATCATCAAAATAGCTGTCGCCTTCATCGTCATCAAAGTCTGAGTCGTAATCTTCGTCAGAATAGTCGCTGTAATCGGAGCCGCCGTCATCATCATCGTCATCATCAAGTACATCTTCACCGTCATCATCGATATCATCGTCATAGTCAACATTCTCGAAAATATTCACTATAGGCTGACGATAAACAACGTCCTCGAACATATCCTCCTCAAGAAGATCGTCCTCAAACTCTTCGTCCTCTTCAGGCTCCGGCTGGTATCTTTCCTCGCCAACCTTCATAACGATGCCGTCTATCTGCGCCACCTCAACGCCCGAATCCTTTTTCTTCTTGCTGTTTTTATACTCAAGTCTTGCCATACGGATATCCAGCTTTTTAGTCTTGATATCCATTTCCTTTTCCTTGATCTTTATTGCAAGCTCTGCGCGGGAGTATCTGTAGTTGTCATTATCCTCCTCCTCGTCGACATCGTCGTCGCCGTAATCATCATAATCATAGTCATCGTAGCCATAATCATCGTCATCTTCATATTCCATATCCTCGTCATCATCCTCGTCATCATCGCCGTCGGGAATGCTGTCGTCCGGATCCTCGTCGGGAATAGAATCGTCAGATTCGCTGTCGTCAAGAGGAGAATAAACATAGAATACAGCGCCGGAAGGATTTGAGCCGTCATACAGAACCTTGTCGCCAAGGACAGTTACACCGTCGCCTACGCGCCACTGGATAACATTAAGCTTTTTGCTGCTCGTAAAATCAAGATCCCAGCAATAACGAAGCCTGTTGTTTTCATCATAAACATTAAGCACGATATGCCGCTTCTGCATAAGAGACTTGCCCATAAATTGCTGCTCTACTACCGTTTCGCCGGTGCAGGCAAATTCACGGACACCGTCATTCAGCGTATACCCTGTATCGGGATCGGTAAGGACTGCCGCAGGCTCGATATCCGGCTCGTCCGGCTCAGAATCGTCGGGAAGAGAGGAATCGTCCGGGATCGAATCATCATCATCGGGATAGGAATCATCCTCAGGATCGTCGTCGGGATAGGTATCATCCTCAGGATCGTCGTCGGGATAATAGGGATCGGGATCGTAATGAGGATTCTCGCGGGGCTTCATCTCGGAAGGAAGCGCCTTTTTCAGTTTCTCAAGATCCTTTTCAAGCTTTGCAAGCTCCTGCTTTAAAACATTTATACGGTTTTTCTTCTGCTGGGTCTCAAGCTCGGCAACGGTGGTATCGTATACCAGAAGGATATCGCCCTTCTTGACCTCCTGACCGGGCTTGACCTTTACTTCCTTGATAAGACCGGGATTAGATACATTGACGCGCTGAACATTACCAGAGGTGACCTCGGCGCTCAGTGTAGTCTCGTCTTCGTCGAACCAGCCCTCCTCTTTGAGAAGGCTTACCGGAACGACTTTGACTACACGCTTAGCGTCCTTGCGTCTCTGATATTCCTTATAGCCGCCAAAGCTTCCGCCGGCGATCAGAGCAAGACAGAGAAGAGTTATTATAAACTTTTTCACAGCGACTCCCCCTCTCTTGCGAAAAGCTCGCCGTCAAGGATATACACAACTCGCTTGGCGCGGTCTGCGATATCCTGTGCATGGGTTATCATCACAACTGTAACGCCTTCATCGTTGAGCTCGGAAAACAGCTGCATTACCTGCTCGCCGGATTTTGAATCAAGCGCACCGGTAGGCTCGTCTGCAAGCAGCAGGCGAGGCTTGTTTACTATCGCCCTTGCGATCGCAACGCGCTGCTTCTGACCGCCCGAAAGCTGCGTCGGCTTGAACATCATTCTGTCCTCAAGACCTACGCGGGTAAGGGCTTCCTTTGCTCTGCGTCTGCGTTCGCTTCTTCTGACTCCCGCGTAAAGCAGGGGCAGCTCGACATTTTCAAGCGCCGTAGAACGGGGCATAAGATTAAAATTCTGGAAAACAAAGCCTATCTTTTCATTTCTTATGATAGACAGCTTTTTGTCGCGGCATTTTGAAACATCAACGCCGTCAAAGATATACTCGCCGGATGTCTGCTTGTCAAGACAGCCGATTATGTTCATCATGGTGGATTTTCCTGAGCCGGAAGGCCCCATTATCGCAACATACTCGCCGTCATAGACCGTAAAACATACGTTCTTGAGGACTGGGACAGAGAGCTTGTCAAGCATGTAGTCCTTATCCACATTTTTCAACTGTAAAACTATATCTGACATAAACTCACCGCCTTAATCGTCTTCACCGATCACGTCGGCAGCGGGTTCAAAGTCCTCGTCATCTTCTTCGATAATGTCTTCATCTTCATCATCAAAGTCTTCGTTGTCATAGTCTTCGTCGTCATAGTCTTCGTCGATAAACTCATCGTCAAGATCATCAACATCCACGCCGTCTTCGCCGTTTCCGCCCTTCTCATCGTCGGATTTGAAGGTAGACTTGTCATAATCCTTGGTGACCTTCATGCCTTCTTCGTACTGCTCATCGGGATAAGCGATGAAGTCCTTCTTGGTGAGACCTTCGAGGATCTCAACATCGCCGTTTTCCTCGTCCTTTTTGCCCAGCTTGACCTCACGCTTTTCGATCCTGTTCTTATCGTTGGCAGCCCAGACAAATGTCTTTCCGTCCTCCTTAACGACAAAATCACTGTAAAGCCATATGCCTTTCTTCTCGATATCAGACTCGGCGATACCCATATCCGGCTCAACGATCAGATGCTGACCCAGCATAAGACCGTCAAAGCTTTCCGGCAGCACGTAGAAGGAGTATTTCGATGTCGTTGTAGAAGCGTCCTCCTCCATGCCTTCATCATTCATATTATCCATATTATCCTCAGAGCTGGTCTGCGGCTTTGTCTCAATACCGCTCACCGTTCCGCTCCATGTTATATTGCTGTCTATCCTGGAGCGCAGTATAACAGGCATTTCGGCATATACCATATTTATCATCTGCTCGTTGACACTGGCTCTGATCTGAAGATCGTCACCCTTTGAGAGACTTACCGCAACATTATTAGAACTGCCGCCGCCGTCTTCATCGTCGGGATTGTAGGAGTTTCCTTCAACATCGAGCAGGGATTTGACGATACCGTCAATAGGCGAGTACACGTCAGCATTTTTTAGAGATTCCTTAAGCTTTTTGTTAGCCTGCCTTTTGGTCTTTATATCATACTCAGCCTTTGCAACATCACTCTGAAGCGAGAGGATACGCATGGTAAGCTCCACCTGATCGTCCTGCTTGGCTGTCTTTTTCTCTTTTTCAAGCTGTTCGATCTCAAGCTTATTCGTTTCCACTTCATTTTTCATGCGCTCCAGCTCGATCTTAGCCTGATCGTACTGAAGCTGCATAGCTTCAATGTCATAAGCAAAGAGCTTGTCGCCTTCCTTTACCTTATCCCCTACCTTGACGTAAAACTTAGCGATATTCTTGTTGGTATCGTATTTTACGTCCTCTGTTTTCTGCGTTTCAACAACGCCGCTGAATCTGCTGCCGGAAAGGGAAAGACCCTCAGCAGTATTCAGATCACTTACCGCCTGAACGTATACTGTACCTTTTTTAGCCGCGCTGTCTTTTTTTCTCCACAGCATAAAACCGGTAACGCCCACGGCAGCGACGACAGCCAGCGAAATGACCGTCGTCACGATTTTTCTTGCCTTTGCCATTTTGTTTCCTCCTCTTGATCTTCTCGGATCAATGTTCTCTACATAAGCGAAGAGCATACTTCACATAAGCGAAGAGCATACTTCACCACAATATATTATATCATGAAGCTGAGCGGCTTTGCTTGCAAGGAGCCCGAGGCAAAATGATACAATAAATCTGCGGACGCAAGTCCGCAAAGGAGCGAAAGCTCCGCAGTCCATGCAAAGCATGGGGCTATAGATTTATTATAACACTTTAATTTCAAATGTCAATAAATATATAGTTTTTTTCGCAAAATACTCACAAAAAGCCAAATATAGCGCAGCCTGACGGGATTTTATGTGCATTTTGAGTTATGAAAACTTGTTCACATTTTTGAACCAGCTGCTATTTTTAATTATAAATGAATTAGTGAAAGTGCTGTGATACTGGGCAAAAAAATTAAAATAATTTTATTAAGTTTCTGTTTTTTAGTGCATTTTTAGACTTGTTTTTTTTTGCTTTTTAGTGTATAATAAATGTTGATTGGTTATTTCAGCATTGTATTGATTTGACCCGCACACCGTAGTGTGTATTTTATTACGGAAGTATCCCGTGGAAGGTGTACATTCCGAAAAAAGGAGAATGATCGTATGCAATTCGATTTGCTGGCTCTTGCCTCAGATGTGATACACACCTCTGACAGGAACCTTGGCGGAACTACTGTAGCTTCCGTGGTCATCACCGGTATAGCTGTTGTTTTTATAGCACTTATACTGCTGATAGCGCTGGTGAGTATCTACGGAGCTATATTTAAGGTCATAAACAAGAAGGCTTCTGAAAAAGCGGCTGCCGAAAAGGCTGCCAAGGAAGCTGAAAAGCCCAAGGCTGAACCCGCGGCAGCTGCCCCGGCACCTGTTGTACAAGACGGCATAGAGGAAGAGATCGTGGCTGTTATTACTGCGGCAATCGCGGCTTACGGAGCGCAAAGCGGCAAGAAGCTTGCTGTCAAGAGCATAAAGAGATCCGGCGGCGGAGCACCTTCCGGTAGAAATGCCTGGGGTGCAGCGGGACTTGCTGAGGCTACCCGCCCCTTCTGATCGGATCAATATGACAGCCTGGATCATGTCATTTCCGAGTTTTAAATTTTTACAGGCTGCCTAACGGAAAGGAATGTATTTATCAAATGGCAATATTAGAAGGCTTTCTTAATACTCTTCTTGACCTCTGCAACAAATCCGGCTTTTCCGGGTTCCTGGTTGAGGGCGGCTGGAAGAATATCATAATGATACTGATATCCTTCGTGTTCATGTATCTTGCTATCGCACGAGGATTTGAACCGCTGCTGCTTCTGCCGATCTCCTTCGGTATGCTGCTGACCAACCTTCCATTTGCGGAGATGTATCACCCCGAATTCTGGGAGTACATGACAAAAACAGAGATAGATCCCTCAACGGGACAGCAGATAGTAAACGATCACTTCCTGGACTACGGATACATATTGCGGCACGGCGGGCTGCTTGATATGCTGTATCTGGGCGTAAAGCTCCAGATATATCCCCCGCTGATCTTCTTAGGCATCGGCGCTATGACCGACTTCGGTCCGCTGATCGCAAACCCCAAGAGCTTCCTGCTGGGCGCGGCTGCTCAGGGCGGTATCTTCTTTACCTTCATCGGCGCGGCTCTGCTGGGAATGACCGCTGCGGAATGTGCCTCTATCGCCATTATAGGCGGTGCTGACGGTCCTACCGCTATCTTCGTTTCCTCAAAGCTGCTTTCAAAGACCGATGACATCGGCGTTGGTACGATAGCTCTCGCGGCTTACACCTATATGGCGCTGGTACCTATCATCCAGCCGCCTATCATGAAGGGTCTTACCACAAAGAAGGAGCGCTCGGTAGTAATGGGACAGCTTAGAAGCGTTTCCAAGACCGAGAAGATACTCTTCCCGATACTTGTTACCGTTGTTATCGCACTGATGATCCCCGACGCTGCTCCGCTGGTAGGTATGCTGATGTTCGGCAATCTGCTGAAGGAATCCG
>CACXDI010000132.1 GCA_902766335.1 uncultured Ruminococcus sp. | reverse complement strand
GTTCCCGGCTGAAAAGGTCGGGCACTGATAAGTAATCTGGAGAACTGATGATCCGACAGGCGGAATGAGGGAGTAACGCCCCGAAACGTCTGCCCTGAACCTACGTTATGCAAAGCGGCGTGTGATAGCTGCAATGTATAGAGCACGTTAAAGTCGGCAGAAAACAGCCCAAACAGATAATGCTGTGGAAAGCTGTTCAGAGATTAACGGCGCTGCCCATATGCCGGGGGTCTATAAAATATTTACGGTCAGTATGCAGCTTTAAAGCTGTTAAGCGAATGTCCGAATGTACGAGCCTATAGGATCCGGCGGCAGAAATGCCGTCACCATAATTCATGGGGTGTGTGAGGAAAAGTAAAACTGCAGGGTATGAAATTCCTTACAATGCTACAGACATTGTCAAGCGCACAGGCTCAGAGGATAGACCTAAGAATATATGTACAGATATCAGGGCGTGAGCGTTCACCTCAATAAGTTTATGGAGCATGACGAGCAGTACGGCGTTGGCGGCAATGAGGACGCTGTCAATGTAGTGTTCGGTCTGTACGCTGACGAGGATATTGTGGCTGCTGACGGCTCTGGCATTCCCGAGGGTGGGCTTGTGTCCGTTGCGAATGTTGGCGAGGATATGACCGCAAGATTTAACACTATGCTGCCCTTTGGCAGATACTATGTGCAGGAGATCAGTACAGATGAAAAGTATGTAATCAGCGGCGAAAAGCACATTGTGACTTTCGAGTATGCTGGTCAGGACACCGAGGTAGTTGACATTGACGCAGGCGAGTTTGTGAATGATCTTGTGAGAGGCTCTGTTCACGGTCAGAAGGTCGGCGAGCATGATGAACCTCTGGCAAATGCCGTGTTTGGTATGGGTATCACCGATGAGCGAATAACGGATATGACGGTCAAAGAGCTTGCAACAGAATGGATGTTCATATGCGCAAATCGCATCAAAGATTCCACCGCTTCAAATTACAGAATGAAGTTAAACAAGCATATCCTTCCGGCACTTGGCGACAGAAATTGCCGTGAGCTCAAAAGCAGGGATATATACGTTTTTATGGAAGACAAGTTGAGGTCAGGGTTATCTGCAAGATATGTGGGAGACATCGTTATTATCATAAAGTCAATGTTCCGATATGCCAGCCGTGAATACGGTATACGGAATGCGCTGGAGGGTATTGTTATGCCGAAAAAGCGCAGGACAGAGGCAAGGGTTTTCACCAAGGACGAGCAGCAAAGGCTGTCGGCATATATATCTTCAGAACAGAACTGCACCACCCTGGGCATCGCTCTTTCCATGTACACTGGTCTGCGAATAGGCGAACTTTGTGCCCTGCAATGGCAGGACATCGACATCAAAGCCAAGACCCTGACGGTGCGCAAAACTATCCAACGCATACAATGCTTTGACGGAAAGCAAAAGACCAGGCTGATACTGACAGAGCCCAAGAGCACCAATTCAAACCGAATCATTCCGATCCCCGACTTTCTTATCCCTATGATAAACCGTTTCAAGGATAAGGAGTCGGCATTTGTTTTATCTGGAAGCATTAAACCGGTAGAGCCCCGCACCATGCAAAACCGCTTTAAAAGGGTACTTGACAATGCAGGATTACCTGCTATCAACTACCATAGCCTCCGTCATGCTTTTGCGACCTCGGCTATCGAGCTGGGCTTTGATATCAAGACCCTTTCCGAGATACTTGGCCACAGCTCCGTAGAAGTGACTTTAAATCGTTATGTGCATAGCTCAATGGATAGAAAGCGTGTGTGCATGAATCTCATATCCAATGTAGCATAACGTTTTTGTTCGTCAAGGGTTCGTATTTTGTTTTATCGCAAGTATCGGTATTTCAAGGCCTTTATTCGTTTTCCACTTGAAATACTGAGTTTTGCGAAATCCGCATTACTTGATATTATATACCCTCGAAGCACATTTATACAAGAGGTTTATTATGTTAGATGTTTTTACAGTTAGCTTTTTCGGTCACCGTGAGCTACCCAATATGTTTGCTCTGGAAAATAAGCTTATGTTCATTCTGCGTGACCTTATCAACAGTAAGGAGTATGTCGAGTTCCTTGTAGGTCGTGACGTTGATTTCGACCAGTTCGCATCATCGACAATAAAAGCCGCCGTCAGAGATTATGCCTACGGCAATACATCTCATATCCTCGTTCTGCCATATGAACGTGCAGACTATCGTGATAACAGAGAGAGCTTTGAGCAGTATTACAACGAGGTACAGATCTGTTATGAATCATCGCAGGCTTATCCGAAGGCAGCAATATTTGAACGCAACAAGCAGATGATCGACCGCAGTGATCTCGTTATCTGTGCAATAGAGCGAAAAAGTGGAGGTGCCGCCAAAGCAGTGAAATATGCTGAACAGCAGGGGAAGAAAATAATCAATCTATTTGAAAATGATGCAGTTGACAAATTGCTGTAAAAAGGCTATAATATAACTATCCTATTAAATAGAAAGAGGTAATCACCATGCCTACAAAGAAGAAAACAGAAACTGCACCTGTTGCAGAGGTCAAGAATGAAGTTGCTGCCGAGGTAAAGACCGAGGTCGCTGCTCCTGCTGAAGCTCCCAAGCCCGTAGAGAAGAAGCCTGCAAAGAAGGCTCCTGCCAAGAAAGCCGCAACAGAGAAAAAGGCTGCACCTGCTAAAAAGCCCGTAGCCAAGAAAACTCCTGTGAAAAAGGCAGAGCCGAAGATCACAGTCAAGGTTCAATTCGCCGGCAACGAGTACGACATCGACCAGATCACCAAGAACGTTGCCAAAGCGTACAAGGGCAGCGTTAAGGGCGCAATCAAGTCGGTGGAGATCTACATCAAGCCCGAGGACGGTGCGGTTTACTACGTTGTAGATTCCGAAAATACAGGAAAAGTTGATCTTTGATTAATCCATCGGGAGCAGTCGTGCTGTTCCCGATTTTCATAAGTGAGAAACAGGGGTAAAACAATGGAATTACAATTCAGCACAGTGAGAGAACGGGACATTGACCTGCTGTTACTAGAAGCCATCAGCACCGATATGGATTTCGTCAAGCTGATCATCGATAAGACTAAATGGCAAGGAAAAGATTTCTCTGTTGAAAAGGTGGAGCTGTCAAGGACTGATCCCAAGTACGGCGAATCAGATATAACTGTCACAGTCAGCATAGGTGAAACGCTCTATGGCATTCTTATTGAGGACAAGATAGATGCTATTGCAATGCCAGAGCAGCACGGAAGATATGTTAAAAGGGCAAAAGCATCTGTAAAGAACGGCGAGTACGCCGACTTCGAGATTTTTATTACCTGCTCACAAAAGTATTACGACGGCAACTCCGAAGCAAAGAAATACGAGCATTTTCTATCCTATGAGGAATGCAGGGAC
>CACXDI010000131.1 GCA_902766335.1 uncultured Ruminococcus sp. | reverse complement strand
TAGACAAAGATTGGTGCTGACGGCTCAGCAATCTAGGAAAGCGACCGCAGTTGGGCTGTCGCCCTGCAAGGGAGCTTGACGACGAGTGATGAGCCGTCAGTGCAGAGATTTGTCTGCTGTTCTTTTAGGGATTAGTATTATTGGTGGTTGTCGCCCCTTGACCCTCGCCAGCCTCGCGCAGCTGCACCCGCTGTTTATCGCCATACAAAAAGGCTGCTGCGTAATGCAGCAGCCCCTATAATTATTTCTTCTTGCCCATAAGCTTGACCATTACAGCCTTCTGTGCGTGCAGACGGTTCTCAGCCTCGTCGAATATCTCGTCGGCATGATCCTCGAATACCTTCGCGGTGATCTCCTCCTCGCGGTGAGCGGGCAGACAATGCTGAACCATGCAGCCGTCATTTGTCACCGACATTAGCTCGTCGTTCACCTGGAAGCCCGCAAAAGCGATCTTGCGCTTTTCAGTCTCGGCTTCCTCGCCCATGGAAGTCCACACGTCGGTGTAGACCACATCGGCGCCCTTCGCAGCCTCCATGATGTCGTTCGTTACCAGCAGCTTGTCGCCGTACTCCTTGGCAAACTCCAGCACCTTGGGATCGGGACGGTAATCGTCGGGACAGCCGATAGCTACCCGCATACCAACCTTGAGACAGCCAACGATCAGCGAGTTCGCCATGTTGTTGCCGTCGCCGATGTAGGTGAGCTTTAAGTCGTCCAGCCTGCCCTTGTGCTCACGGATAGTCATGAGGTCTGCAAGCACCTGACAGGGGTGGCAGAAATCGGTAAGACCGTTGATTATCGGGATAGAACCATACTCCGCAAGATCCTCCACTTCCTTCTGCTCGAAGGTGCGGATCATGATGCCGTCCAAATATCTGGACAGTACGCGGGCGGTGTCCTGCACCGGCTCGCCCCTGCCTATCTGCAGGTCGCGGTTGGAAAGGAACAGCGCCTGACCACCCAGCTGATACATACCCGTCTCAAAGCTTACGCGGGTGCGGGTGGAGGACTTCTGGAATATCATGCCCAGAGTCATGCCCTTGAGCAGCGGGTGCTCTATGCCGTTCTTGTTCTCGTATTTCAGCTGGTCTGCAAGATTGAGTATCTCGATGATCTCCTCTTTTGAGAGGTCTAACAGTTTCAGTAAATGCTTCATAAGTCACTATCCTTTCCGGTTTATTCCGATAAAATGCCTTTAAGTATCTCAAGTCCGCGGTCTATCTCCTCGTAGGTGATGTTCAGCGGGGGCAGGAACCTCAGCTTTTCCTTGGCGGTGAGTATCAGCAGACCATTGTCAAGGCAAGCCTTTGCCACATCGTGGGCGTCCTTTGTCTTCAGCTGAACGCCGATCATCAGTCCGAGACCGTCTACGTGGTCTACCTCGGGGATCTCGCTCAGCTTCTGGAAGAAGTAGTAGCCCTTCTGGTTGACCTCCTCGAGGAAGCCGTCAGCGAGCACTGTCTCCAGCACCGCGTTTCCGCCCGCGCAGGCGAGAGGATTTCCGCCGAAGGTGGAGCCGTGAGTGCCGGGAGTCAGCACGCCGGAGCATTTCTTTCCCGCAAGGCACACGCCTATCGGCACACCGCCGGCAAGTCCCTTTGCGAGGGTGGTGATGTCCGGCTGTACGCCGAAGTGCTGAGATGTGAGCAGAGCGCCTGTCCTGCCCACGCCGGTCTGTACCTCGTCGGCGATCGTGAGGATATCCTCCTTGGCGCACTCTTCAAAGATCGCCTTGATGTAATCCCCGGTCAGCGATACCACGCCGCCCTCGCCCTGAATGAACTCGAACATAACGGCGCAGACCCTGCCCTTGTTTTCGGCGAGGACTTTTTTCAGATCGTCTATATCGTTAGGCTCGGCGTTGACGAAGCCGGGCAGGAAGGGGAAAAAGTAGTTGTGGAAAACGTCCTGACCGGTGGCGGAGAGGGTGCCCATTGTACGTCCGTGGAAGCTGTTTTTCAGCGTCACGATGATGTTGCGCTCAGCGTCCTTTCCGTACTTGTCGAAGCTGTACTTCCTCGCGATCTTGATAGCGCACTCGTTGGCTTCGGCGCCGCTGTTGCCGAAGAACATCTTGTCGTAGCCGGTGGCTTCGCACAGGCTCTTGGCGAAGTCCGCCTGCACCTTGGTATAGTAGTAGTTAGAGGTGTGCTGTATGCTGTGAGCCTGAGCGCAGACCGCCTCCACCCACTTATCGTTGCAGTAGCCCAGGGAGTTTGTGCCGATACCCGAGCCGAAGTCTGTGTACTGCTTGCCGTCCTCGGCGGTGGCGGTGCGTCCCTCGCCCTTGTCCAGCACCAGGTCATACCGCCCGTATGAGCCCATGACGTGCTGATTGAATTGTTCTATCGTGTTCATTTTAATTACCTCATTCGTGTGTATTTTCAGATTATCTCGGTGCCCGCGCCCTCGTTGGTGAGCAGCTCTATCAGGATAGAGTGGGGTATGCGTCCGTCGATTATGGTGGTCTTGCGAACGCCGCGTCTGACCGCTTCAACACAGCAGTCTATCTTGGGTATCATACCGCCGCTGATTATGCCGGTGTTCTTGAGATAAGGCACATCGCTGACGCTTACCGACGGGATAAGGGTGGACGGATCGTCCTTGTCCTGACAGAGACCCGCGATATCCGTCATAAGGATAAGGTTCTCAGCTCTCAGGCAGGAGGCTATACGCGCCGCCGCCGTGTCGGCGTTGATGTTGTAGCACTGACCGTCTGCCGATGTGGCAACGGTGGAGATTATCGGCACGTAGCCGCCGGCGATAGCGTCCAGTATCGGCTTGGTGGAGACCTTCTTTATCTGTCCCACGTAGCCCAGGTCAATATCGCCTTCAAGCTTTTCCGCGACTATCATCTTGCCGTCGATACCGCAAAGACCCATAGCCTTAGCGCCGTGCAGCTGGAGCGCGGATACCAGCTCCTTGTTGACCTTGCCGGCAAGCACCATTTTCACGATATCTATAGTCTCGGCGTCGGTGTATCTCAGACCGCCTATGAACTTGGACTCAACGCCCACGCGCTTGAGCATGGCGTTGATCTCGGGGCCGCCGCCGTGTACCAGCACCACCTTGATACCCACCTCGGTGAGCAGCACAATGTCCGACATGACAGCTTCTTTAAGCTCCGCGTTGGTCATAGCGTTGCCGCCGTACTTTACCACAACGATCTTGTTGTGATACTTCTGAATATACGGCAGAGCGTCGCTGATTATCTGTGAACGTATGTGATTATTTATCTCCATATCCATTTTACTTCCCGCTCCCCTGTTATATTAAGTCCTGTAGTCGCCGTTGATCTTTACGTAATCGTAGGTGAGATCGCAGCCGTATGCGGTGGCTTCGCCCTCGCCGCTGCCTATGCTCACGGTCACAAGTATCTCGTCACCCGCAAGCACCTTTGCAGCCTCCTCCTCCGAGAAGGGTATGCCCGCGCCGTTTTCGCAGACGTGAACGCTGCCCGCCGCCGAGCTTATCTTTACGTCAACGGCGTTGATATCGAACTCTGCGTCGGCGTAGCCCACCGCGCAGAGGATACGTCCCCAGTTTGCGTCCTCGCCGAACACCGCAGCCTTGAACAGCGCCGAGCAAACAACGCTCTTGGCAACTGTGATCGCGGTGTCCTGATCCTTAGCGCCGGTAACGGTGCACTCGAGGAGCTTGGTAGCGCCCTCGCCGTCCTTGGCGAGCATTCTGGTAATGTTCATCATAACGATGTAGAGCGCCTGCCTGAACACCTCGTACCCGGCAGTCCCCGCCTGTATCTCGGCGTTGCCCGCCAGACCATTAGCCATAACGGCGCAGGTGTCGTTTGTGGACTGATCGCCGTCTATCGACAGGCAGTTGTATGTGACCTTGACAACATCGGAGAGCGCCTTTTGCAGCAGCTCGGCGCTGATGTTGCAGTCGGTGGTTATGACGTTCAGCGTAGTCGCCATGTTCGGGTGGATCATGCCGCTGCCCTTGCCCATGCCGCCTAAGTGACAGGTCTTGCCGTCAAGCTCAAACTCCACCGCCACTTCCTTCTTTATGGTGTCGGTGGTCATGATAGCTACGGCAGCCTTTTCATTGCCGTCATAGGAAAGCCCCGCCGCCAGCTCGTCGATGTGCTGCTCCACAGGCTCTATCGGCATTATCTGTCCGATAACGCCCGTCTGTGCGATAAGCATTTCCTCGGTCTTTATACCCAGCTTTCCGGCAGCCAGCTCGCACATTCTCTGCGCCTTCTGCTCGCCGTCGAAATTGCAGGTGTTGGCGTTCTTGGAATTGAGTATGAATCCCTGCGCCCTGCCGCCTGTAGCCTTAAGGTGCTTCTGCGAGAGGGTCACGGGTGCGCCCTTGACCTTGTTCTGGGTGAACACCGCAGCCGCCGTACACATAACGTCCGAAGCCACCAGGCAGAGATCGAACTTGCCCTCGCCGTGAGGACTTTCGTTTCCGTCCGGCTTCATGGCAGCGTCCATGGCAGCCTTGATGCCGCTGTACAGACCGTTAGCCTTAAAGCCCTTGGCAGCGCACACGCCGCCGTCTATATATTTGTAACCGTCAAAGTGTTTGAGGGTTATCTCTTTCATATCATTCATCTCCGTTTTATGTACAATTTTTCGTACACTTGTATATATCGGGGGTTCACACCAGACCGGTGGTCTCGTCCAGTCCCAGCATTATGTTCATGTTCTGTATCGCAGCCCCCGAAGCGCCCTTGCCCAAGTTGTCCAGCCGCGAGCAAAGCAGTATCTGCTCGTCATTTCCGAACACGAACAGCTGCATATCGTTGGTGCCCGCGAGGGTGTTCGCCGCTAAGAATCCGTCCGGCAGAGTCTCGCCGCCGCCCAGCTCCATGACCTTGACGAACCGCTGACCCTCGTAGTGCGCCGAGAGTATTTCGTGGATGTCGGCGGGGGTGTAGTTCTTTGCAAGCGCCCTTGTCACCAGCGGAACGCTCACCACCATGCCGGCGTAGTAATCGTCAACTATGGGGTTGAACATCGGCTTGTGCTTCAGCCCGCAGACCTTCTGCATTTCCGGCAGGTGCTTGTGCGACTGAGCCAGCGCGTACTGTCTGGGAGAGTACATTTCTTTGGACTTTTCCTCAGACTCCAGCTGGGCGATCATCTTCTTGCCGCCGCCGCTGTAGCCGGATACCGCGTGTGCGGTGAGGGGGTAGTCCTCAGGCAGCACGCCCGCTTTTACCAGCGGGTACACAAGGCTGATAAATCCGCTTGCATAGCAGCCGGGATTCGCCACCCGCTTTGACTTTGCGATGTTCGCTCTGTGCTCCGCCGAAAGCTCCGGGAAGCCGTAGTCCCACGCGGGGTTAGTCCTGTGCGCGGTGGAAGCGTCGATGATACGCACCTTGTCCCCCGCGAGAGACGCCGCCTCTATCGCCGCCGCGTCGGGCAGGCAGAGGAATGTCACGTCAGAGGAGTTTATCATCTCGCGTCTTGCCTCAGCGTCCTTGCGCTTGTCCTCGTCTATCGTGAGGAGCTCAATGTCGCCGCGCTTTGAGATGCGCTCGAATATCTGGAGTCCGGTAGTGCCGGCACTTCCGTCTATAAATACCTTAGTGCTCATTTTTCTTTCTGTTCCTTTTCCTTAGATTGGCACGCTCGCCGGTGTTGGGATCGCTGTCAACGAGCGAGATGTATTTCTTTTCCTCGGCAAGCTTTTTCTTCCTGCGGGTGTTGTCGATGTCCTGCTGAGCCGCCACCAGCGCCTCGTCCTTGAAGACATTCCCCAGCCCGAAGCCGAAAAATCCGCCAACAAGATTAACTATACAAAAATTTGGACTCATATCCCTGAACCCGCCGAAGGCATACAGCAGCACCACCGCCGCCGTCATGTAGGCTATCAGCCATATATTCAGCCCGCAGCGCTTTGTGTAGGCAAACGCTATAGCAAACGTCCACGCCGGCAGGAATATCATCACGTAGAAAACGTGCAGCAGTATCGAGCCGATGACGTCGTCGAAGAGCAGCTTGAGCCCCACAGCCGGCACAGCCCACACCGCAAGGAATATCAGTCCCCACAGCCACGAATGAAAACGCTTATCTGAGAACATTCAGCTTTTCCTTTATGCCTTCGATCTGCACCTTAACAGCCTCGGGAGCGGGCCCGCCGAAGGAGCCGCGCTGCATAACGCAGGTGTCCAGGCTGATAGCGTCATATACATCGCTGTCAAAGGTATCGCAGACCGCCTTGTATTCCTCGATCGGCAGAGTCTCCAGCGTGAGACCCTTCTCTATGCAGATATGCACCAGCGTGCCGGTAGCCTTGTATGCGTCGCGGAAGGGCATTCCCTTCTTTACCAGATAGTCGGCGCAGTCGGTGGCGTTTATAAAGCCCTTTGCCGCCGCCGCCCTCATATTCTCCGGCAGCACCTTCATGGTAGCAAGCATGGGTATGAAGGTACGCAGGCAAAGCTTCACGGTGTCCACCGCGTCGAATATTGCCTCCTTGTCCTCCTGCATATCCTTGTTGTATGCAAGCGGTATGCCCTTCATCATGGTGAGCAGCGTGTTGAGGTCGCCGTAGACCCTGCCCGTCTTGCCGCGTATAAGCTCGGTAACGTCGGGGTTCTTCTTCTGGGGCATTATCGACGAGCCGGTAGCATAGGCGTCGTCCAGCTCGATGAACTTGAACTCCCAGGAGCACCAGAGTATTATCTCCTCAGAGAATCTGGAAAGGTGCATCATGAGAATGGAGATCGCCGACGCCAGCTCTATGCAGAAATCTCTGTCGGAAACGCCGTCCAGCGAGTTGCCCATAGGCTCGGCAAAGCCCAGCAGCTCGGTAGTGCGGAAGCGGTCTATGGGGTAGGTAGTCCCCGCCAGCGCACAGGAGCCCAGCGGGTTGACGTTCATACGCTCCGCTGCGTCGTTAAGTCTGCCCATGTCTCTGAGCAGCATCTGTGCATAGGCAAGCAGGTGATGTGCGAAGGTTATAGGCTGTGCCCTCTGCATATGTGTGTAGCCGGGCATCACAGTCTCGGTATTCTTCTCCGCAAGCTTCACGATAGTGTCTATAAGCTCGGCGGTCATAGCCTTTATCTCAGCCACATCATCTCTCAGGTGAAGCCTGATATCCAGCGCCACCTGATCGTTTCTCGAACGTGCGGTGTGAAGTCTCTTGCCGGTGGCTCCCAGTCTCTTGGTAAGCTCCGACTCATTGAACATATGGATATCCTCGGCAGCGGGATCAAACTCCAGCCTGCCGCTCTCGATATCTGCGAGTATGCCCTTGAGTCCCTCGACTATCTTCTCGCTCTCGCCCTTGTCGATGATACCGCACTCGCCCAGCATGGTAGCGTGAGCTATCGAGCCCTCGATATCGCTGCGGTACATTCTCGAATCAAACTTGATCGAGGAATTGAAGTCATTAACTCTCTCGTCGATCTGCTTGGTGAAGCGTCCCGCCCACATCATATCTGCCATAATTACTTTCCTTTCAGAAATGCTTTGCGGCGAGAAGCCATTGACCTCGCCGCATTTATGCTTTATTTCTTTTCTTCCAAGCCTTTGTGCTGCTCAAGCAGCTTCGCTATGTCAACGCCGTCGATCTTCAGACCGTCGATCTTGCAGTCGTTTATCTCCACGCCCGAAAGATCGCAGTGAACGAACTGGGAATTTTTCAGATCGGGGTTCTTGAACTCCACGTTGTTCATGATAGAACAGCCGAACCGCGCACCCGAGAGATTAACGCCCAGATACCTTGCGTTCACCATATAGATGTCGGTGAACTCGCCGTTCTTCATGCTTATATTATTGAACACGACGCTGTCCATATTGACATCGTCAAAGCTGGAATTTCTGAGGTTTACGTTTGAGAACTTTGCCTCTCCCAGATTAACGTCCTCAAAGGATGAATTTGGGAGACTGTCATACGATATCTCGACCTTCTTTTCGATACCGCCTTCAAATAAATTACTATTATCAGCCATTTGATTTAGCCTCCTTTAACTGCGGCAAAGCCGCACTGCGGTCATTCTCCGCGTGCGGTCTGCCTGAATACAAAATACTATCCGTAAATTACTGCTGACCCCTCTTCTGCTCAAGCTTAGCCCTTACCTTGATAGGCAGACCGAACAGATTGATGAAGCCTGCGCTGTCCTTCTGATCGTATACATCGTCCTCGTCGAAGGTAGCAACCTCCTCATCATAGAGAGTGTAGGGCGAGGTAACGCCGGCATTGATTATGTTGCCCTTGTACAGCTTCAGTCTTACGTCGCCGGTAACGGTCTTCTGGGTCTCGGTAACGAAAGCGCTCATAGCCTCGCGCAGAGGAGTGTACCACTGACCGTTGTATACAACATCGGCAAACTTTATGGAGAGGTACTGCTTGATGCGTGCAGTCTCCTTGTCGATAGTGATAGTCTCAAGAACATCGTGAGCGTGATAGAGGATAGTTCCGCCGGGAGTCTCATAAACGCCGCGGCTCTTCATGCCCACCAGTCTGTTCTCCACCAGATCGGCAAGACCGATGCCGTTTGCGCCGCCCAGCTCGTTGAGCTTGGCTACCAGCGTGGGGCCGTCCATTTCTACGCCGTCAACTGCGGTGGGGATACCCTTCTCAAAGTGGATAGTAACATAAGTGGGCTTGTCGGGAGCGTCAATGGGAGAAACGCCCATTTCCAGGAATCCCGGCTTCTCATACTGAGGCTCGTTTGCAGGATCCTCAAGATCCAGACCCTCATGAGAAAGGTGCCACAGGTTCTTATCCTTGGAATAGTTTGTCTCACGGTTTATTTTAAGAGGAATGTTGTGAGCCTCAGCATACTCTATCTCCTGCTCGCGGCTCTTGAGGTCCCAGATCCTCCAGGGAGCGATGATCTGCATATCGGGAGCGTATCGCTTGATAGCAAGCTCGAATCTTACCTGGTCATTACCCTTGCCGGTGCAGCCGTGACAGATAGCGTCAGCGCCCTCAGCCAGAGCGATCT
>CACXDI010000130.1 GCA_902766335.1 uncultured Ruminococcus sp. | reverse complement strand
CTGCATTGTCAATAAAAACGCCATAGCACTTCTGACGACACATCAGAAATACTATGGCTTAAAACTTCTATATCAGCGACGCCCGTTAGTATCGCCGGTTTTTTGCATTTTAAAGCAGATCGGTATGTATGCAGCTGCCGCGCTGCCCAGCTGTCAGCCGATATCCTTGTTCAGCTTGTAAGCCTCCAGCCGGTATATCGGCATACCCTGCTCGGAAAACCGCTTCTCATACTCGGTGACGATGTTTCCCTCAAATCCCGAATTGTGCAGGTCAAGCGAGACGTTCTTCAGCGCCCAGCCGCTCTGCGAGAATTCGCCTATCGAGAACTCGAACAGCTGCATATTGTCCGTTTTCTGATGTATCTCGCCGCCGGGCTTCAGCATACCCTCGTACAGCGCAAGGAACTTGCGGTGGGTCAGCCGGTGGGAGGCGTAGCTCTTCTTGGGAAAGGGACAGCTGAAATTCAGGTATATCCTCTCGACGGAATGGGGAGGTATGTAGTTGTCGAGGTACTCAGCCCCGCCCCTGAGAAAACGGACATTCTCTATCCCCTCGGCGATAGCCTTCTCCGCTGCGTCAACGATGACGTTGCTTGACTTCTCCACCGCAAGATAGTTGAACTGGGGATCGCGCTTTGCAAGCTCGCAGATAAACTGTCCCTTGCCGCAGCCTATCTCCATAACAACAGGCTTGTCGCTGCCGAATATCGCCTTGATATCAAGCATACTCTTGCCGTCCTTGTAGGAGAAATCCCTGTTGTCTCTGTCCATATAGATTATCATGTCACCGCAGGCGGCAAGCCGTTCCTCCAGGTGATTCTTTCTTCTCATTCTCATATTTCAGGTCAAGGTCTCCTTTTGTTATTCATCAGCTTTTTCAGTCCCCCATGCTCAAAAAACTCCGTATCGGAGGTGACTGTCACCCACTCGGTGGCGCTGCCGTCCAGCGGGTTTATCGCCGGGTATATGTTTATCATTATCTCCGCTTCCTTCTTGTCCTTGTAGACAGGAGTGAAGCGGAATATCATCTGTTTTTTTGTGCTGTTCCGAAGCTCATCCTCAGTAACAGCAGACATAGCAAGCGAGTTGGGATCAGCGCACTCGGGTATCTTTATCTCGGTAAAAGCGCACCTGTAGACGTTCTTGCCTTCGTTTGTCCTGTGCAGCTCCAGCTTGCGCTTAATGGTCTTGACGGAATTTGTGGTAGGGAATGTAGCCTCGATCATAGCTACTTCCAGCCTGCCTTCGTTTACCGCGTCGCCGGAAAGGGTGAATACCACGCCCTTGCTGTTTGACGCGCCGTCGCTCTCAACGCTCACCGAAAAGGGAAGTCCGTCTATCATAACAGGTCCGCAGGCTGATCTCCTGAGCGCCACACGGTTCTTGTCGCGCTTCTGTATCGCCCGGGCGATCATGTCGTTGGTGAATATGCTCACTTGATAGTCACCTCGGTGCCGCCGAAGGGTCTGATAGACAGCACGTAGCAGCTGCCCTCGCCGAATACGGCTTCCATGCGGCGCTTGAATTCCGCAAGCTTGTCCTCCGGCACGAATGCCTGGATAGTGCCGGCAAATCCGCCGCCGTGTACTCTGCAGGCGCCCTCGCCGTCAAGAATGTCCGCCGCAAGATAAAGGGCGGTGGCAAGCCCCTGATCGGAGGGTGCGGAGGAGGGATAGATGTTCTGCAAATACTTGTAGGAGGAGTCTCCCGACTCGTTTATAAGCGACAGGAATCTCTTGAAGTCGTGGGACTTGAGCGCCGCCGCCTGCTTGCCCACCCTCTCGCTGTCGCCGAAGAAGTGGAGTGCGCGAAGTACCGCTCTGTCTCCCAGCTTTTCCCTCAGGGCGGGAAGTTCTCTCATAACGTCCTCGCGGCTTATCTCCCGCAGTACGTTCTTGCCGAAGAACTGCGCTACAGACCTCATCTCGGCGGGTATAGCCGCATATTCGGGCGTGAGGTCTGCGTGATCGCCCTTGGTGTCGATTATGCAGAGCCGGTGACCGCTCTTTGCAAAGTCGAAGTCGATAGCCTCGATAACAGGCTTTGAGGGGTCTTTGAAGTCTATGGTGATGAAGCTGCCCACAGAGCTTGCCATCTGATCCATAAGCCCCGAGGGCTTGCCGAAGTAGATGTTCTCGGCAAACTGGGATATCTGCGCGATCTCTACCGGAGATACCCTGAAATCGTTGTAAAGCCCGCTGAGGATAGTACCCACCAGCACCTCAAAAGCCGCCGACGAGGAAAGCCCCGAGCCCTTGAGTACGTTAGAGGTAGTGTATGCGGAAAAGCCGCCCACCTTGTAGCCGCGCCTTACGAAATCGGCTACCACGCCGCGTATCAGCGCCGCCGAGGTGTTCTCCTCGTCGTCCTTGATCTCTGTGTCTGCGGTGTCTATGGTGTCCATAGGGAAGCCCTGCGACTTTATATGAATGATACCGTCGCCGGTGGGGACTACCGCCGCGATGACGTCAAGCGAAACGCCGGCAGCAAGCACGCAGCCGTTGTTGTGGTCTGTGTGGTTGCCGCCCACCTCGGTGCGTCCGGGAGCGGAGAAGAACCTCTGCGCCGGCATACCGAACATAGTCTCAAACTCGGCAGCGGCAGCGGAGTATCTTTCAGCCTGGATAACCGCAGCCTCAGCACCGTATATTTCTTTTAATGTGTGTATCATTTTGAGCTACCTCCGAAAAACATGATATCAATATTATTATACATCATTTGTTTGATTTTTGCAATACCCTTTGCAAAGTTTACCTCCTATTCATTATTTTTCGGCGTGCAGAAAATGTATACGTTTTCAAGGGATTAGTATTAGTTGTTGACAAAAGCGTGAAATTGAAAACGTTTCACTTGTGAGATGTAATAAATCGCCTGCGGATTTATTGACAATCTGTTTTATTTTATGGTATAATAGACACAGAAATGCTTGCTGACGCAAGCATTTTGCGAGAGCATTCGCTCTCTTGCGGGCTGCTCGCCCGCCTGTGTCATTGTACCATTTCGCCTCGGACTCCTTGCAAGCAAAGCCGCTCGGCTTCATGGTATAATAAAGCCAAAGCCCATGCTTTGCATGGGCTGCCGGACTTGACGTCCGGCTTGCAGGCTGACGCCTGCGGCTCTATTGT
>CACXDI010000129.1 GCA_902766335.1 uncultured Ruminococcus sp. | reverse complement strand
TGGGCTGCCGGACTTGACGTCCGGCTTGCAGGCTGACGCCTGCGGCTCTATTGTACCATTTCGCCTCGGACTCCTTGCAAGCAAAGCTGCTCGGCTTCATGGTATAATAAAGCCAAAGCACGTGCTCCGCACGCGCTGCCGGACTTGACGTCTGCGGCTGATCAGGAAATCATTTTTTTCACAGAGAGGTATATATATCATGAAAAGACTTGTTACACGAAGCGATTTTGACGGTCTGGTATGCGCTATGCTCCTTAAAGAGCAGGGACTTATCGAGGAGATAAAGTTCGTTCACCCCAAGGACGTTCAGGACGGCAAGATCGAGTTGAATGAAGACGACATCACCACGAACCTGCCCTTTGACAAGAGAGTGGGCATAGCCTTTGATCATCACGAGAGCGAGCTTATCAGAAACTCGCTGGACGATTATCTCGGCAAGTACATCATTGATGGCAACGCCAAGTCCGCCGCAAGAGTGGTATACGATTACTACGGCGGAGACCTCGCCTTCACCCGCGTTTCCGAGGAGATAATGGACGCCGTTGACAAGGGCGACAGCGCCGACTTCACCAAGGACGAGATACTGAACCCCAAGGGCTGGGTGCTGATGAACTTCCTTATGGACGCCCGCACCGGTCTGGGACGCTTCCATAACTTCCGCATCTCCAACTATGACCTTATGATGGAGCTTATCACCTACTGCGTTGACCACTCGGTCTACGAGGTGCTGGAGCTTCCGGACGTAAAGGAGAGAGTTGACCTCTACTTTGAGCAGCAGGAGCTTTTCAAGGAGCAGCTCAGGCGCGTTACCAAGATATACGACAAGGTGGCAGTCATAGACCTGAGACATGAGGAGACCATATATGCCGGCAACCGCTTCATGGTATACGCCCTCTGGCCCGAGATCGAGCTTTCGGTACACGTTGCATGGGGCTTCAGAAAGCAGAACACCGCTGTCATGATCGGCAAGTCGATCATCAACAAGAACAGCGATTTCAATATCGGCGAGCTGTGCCTTACCTACGGCGGCGGCGGTCATGCCAACGCCGGCACCTGCCAGCTTGACAACGACAAGGTAGACGCCGAGCTTCCCATCATTATCGACAAGCTCAACGGCAAGATCCCTGTATAATAGCTTAAAATGCGATAAGGACTGCACTTTTTGGGGTGCAGTCCTTTTTATTTTTGTCTGCTTCTTTTGAGAATGAGCTGGGCTGCCGCGCCGGTGAAAACTCCCGCCAGACAGCCGGACAGCAGCAGGAAGGGCGCATACCACAGCACCGCCAGAGTCCGGGTGACGGCGATCGCCGCGATCAGCTGTCCCGTGTTGTGGAGCATGGCTCCCGCGGCGCTTGCAAGCCACATATTCTCCTCGCTTATCAGCTTTCTGAGTATGAGCATTCCGATAATGCAGAGCGCCCCGCCCGACAGGCTGAAGATCATCGCCATGCCGTTTCCGGAAAACAGCCCGGCGATGAGTATGCGTGAAAGCAGTATCAGCGAGGCATCCTTCGCCGACAGCCTGTATACGGCACATACGGTCACCACATTCGCAAGCCCCAGCTTTATCCCGGGTATGGGAAAGGGGTAGGGTATCTGCGATTCTATGGTGAAGAGAATCAGCGATACCGCCGTCAGCAGCGCCGCTCTTGTTAGTCTCTTTGCGTCCATAGCTTCACCCCGCCGCGTCATTCCTGCCGTCGGCGTATTCTATCACCAGACGGTTTGGCAGACAGATTATCGGCGCTCCCCCCGACAGCTTTCCCGTGTGTATGCAGACGTGATCCGGGCAGTCGGCTTGCTTCATGTAGATGTCGCCGTCCTCAATGGCGATGACGTTGCGCCGTCCCTCGTATTCCACCACTATCTCCCGGTCTTTCTCCTTGGACAGGTCGAGGGTGTAAAGCACCTTGCCGTCCTGCTTTATCACCACAGTATCTCCGTGGGGGCGGTGAAGCATGACAAAGCACACCGCCGTCAGCAGCAGCGCCGTGCATAGGGCTGTGACAACAGCTTTCTTTCTCGTCATCGCCGTATCACCTCCGCAGAGTAGTCTTTCTTTTTGGAGTCCGGCTCGAACCTGTCGGCTATGCCCTCCGAGATCAGCAGCCGCTTGTCTGAGGTTATCATTATCATCTCAAAGTCATCGCTTTCCCGCCATAAGTCGAAGGCTCTGTCCTCGCCCATGACGAACAGCGCGGTGGAAAGCGCGTCGCACAGCTTGCTCTCGCCGGCGATGACGGTGACGCTTTCAAGCCCCGTGTCGGCAGGTCTGCCGGTAGCGGGGTCTATTATGTGGTGATAGCGGACGCCGTCCTGCTCGAAATACCGCTCGTAGCTGCCGCTGGTGACTACCGAACATTCCCCCACCGAGAGCGTGCCCGCCGCGCCATCCCCGAAGGGGTCTCTCACCGACACCTTCCAGTCGCTGCCGTCCGGCTTCTGCCCGAAGGTCAGCACGTTGCCGCCCAGGTCAACTATCCCGGCGGTCACTCCGCCGGACTTGAGCCTTTCGGCGATAATGTCGGCGGCATAGCCCTTTGCCACAGCGCCGGCGTCCACCGCCGTGCCCACGGGCAGGGAAGCGCTTCTGCCGTCAAGCGTGACCTTTTCCCAGCCCACGTTTTCCAGAAGCTCCGCTATGGTATCGTCGTCGGGGACATGGTGCTCGTCTGTAGTAAAGCCCCACTCCCGCAGCACGGGATATATCGTCGGGTCAAGGGCGCCGCCGGTGCGCTCCGACATGGAAAGGGTGAAGCTCATCAGCCCGGCAGTCTCCGCAGAAAGCTCCGCCGAGCCGTCCCTGTTGAGCCTTGCGATATCGCTGCTTTCTATATTGACAGACCACAGCCCCTCCAGCCGCCTGACTTCCTCACCGGCGTCCTCCAGAGTCTTGCGATCGCAGTATCCGCTGAGGGTGACATAGGTGTCCATGGCGAACATCTGGTACTGCTCCATATGCTGCCCGCCGCAGCCGCAGAGCGTCGCCGCCGCCGCGATGACGGGTATCAGCTTGCATAGCTTCATAAGCATCGTTCCTTTGGTATAGTGCTTGTTACAATATAGTATAGCACATATCGGGCGAGGTTGCAAGCGGTATCCTGTCAAAAAGCGGACGATCCGCTGTTAGCAGACCGTCCGTCTTTGCTTTTGTGTTTATTCCACATTCTTCAGCGCTTCCGCAAGATCAACGTGCTTGACCTTGGCGTTGAGCAGCAGCGATACCGCGAAGTAGGATACCACGCCTATCAGCATCGCTTTCATAAGGATCATGGGCGGTACGTAGTAGGGGAAGTACCCCGAGTAGCTCATGAATATGACCTTGAACACGCTCGCCAGTATCTTGTCGGCAAGGGGTATGGTGCAGATTATCGACAGCACCGTCACCAGCGAGGTGGAGTGTACATACAGCCCCGATATCTCGCCGTTGGTGTAGCCCAGTATCTTGGTCATGGAGATAGAGCGGGCGTTGCGCTCTATGATTATCTTCGCCAGCAGGTATACCACTATCACGAACATGATTATGCCGAACACTAAGAACACCGTCATGATAGACCCCATGGAGCGCATCAGCTGCCTCGACGTCTTGGTGAGATCGTCCTTGCTTATGGTGGTGGCTATCATCATGTCGTCGATGTCGGTGATCTTTTTGTTTGAGAGATAGATCGGTGAACGGCTGTCCTCATCAAAGGTGTCCTCCAGCTGATCGTAGTCCATGAACACCGCTATGGTGGAGGGGTAGTCGTAGAAGTCCCTGACGGTGAAGGTGTACTCCTTGTCGGCGTACTTTTCTTTCAGGGTGATCTTGTCGCCCTTTTTGAGATCGTACTTGTTGCGGTAGGCGGTGGAGATATATACTCCGTCGCCCTCATGCCCGATGTTCACATATTTGCTGTCCTTCTGTATGCCGTATATCGAGACCTGCTCGTGCTTGTACTGCTCGTAGGTGGTCTCAAGATCGGTGAGGTAGCCCTTCTCGGCAGACTCGTTCTCCGTCTCGGCGGGAGCCTTCATCACATAGATGTAGGAGCAGAGCATATTGTCAGAAACGCTGTCCTGGAAGTTTTCCAGCATGGGCTGGAAGATAAGCCCGAACATCAGAATGAAATTCGCCAGAAAGGAGCCCGCGATGATAGTGATGTAATTGGGCAGGTTCTGGAAGATTATCCTCAGACGGAAACGGGTCATTATCGGTATCCTGGTGTTGAGCCGGAATGCCTTCTTTTTCTTTCTGCGGCTCAGATCCCGGCGGAGGAATTGAAGGGGAGAGAAGCTCAGCTTGCCCGCGATAGTCACCATGTTTATCACCAGCATTATCAGGAAGGGCACCGCGGTGGTGTAGATCAGCGCTTTAAGGTTGAACCTTACCACATATGTGGTAAGCGAGTAGCTGTTGAGGTACGCCAGCGCCATGTACTTTTCCATGACGGTGTAGCCGATGATGTTGCCGGCTATCGCCGCCGCCGTCAGGGTGATGAGCGGCACCGCCAGATAGTGCCTCAGAAGCTCGCCCCGGGTGTAGCCGGAAGCCCTCAGCGTACCGATGACTCCCGCTTCCTCTATCATGGTGTTGTCGGTGGTTATGGCGGTGATGAACGCCAGTATGCCGATCGTAATGTAGAGGAACGCCTGCATTCCCACCATATCGTCGGCCATGTCGTCGCCGGCGAAGATTATCGCTTCGTTGACGTACTCGGGTATGTAGTTGGTGAGCACCGCGTGCTTTGAGATGTCCTTTACCAGCTGCTCGGCTTTGTCCTTGGCGTCCTCCTTGTCCTTCGGCTTGCTGTCGTATTTCCAGGAGTAGCTGTAGTGCAGGTGGGCGTCGCTTATGCTGTCAAAGCCCTCGTCGGTCATGACTCCCACGCCGAACTTGTCGTTGTCGAACATAAGGTCTGAGGCGTTCTCGTAAAGCGCCGAGTAGTCGGACAGCGCCGCAAGACCGCTTACGGTAAGCTCCCTGCCGTTCAGCTTTATTTTGCTGCCCTTTTCCAGCTTGTGGTTGTTCGCATACAGCCGGTCAATGGCGATCTCGTTGTCCTTTGAGGGCATATCGCCGGAAAGCAGACACACCCTGTCTATCTCCCTGCGCTCGCCGTATATCCTCAGATTGCTGTCAAAGCCGGATGTCTCCTCCTGCTTGTAGAAGTTCTCGTAGACGGATATCTTTCCGTCCTTCTCGATGTCCTCAAGGGTGGTCTTGTCCGCCTTTTCGTAAAGCTCGAAGTTGCCGTCCTCGATGTTGTATTTCTCAAAGCTCTCGTTGTAGCTTTTGATAAGGCTGTCTCCCGAGACAAAGTAGCCGCTTGCAGATGAGATTATCAGCACGAAGAAAAGGAATATCACCAGCTGCTTTCCTATGTCGGACTTTATCTCGCGGGGGATCCTTTTGATCATGGGGTCACGCACAGGTCAGCCCCCCTTACCATTCCAGATCGGCGGCAGCGGTCTTCTGCTCGTTGAGTGTGTTGTGTCTTATAACGCCGTCGCGGAGCTTCACCACTCTGTCTGCCATAAGCTTTATGGCGTCATTGTGGGTGACCATTATCACCGTGCTGCCGTATTTCTCGTTCACCTCGGCGATGAGCTTGAGTATCTCCTTCGAGGTCTTGTAGTCAAGCGCTCCCGTAGGCTCGTCGCAGAGCAGTATGTCGGGATTCTTGACTATTGCACGCCCGATAGCGGTGCGCTGCTGCTGTCCTCCGGAGAGCTGGTTGGGCAGCTTGTGGCGGTGCTCATAAAGCCCCAGAGTCTTCAGCAGCCCGTCAACGTCAAGCGGGGAGTCGCTGAGGTAAGCGCCTACCTCCACGTTCTCTTTTATGTTCAGGTTCGGGATAAGGTTGTACTGCTGGAAGATGTATCCCAGATGTTTGCGGCGGTAGCGGGTGAGCGCCTTTTCGTTCATGTCGGCGGTCTTTTCTCCGTTTATGGAGATGTACCCCTCGTCCGGGGTGTCAATGCCGCCTATTATGTTGAGCAGCGTGCTCTTGCCGGAGCCTGAGGGTCCCAGCAGCACGCATATCTCCCCCTTCTCCACCTCCAGGTCTATGCCTTTAAGCACTTCCTGTCTGCTCTCTCCCTCTCCGAAGCTCTTGGTTACTCTCTTTATCTCAAGAAACATTGGTGAGACCTCCTTGCTGATTAGAATATGCTAACCGCAGAAAGCACTAATTCCCGCCCGCCGCTTTCCGGTGGGGGTGTCTGCGGTCATATCACTATTCGATGATAACACGATATCCCGGATATGTCAATTATTGCAGCGGTTCACCAAACCACCTGACAAAGTACGGATACCATGTGTGAGCAATTATTATATAAACAGTTGCTCATATATTCATTATATCATATCTTTCCGAAAAGTCAATATCTCCGGCGCAAAAAAAGTGATGAATTTCAGCGGTACAGCGGGCAAGGTTTTGGGGAGAAATAACAGATTTTGCCGTAAAGCCGCCCGATCTTACGAAGTCCCTTGACAAAAATGCCGGGAGGTGATATCATATAGTTAGCGGTAGCTAACTGAAAAAGAGTATCACGATAGCGGCGACTGTCATAAACTGAGGATAGCTGTGTATCGAAAGGAGCTGGGCTTAATGACAACGGAAATAATGACTCAGGTGGCAAAGGGGCTGCTGATACCCTTTGCGGGGACTGGGCTGGGAGCAGCCTGCGTGCTGTTCATGAAAAAACAGCCGGGGCTGACGCTTCAGCGGGTGCTCACCGGCTTTGCGGCGGGAGTCATGGTGGCAGCGAGCGTCTGGAGTCTGCTGCTGCCCGCTATTGCGCAGTCGCAGCAGACTATGGGCAGGCTGGGCTTCATACCGGCGGCAGCGGGCTTTCTGCTGGGGATATTCTTCCTGCTGCTGCTCGACAGACTGATACCTCACCTGCACATCGACAGCGACAGGGCAGAGGGCATAAAGACCAGGCGTCTGCCCCACGACGTCATGCTCATGCTTGCGGTGACGCTCCACAATATCCCGGAGGGAATGGCGGTGGGGGTAGTCTACGCGGGGCTGGTCTACGGCAGCGGCGGCATCACCGCGGCGGGAGCCTTCGCCCTTGCCATGGGCATAGCGATACAGAATTTCCCCGAGGGCGCGATAATCTCCATGCCGCTGCATTCAGCGGGAGCGAGCCGGGGCAAAGCCTTTGTTATGGGTCTGCTGTCGGGAGCGGTGGAGCCGGCAGGGGCGTTCCTCACCATACTTGCGGCGGGTGCCGTCATTCCCGCCATGCCATGGCTGCTGAGCTTTGCGGCGGGGGCGATGATCTACGTGGTAGTAGAGGAGCTTATCCCGGAGATGTCAGCGGGGGAACATTCGGACATAGGAACGGTGTCATTCGCCGTGGGATTTGTCATCATGATGGTGCTGGACGTAGCTCTGGGGTAAACAGCGGGTGCAGCCGCGCGAGGCTGCCGAGGTTCTTAGGGCGAGGAGCCCTAAGCTAGGGTTTGGGGACAGAGTCCCCAATTG
>CACXDI010000128.1 GCA_902766335.1 uncultured Ruminococcus sp. | reverse complement strand
TATGCCGGATAACTACGATGATATAAAACACCTCACCCGTCCGCAGTATGACGATCTTCACCCTATGTCCATGAGTGACAGGGCGGCACAGTTCAGCCCCTTTGCGGCACTTGTGGGCTATGATGATGCCGTCGCTGAGACTGCAAGGCTGACCGACAACAGAGCCGTGCTGACGGAAGACGATATATTTGAGCTGAACGTAAACCTGAACCGTCTGCTTGACAGCTTGGACGAACAGCCCGAGATCAGCGTGACCTATTTCGTCCCCGATGAAAAGAAGTCGGGCGGCAGATATGCGGAAAAGGTCGGTACTGTGAGGATATATGACAGTTACGCCAATGAACTTGTGTTCACGGACGGTGTGCGGATAGCGGTAGCTGATATGGCAAGGCTTGAGATACGATAAGGAGTTGCAAACATGATTATAGAAACAGAAAGGCTTATCCTGCGTCCTTTCACGGAAAGCGATGCAGCCGATGTACTGGAATACCTGAGAGAGCCTGCGGTCAACTGCTTTGCTTCTATGAAGCTGAACTCTCTCGATGAAGCAGAAGCTGAGATGAAGAACCGCTGCGGAGAAACGGAATACTATTTTGCGATCACTCTGAAAGATACGGGCAAAGTTATCGGTGAGATCGACGCATATCCTGAAACCGGAGAACAGCATTCCGATGAAAACGATCCGAAGGACACGTTCTCTCCGTGCTGGATGCTGAATAAGGGATATCAAGGCAAGGGCTATGCCTATGAAGCAGCTTACGCTTTCTTTGACTATCTTTTCAAAGATAAAGGGGCAAGGCGTATCTATGCCTATACCGAGGACTACAACACATCAAGTCAGCATCTCTGTGAAAAGCTCGGTATGCGGCGTGAGGGCTTGTTCTTGGAGTTTATCTCATTCGTGAATAATTCCGACGGTACTCCTCGCTATGAGAATACCTATCAGTATGCTATTTTGAAGAAAGAATGGGATAAGCAAAATGTATAAGTTTATCGGATTTGTAAAAGCTGATTACAGATACGACTATGAACCGCTGCCTGACAACGCAAGACTAATGGCGGATAGATCAACAACGATAACTATAATTACAGGACTTCTTGGGATAGCAGTTGGATATGTATTGCTTCTTGTGAAGCAGTATATTCTAAACGGCGGAGAAGCTGTATTAAATAAGCCCTTCATATTATTTGGTGCTGTATTGGGAGCTTTGTTTTTACTGCTTCATGAGTTCCTTCATCTGATACCGTACCCTAAGAACAGCACCAAAATAATATCTATAAAAGGTGGAACACCGAGTGCTTTCTGTTCGGCAGCCGTCAGCAAAGGTGCATTTATTGTTTCAAGCCTTTTGCCTGTTCTGCTCGGAATAATACCATTGATACTGTTTATGTTTCTACCTTCAACATATCAGGTAATAAACACCATTCTTTGGACAATGGGAACAATAGGACTTGCTTCTCCTGCTAATGATTACGCCGATGTTCTCAGATGTTTGCGAAGTGTACCGTATAAATGCAAAATACAAAGCGGTAAAGGTGGATTTTACTATTTTGGAGAGAATACTAAAAAATAGGATTTCTCTTAATCAACTTTGACCCCACTGGAGTCAAAGTTCCCCATAAAGAAAGGACGGCTCGCCTGAACCGTCCTTTTTAGTGGTTATAGTATTATCGAAAATACGTTTTTTAGAATTTCCGTTTTTGCCTTGGCTTTTATTTCTTCATCTTTTATGATCTCGCCGCCGTTAAACTCCTGAAAATGTCCGTCCCATATCCGCATATTACTGTGATCGGTAAATATAGATACCTTCTCAAACTTGTTTATCCCCGAAAGAGGGTGAATATCACAAAAGGTACAGGGCATTATGAAGTCTATATCAAGCTGTGGTTCTTCTGTAAAGCCATACAGTCTGCGCCAATCTTTATTTCTGAGCTTCTGCCACAATATCCAGCCGAAGAAATCGTCTTTTTCAAAGCGGTACTCCGAGATGCTGTCGCTTTGAACAAGCCCTTCTGCAAGCAAAAGAGGCTTTCTTGAACATTCGGAATTAACGCCAACATCGGTCAGGTATCTTTCCCCGTCTATCGTGACGGTCATCACTCTGTGAGTGCGCTGATGTATCTCGCCTTCGGGAATAATGTATCTGCTGAGATGGCTTCTTACATCAAATCCGATGCTTTTCAAAAGCCACGCATACAGCCCGTTCAGCTCAAAACAGATACCGCCTCTGTGTTCGGTTATCAGCTTGCGATACAATTCCTTATGATTGAGTGAAGTAAGCCTGTGTTCAAGGCTGTCATAGTTTTCATAAGGAATGTGAGTAAGATGAGATATTTGCAGTATCGAAAGGCTTTTAAGGTCTGCCGTTAAGACGTTGTTTATCCCAATACGCTTCATATATCCCATTATCTCATCATCGGTCATGGGAGCATTGTCGATACTGTATTCTATTTCTGTGTCTGACATAGTGATCGCCTCTATATTGCGTATACTTAGTATTTATATTATAGCACTGAGAATACATAAAGTCAATCTGCAAGGGCTGTTTCTGAAGTGTTGAACTGATTGACTTTTTCAGGTAATTGAAGTATAATATTGATAGGGTAAGCACTCGGCTTACTTATGTTCGTGACCATAACAGGAGGATACAATGAGAAGAAATGATAGAGAAATAACAGATAACGACGTGATTGAAGCATTTATTGCTAAAGAACAGATCATAAGAATAGCTTTCTGTGATAATGGCGATATTTACATCGTACCTGTAAACTA
>CACXDI010000127.1 GCA_902766335.1 uncultured Ruminococcus sp. | reverse complement strand
CCGTGACCTTGGATATATCAATAATCTTATCGAAAACAACGGCGTTGTGCTGTCCGTTTCCGATAAGGAGCTTCTTGATATTCTCATTTGCTTCTCATATCGCCAGCCGGTATGCCGTGGATTTTAGAGGCTTGTTGAGGAGAGACTACTTACAAATTGAATATGTCCCCCAAAAAATGAACACTAACGTTGGATAATATGAACCTAGACCATAGTGGAATTGTCAAGAAATGTGCAGTCGGCGAATAACCAAAATCTTAGATAGGCAGAAGTCAGGCGGCGTAATGAGCTAGTCCTGTTGAAGTTCTTAGTGCCACAGGTGGGAGGCCACCTTCATTGAAGCTATTGATACTTCAGAACAATCCGCCGTCACTCCAAATGACAATTCTGAAGCTGAAAATCAACCTTCTTAATCAATTTCAAAAAAATTTACAAGAAACATCAAAAAACTGGTTACATTTCAAAAAATACATATTATAATATACTTGTAAAATAAAAAATTAACAGTTCAACTGTTTACTTTTGAGAAAGGTAATTTTATGAAAAAGCTTATTATTACAGCGATTTCGCTTATTATTGCTGCTACCGCAATGGTTGGCTGCGGCCGAGTTGCAGAAGAAGATTCTACAAAAAATCTTTCTGTTACTCCAGTATCGGAAATTAAAACAGAGTCTGTAGACATTCAGGCATCTACAAACTCTGATGGTGAAGTTATTCTTGATGACAAGGATGAAAACGTAACCATTGAAACAACTGAAGACGGTTCTGAGGTTAAGGTAGCTGTCAAAGAAGATGCTGAGGGTAATATTGTAATAGATACTACTAAGGTAGTTACTGACGATGGAAAAGTAAAGAAAGCTGACAACAATTTTAAGACTGAAGTTAAGGTAGATAGTAATGGTCCCTAAAGAACATATGTTTATAGTGCAGAGGGCGGTCAAAGCGACCGCCCTCTGTTTTATAATGTTTGTTTTTTTATTCTTCAAGATCAAGTGGCAGATACATGGGAATACACGTTTTTTCGCCGTCATTTTTGGCGATCTTCATGTCTTCCTCTAATTCCTCAAATCCGTTGCGCTTATAAAGATTGTAGCCTTCTTCGGTTGAAGAAAGCGTAATGAATGTGAAGCCAACATAGTTCTCCTGCAAGTGCAGAACACGGTTAAAGCAATCCCCAAGTAGAAAAACCGAAACATAGCCTTCCTCATCTAACTTGACCTTGTGATATTCCTGATCAAGTGCGAGGTAGTTTATGTATATTGTTCCGCCCATTCTGATACTACACTCGTCCTCAATATGTCCTGTACTTATATTGTAGTAGCCGACAATAGCATCTTCCGAGATCAGCACATAGGTTTTGCCAAACAACGGGTCGAGCGAACCACTGTCACGCAAAAACATATTTATCGCTTCATTGCCGCAATCAAATTTAGAAGCGAATTGCCTTTGAAGTTCTTTGGTATACGGTATAGTGTGGAAAATATCATTCATCTGTCTTTACCATTGTGATCCTGTTGTTCTTCTTATCAAGTATCATTTTTGACCCACGCAGCATGGCAGCATTTCTGTCAAGTCTTGTCTTGCTGCGAGTCCTTTTTACCTTGCCACCTGTTCTGAAAGGCTTATCGCCGGGCATCGAGTATGCTCCCATGAAAATCATCTCCTTATATTTGCTGAGTAACCTATCCTTCAATACTATTATATCATATCAAAGGGATATATTCAAGCCTTTATTAAAAATTTCATATTAGTAGAGGCTCAATATACACAAACTCCCTCGGATTGAATAACCTTGGAATCATTCCCGCGGTATTCGCAAGCCCTTTAGAGATTATCATATTCCCATGCACACCGCTTGTATATTTCGGCAGAATACCTTGCCCCGGCGCAAACAGTCCCTGACCGAAAAGTCGGATCTGTCCGCCGTGGGCATGACCCGACAGCACCAAGTCGATAGGCAAGCCTTTCAGATAGCAATCACGGTACTCGGGGTGGTGCGACAGCAGAATCTTGTAGCCGGATTGTTTGCAGAAGTCATCAAGCCAAGCGACATCAGGCTTGGTTGAATCAGGTCTATCCCCATAATCCCACTCGGGATAGCGCTCCGACTTATCTTTGCGGTATTCCCTATATGCTGTAACGCCTGCCGAGCTTAAACCGCCTATCACCACATCTTTATACTGCACAAAGCTATTATCAAGGATAGTCACGCCTGTCTCCGAAATGATTGCAATATCCTCATCGTAAAGCGTCCACTCGTGATTGCCCAGCGACATAAAAGACGGTGCTATTTCAGCACAGGCTTTCAGGAATGGCAGAACATACTGAGTCTGATCTATCATAAGCCCGTCTGTGTTCAAATCAACTCTATGCACCACATCACCTGCAATGCAGATAATATCAGGCTTGTGCGTTTTCAGCGAATCAGTTACCCAACCGAACTCTCTGTCATGCAAATCCGCAAGCAGGGCTATCCGTAGCGGTGTGTTATATTTGTAGATCGTATCTCTCATAGTCATCTCCTTCGTCAATACTATTATACCACAAACCTCTGTGGAATGCTACCCTTCAGAAACAAATTAACGCTTTTTCTTCTGCTTGTGAGTCTCTTGCTCACGCCGCTGACGTTCTTCCTCAACAAGTTTGGAAATGTAGTCCCCCTGCAAGATCTCCGCATAAGTCTTAGCAATATCCGAGTAAACATCATACCGCTGCCGACAGCCTTCAAGGTTTTCCTTGAGGGCTGATATTATTTTGCTCAGATTATCGGTGCGCTCTTTCAGACGGTCAATATCCGCAAGAGTATGAATATCACTACTATCCATAGCCTGCCTGCAAACTGTCATTTGCAGCTGCTCCGAAGCAGACAACTTATCCTTAGCCGACAGCGTTTTGTAAATCTGCGCCTGCTCCCATAGGCTCACAAGGCGGTTGTGTTCCTCAATGTAGTTGTTAATCTCCTGCCGCTGCTTTTCATACTCCACACGGATTTTTGTGATCCTGCCCTCCAAGTCACCGATAGAAACGATTCTATCCTTATTGATAACAGACAGCTGTGCAGACAACTTGTAAACATCAAGATCATTTTCAGCAGAGTATGAAAGCTCTACTATTCGTTTCCGTGGCACTTTCTTCCGCTGTTCCGCAAGTATGCGAACATCTCCTATGACAGCGACATACGCTGCCCTCAACTGCGATTTACTATCTATGCTGGGAGTAGTCCCCGTGCCTACCTCACGATACAGAATGCGAGTTTTCAAGCTGTCCTCGGTATATTCCTCGCCAAGCGTTTTAGTCCTGACAAATCGCTGCTGCCCAGGGGCTTTTATTGATATGTACTTGCCACGTTTGATTTCGTAACCACGTTCTTCAAGAGCCTGCAACAGCTCGTCAAGCGAATTGATCGAGGGTATGAGTTCATCAATAGCCTGTCTGATCTGCTCTTTCCACGAATTGCCGTTTTTATTCTGGCACCATTCGTAATAGCTGACAGAGCGTCCCTTATTCTCAAAATTGAGCGCAGGAGTAATTCCAAAGGCTCGGCATACACCATTGACCGTTTCACGAGCTTGACGGAGCGTAGTGCGGTTCGCATAATATTTCTGCGCGGATAGCGAGTAAGAATTGATTATCACATGACAATGTGTATGGCTGCGGTCAACGTGCGTTGCGATGACCGCCTGCACTTCATCGCCAAAGTTCTTTTTGACAAATGCCTTAGCGATCTTCAAAGCAAGCTCAGGGCTGACATTTTCCTCGTCCGCAAAGCTCATCACATAGTGCAGAGCCTTGACCGTTCCCTTGCCGGTAAGCGGCGGAGGGCTGTTTTATTTGTCCCTCGCATAGTGTTCGTAAACGGTTTTCATCTGCAAATATGCGTCATGGGCGTTGGTTGTGCAATTCAGCGAAGACGTTAGCACGGTGCCCTTGGTCTTTTCTGGATTTAAAATGTATCTTAAACTTTTTTCCACTGTAGTGTGGATACAAATTGACTTAGCATATGGCATCATATGTAACCGAATACACATCCCTAAGATATAATCTCGCATGAGTCAATCTTGACATCATGCACTCTGTATTTATTTGCTTTTATCATGGTGTATTCCACTCTGTACCCGAAAGGCATAAATGAAAGATAAACATCAACGATCTTGTTGCTCTGCACAATGATCTTATCGACTATCTCGCTGTATAAAGCGGTATCGTTTATATCGAGCTTGTCGGTGTCCCTGATGATCTTGATCTGCTTTTTTATTTCATCAATCTGCTTATCAAAGACAGCCGCCGTATTTGTACCTTCGTATATTTTCTCGTTCATTTCTTCAATATGCTGGGTGTAATACTGATTCTGCTCGGCGAGGTCTTCCTTTGAGATAAGACCTTCAAGCATGAGGTCGATAGCGTTCTTCTTTTTCTGTTT
>CACXDI010000126.1 GCA_902766335.1 uncultured Ruminococcus sp. | reverse complement strand
CAGCCCAACTGCGGTCGCTTTCCTTGATTGCTGAGCCGTCAGCACCAATCTTTGTCTACTAACCTTTTAGGAATTAGTATAAAAAATCTCTGCGCTTTTACGCCTTGATTTTTTTACTGCGCCTTTCCGGCAAGGTTTAATTGGGGGAGCAATAATGTAAATATGATCTTACATCTTAAACGGGGGGTATCGTATATGGAGAGAAACGAGACTATCAGAATGGTAGAGCGGGCGAAGGCGGGAGACAAGAGTGCCTTTGAAGCCCTTTACAGCGACAACTACGACAGGATATACCGCTACGTGCTGAAAAATACAGGCAGACCCGACGCCGCCGAGGACATCACCCAGGAGGTGTTCTTACAGTCCATGCAGAACATCGGCAGGCTGGAAAAGAACGAGAACTACGCCGCATGGCTCCGCGGAATGGCTCACAACAAGTGCGCCGATATGTTCCGCTCCGAGAGCAGGCTCACATATTACGAGACCGCAGAGGAGCTTGAGAACGCCGCCGGAAGTACGGGGCTTAACGAGCCGGTCATGGTGCCGGAGGACTATACGTCCAGCCGCGAGAGGCAGCGGCAGCTCGCAAAGCTTCTGGACGGCTTGAAGCCGGAAATGCGCTCAGCGCTGATACTTTACTACTACGACGACAAGAGCCTTTCGGAAGTAGCGGAGTCTCTCGGCATGAACGAGAACGCCGCCAAACAGACGCTTTTCCGCGCGAGGAAAAAGCTCAAGGCACAGATAGAGAATATGTCCAAAAGAGGTATCGTGCTCTCTGCCGTGCCTATGGAAAACGTTCTTCACGGCACCATTTCTCCCAAGCACGCGGAGGCACTCAGAAACAGCGGAGCCGCTTCGGTCAAGAGCGGCACCGCGCCGAAGATCGCTGCCGTATCAACGGCGGCGGCAGTCATCATCGGCGTGCCGGCAGTGCTCGGGATCATGGGCAGCGGCGACAACGGTCTCGCGGGGGACAAGGAGCTTCCCAGCGACAGCGCCATAGTTTTTGAGCTGGACTCGGAGCTGGAGCCAAGCAGTATTGAAGTGAAGTCCGACAGTTCGGTAATCGACACGATCATTGTCGATGAGAGCGTAGCGGAGACCACCGAGACCGTGACCGAATACCAGTCGGTGGCAGAAGAGCCGGAGATAATAATTCCCGAAGCCGACAGCACCGCAGACGCTGTCCCCGCCCCCGCAGAGCCTGTTGAGATGACTGTGGAGAAAATGCTTTCAAGCTCCGTCGATGATCTGAAAGCTATCGGCGGGGACTATGAGCTTGTGAACATCGCCGCGTCGCAGGCGCTTTATATGGGCTACAAGTTTTCCGCCTTCCCCGACTATGTTTTCATCACGAACCATGGTGATTTTACATACGACATCAGCGACCCCAAGTATGCGGGAAAGGATTACGCCCCCATTAAAGATAATGACGGCAACACCCAGTACTACGTTCTCGGCGACGAGTTATACCAGCTCGATCTATACGGCAGCGCTTATGTGGGCAGCGGAGTTTCGGTAGGCATGACCTACAATCAGATCGAAGAGGCGCTGGGAGAGGACATATACATGACCGCCACCTTCGACTCTATCGGCTATGCCGCGGAGGTCGAGATCGACGGACGCAAATGGTACCTGCATTTCGTCCTGACCGACGAGCAGGCCGAGGAACTGTATGCGCGTCTTGCGGAATCCACCGGAGTCGGCGAGGTCAATGTAGACAATCCGGGGCACGTTGACATCTCAGACATAAACCCGGTGTGCGATATCGCCATTTATGACGTGCCGTACAGTTATTAACAACAGGACAAAACATCGGGCGGGCTGTTCGCTTTGCTCTGTCGCGCAATAAAATCGGCGATACCTTATCGGGTATCGCCTTTTTGTATGCGGCAACGTCACGAGTGCGGGAGGGTGGGATTCGCCTTACGGCGAATTTTGGAAATTTCCCTCGCTTCGCATAGGGAAATTTAAAATCGGCACTGGTGGGGTTCACGGACGATAGTGCAAAACCGAAGATAATCCCTTTAGGCAGTTGTGATATTTTTATGCCGATTTTAATTCAAGGCTCCATATCAATCGTTTCCTAAAGCGCAGTATCGTCCCCAGTACGGACAAACGTGAGCTGT
>CACXDI010000125.1 GCA_902766335.1 uncultured Ruminococcus sp. | reverse complement strand
GGTTACAACTTCGTTATGACAATGTCTGCACTCGACTGCACAGGCTGCGGTTCGTGCGTAAATGTATGCCCCGGCAAGAAGGGTGAGAAGGCTCTCGCACTCCAGCCCCTCGAGACACAGCTCGCAGAGCAGGAAGTATTCAACTACGGTCTTACTCTCGCTGAGAAGCCTGAGGTATTTGAAAAGTTCAAGGCTAACACAGTTAAGGGCTCGCAGTTCAAGCAGCCGCTGCTCGAATTCTCGGGCGCTTGCGCAGGCTGCGGTGAGACACCTTATGCTAAGCTCGTTACACAGCTCTTCGGCGACAGAATGTTCATCGCTAACGCAACAGGCTGCTCGTCCATCTGGGGCGGCTCTGCACCTTCGACTCCTTACACAGTAAATAAGGAAGGCAAGGGTCCTGCCTGGGCTAACTCGCTGTTTGAGGATAACGCTGAGTACGGCTACGGTATGTTCCTCGCTCAGAACACTATCAGACAGAGAACTATCGCTAAGCTCTTAGAGCTTGAAAAGACAACCAAGAAGGCTGACGTTAAGAAGGCAATCGAGGGCTTCCTCTCGACAGTTGATGACGGCGCAGCTAACTCTCCCGCAACAGATGCTCTTATCGCTGCTCTCAAGAAGGCAAGAACAAAGGCAGCAGACGAGATACTCAAGGATGCTGATTACCTCAGAAAGAAGAGCATGTGGATCTTCGGCGGCGACGGCTGGGCTTATGATATAGGCTTCTCGGGTCTTGACCACGTTATCGCTTCCGGCGAGGACGTAAACATCTTCGTATTCGATACAGAGGTTTACTCCAACACAGGCGGTCAGTCCTCCAAGTCTACACAGACAGGTGCTATCGCACAGTTTGCTGCAGCTGGTAAGGAAGTTAAGAAGAAGGATCTCGCTGGCATTGCTATGAGCTACGGTTATGTTTACGTTGCACACATCGCTATGGGTGCTGACTACAACCAGTGCATCAAGGCTATCGCTGAGGCTGAGGCTTATCCGGGTCCTTCGCTCATCATCGCTTATGCTCCTTGTATCAACCACGGTATCAAGGGCGGCATGAAGATAGCTCAGACCGAGGAGAAGAAGGCTGTAGAGGCTGGCTACTGGCACCTGTACAGATACAATCCTCAGCTCAAGCTCGAGGGCAAGAACCCCTTCACTCTCGACTCCAAGGCTCCCAAGGCTGATTATAAGGAGTTCCTGATGGGCGAGGTTCGTTACAACGCTCTTGCAAGACAGAATCCTGAGAGAGCAGAGAAGCTGTTCGACAAGGCTGTCAAGAACGCTCAGGACAGATACGATTATCTGCTCCGCTATGCTAAGCTTTACAATGACGAGAAGTAATTCGATCCATAAGAAGATATAGCATAACAAAAGAGGCTGCTGCACCAAAGTGCGGCAGCCTCTTTATAATATAATACTAATCCCTAAAAGGTTAGTATAAGCAGCTGGTCAGGCGGCGCGAACCCGCATAACACTACCCCGGCGATACAGAAAGTACCGCCTGTCAGAGCTCAGGTGCAGAACCTGTGCGCGCCTATGGTCATGACCACCGGGCGTGACCAAATGAACTTGTTTGAGGTCTTGGCGGGATTGTAGTAGTAGATACAGCCGTTGGTGGGATCCCAGCCGTTGAGGGCGTCCCGGGCAGCGTTGTAGGCGCTGTCGGAAATGGGCTGGTCAAACTGCCCGTCCACTATCGCCGTGAATGCGCCGTTCTGGTAGATGACCCCCGACAGCGTGTCCGGGAACGAGGGGTGCTCCACACGGTTTAGCACTACCGCACCTACCGCCACCTGCCCCACATAAGGCTCGCCCCGGGCTTCGGCTGAGATTATCCTCGCCAGCAGGTAGATGTTCGACTCGGTGGCGGGCGGGATATCCCCCACCGAAATGCCCAGCGCCTTCAGCGTCACCGGACCCGCCGTACCCGTCTGGGAAATTCCCTGCTGCTTCTGGAATCTCAGCACCGCCTGCCGGGTCTTGTCGCCGTAGTAGCCGGTGATGTCCTCGTGGAAAAGTCCCCGCTCCTTTAAGCGCTCCTGTATCGCCCGCACCTCGGCGCCCCGTGAGCCGTAGGAGGATATGGCAGGCTGATCGGGACGGACGGCGGGTATCATGGCGTAGGCGAGAGCCGTAAGCGCCGCCACCGCCATGATGAGCAGCGCAAACCCGCGGAAAAAAATCCGCATATTTATTTTTGACATTTTATCAGCTCCTGTTTTTGGTATCACGGATATTATCCCGCCTTTTTGACGAATTATACGGGTTTTTGACGCAAAACTCATAGAGAACAAAAAAAATTCAAAAAAAGTCAAAAATTATTCTATTATTTACAAAAAGTTAAAATTTTTGATTTATAATAGATGTTAAGCGAATATTATTAAAGACAGGAGGCTTAAATGATGGAGCAGCACGGTATAAGCAAGCTGGATCTTAAACGCCGCAACAGAATGCAGGTGCTAAAAATACTGAAGCAAAGAGGACCTACCTCACGTATAGATATAGCAGGTGCGCTGGAACTCACCCGCGCGGCTGTCACGATCATCACCAATGAAATGATAGATCAGGGGATAATCCACGAGATCGGTGAGTACAAGCACGTCACCGAAAAGGCTCCCCGCGGAAGAAAGAAAATTCTTATAGATATCAACCGCAACTACAAGTTCGTAATGGGAATGGCGGTGGAGGAGGACTTTATCAGCGTAGGGCTTTCCACTCTCGGCGGCGAGGTGCTGGACAAGCGCATGATGAAGATAAACGAATCCACCGACAGAAAGACCATTTACTCCTTCTTCATCAAGTCGATGAACGAGGTATTGACGGACAACTGTCTTGAGCAGTCGGCGCTGCTGGGTATCGGCTTCGCTATCTTCCCCACCATGTATTCGCGGCTGGACATATCAAAAGGCGGCAGTAATCCAGATTTTGACAAGCTGAGACGCTTTATGAGCAGCTATACCTCTCTGCCGATGATATTCGACAATTCGGTAAAGGGCACAGCTATGGCGAACATAGACTTCCTTAAAGACCGCTCGCCGGACACAAGGAACATCGCATTTTTGCAGTACGGCAGAAGCCTGAACTTCGTTTTCACCAACTTAAACGAGCCGATCGTTTCCTACGACAACCGTACAGACTTCGTTGACAAGATGATAATAAATCCCGGCTCTGACCGGATCTGTGAGTGCGGAAGGCGCGGCTGCGTCGAGAACGAGATCTCGCTGCCCGCCCTGAAGCGCAAGCTGACAAGAGTGCTTTCCGAGGAGCAGACGCCGTTCCTGCGAGCCGCCACCGAGGGCAAGCCGGAGAAGATCACCCGTGAGCTGGTGGAGCTTTCCTACGTAAAGCGCGATCCCGCCACCGTCAAGATCATCGACAGCGCTATCACCATGTTGGCGGTGCTGATAAACAATCTGTATTTCTCTGCCAACCCTCAGCACATCGTACTGCACGGCTTCGGCTTCAAAGACAACATTCCCTACGAGAAGCTGAAGGAGACGCTGATAAGAGTCGGCGGCGAGAGAGTCGCAGCCTGTGTCACGCCCTCTATCATCGAGGACAAGCACCAGTTCCTTTCCGGCTGTGCGCTGGTCATCAGAGAGCTGTTCTACAACTGCGGCGGATATCCCATTGATTCCTTCGGCAATCCCCAGCATATTACGATAGAAAAGGAATAAAACAGCACAACATCCAGCCGGGCTTTTATTTGTCCGGCTTTTGTTTTCTTTTGATAAAAGGGAGAGTTGTTGCACGGCGATCGCTGCGCTCTGTCTCGCAATAAAATCGGCGATACCTTATCGGGTATCGCCTTTTTGTGTATTACCGCAGAGAGTGCGGGAGGCAGGATTCGCCTTGCGGCGAATTTAGGATATTTCCCTCGCTTCGCATAGGGAAATTTAAAATCGGCACTGGTGGGGTTCACGGACGATAGTGCTAACCCCCAGATAATCCCTTTAAGCAGTTGTGATAATCTTTATGCCGATTTTAATTCAAGGCTCAACAGCTAACTGCCACCAAAGCGCTGTATCTTATCCAGTACGGACAAACGTGAGCTGTCCGAGGCAAAGAGAATAAGGAGAGGGGGGAGTGTGAGGGGGCGGGAACCTTAAGGGGAAAGTC
>CACXDI010000124.1 GCA_902766335.1 uncultured Ruminococcus sp. | reverse complement strand
GCTAGGAAACTTTGTGTGATATGACGGAAAATATGCAAGTTTATGACGTGCAAAGGCGTTAGCCGGTGGTTGTGCGGTGTTGCCTATGTCCTTGACAGGCTTGCCAAAAGGTGCAGCAGGTTGTCACGCTTTATTGTTGTGGAAATTCGCGCTGCCGTGCCCGCATCCCGGCGGCAGAGCACGCTTGGCTGCGTCCGCTTTACCGGGGGATATTTTTTATCATCTCAAACTCGGTCAGACCGTTGTCTTGTAAGGTCTTTCCCGTGAACTCAAAGCCCATTTTCTTGTAGAACGCTATCGCGTTGTCGTTGCCCTTGAGGACGAAAAGCGTGGCGCACCTGCTGCCGAAGCTTTTGAGCGCTTCGCTGATAAGTGTGCTGCCGATACCCATTCTCTGATACTTTTTCAGCACGTACAGAGAAACTATCTCGCAGCTGTCCTTGTGGGTGCAGAAGTCTCTCGCCTGCGGGAGCGTTCCGATAGCGCCCGCCGCCTTGCCGCCGACATACGCTAACAGCTTGTTCTCGGGCGACTGCCTTGCCCTGTCCGTCCAGCGGTCGGCGGAGCGTCCGTCTAATATCTCGCCGGGCATGAGACCACGGTAGGTCTCGCCCCATGAGCGGTATATCACGCTCCCGAAATCTGCGGCGTTGTCCGCGCTCACAGGAGCTATCATGATGTCAGCCATTAGAAATGCACTTGTCCGTCCTTCAGTATTCCCAGGTGATCATATGCAAGCTGAGTCGCCACCCGCCCCCGGGGGGTCTTGGCTATGAAGCCCAGCTGCATGAGGTACGGCTCGCAGACGTCCTCCAGCGTTATCGCTTCCTCGCCTATGGCAGAAGCCAGCGTTTGCAGTCCCACAGGTCCGCCGCCGTAGCCGTTGATTATCATTTTCAAAAGCCTGCGGTCAAGCTTGTCGAGACCCAGGTCATCTATCTCCATGCGGTCAAGGGCGAAGTCGGCTATCTGCTTGGTTATGGTGCCGTCCCCCATTATCTGGGCGTAGTCCCTTGCCCGGCGCAGCATTCTGTTTGCGATACGCGGCGTGCCCCGCGAGCGTGAAGCCAGCTCATATGCGCCCTCGTCGTCGCAGCTGACTCCCAGTATCACCGCCGAGCGCTTGATGATATCGCTCAGCTGATCGGGGCTGTAAAGCTCCAGCCGCTCGATTATTCCGAAGCGGTCTCTGAGCGGAGCGGAAAGCTGTCCCGAGCGGGTGGTAGCTCCCACCAGCGTGAACTTGTTCAGCTCTATCCGTATCGAACGCGCCGCCGGGCCCTTGCCCATGATTATGTCCAGCGCGTAGTCCTCCAGCGCGGGGTAGAGTATCTCCTCCACCTGCCGCGACAGCCGGTGTATCTCGTCGATGAAAAGCACGTCGCCCTTCTCCAGATTGGTCAGCAGCGCCGCCAGGTCTCCCGGCTTTTCTATGGCAGGACCCGAGGTCACCCGGATATTCACGCCCATTTCGTGGGCGAGTATCATGGCAAGGGTGGTCTTTCCCAGTCCCGGAGGACCGTACAGCAGCACATGGTCAAGAGCGTCCGCTCTCATCTTCGCCGCCTCGACGCAGACGCGGATATTTTCCTTCACCTTGTCCTGTCCGATGTAGTCATCCAGCGTTTTCGGACGCACCGTGACTTCAAAATCATCGGTGGTGTCCTGCACCTGTTCAACGGGCGAGACCGCCCGCTCAAATTCAAAATTGCTTTGTTCTATCATTTTTTCTTTTAACGCGCAGTCGCCCTCGCTCGTGTGCGTTATCCTTTCGTTTTGTGCCGCGGCACTTGATAGTTGTGTTCCTTAGATTTGCGGCATCAGCTTTCAATATCAGCCGCCCGGTCTTGTATCTTCTTGTAAAAGCTCACATGAGCCGTAAGCTCTCCGAATCCGTTCTTCCTGTAGAAATTATATGAAGGCTTGTCTCTGTCGGTTTGCAGGAAGATCCCCGCTATCCCGCGGCTGCAAGCGTCCTGCTCGATAAGCCCTAAGAACCGTGTGCCCACCCCGGAGTTCTGCACCTCCGGAGACACGCAGAATTCTTCGATAATGTAATTGGTGCCTTCCCACCAGTGGCGTACGCTGCCTATGGACAGCGCCGCAAGCCTGCCGCCGATCAAAAGCCCATAGTTCAGGGAATTGAATGAGCAGGCAAGATCTTTTATGTAGTCGTTGAGCTTCCTGCTGTCGCTCCAGTCGTCGTTCCACGGCTCGCCGGCAAAAGCGCTGCGGAAAAGCTCTGACATCTGCGGGATAAAGCTCTCGTTGAGAATCAGGAACTGTTCGTCCTTCATTATAACCTCGCCAGTCCTATTAGAGACTTCTTTATCAGCTCTTCCACCGGCAGCGAAGGATCCAGCTTGCCCAGTACCGAGAGCGCTTCGCCTTCGGTGTAGCCGAGGACTTCAAGCGCCGTCACCGCCTCAGCGATGTTGGAGCCGGGTGCTGCCGCGGACACAGCCGCGCCGCCCTGACCCCTGACGGAGATAGTCTCGCCCGCCAGCTTGTCCTTGAGCTCCAGAATTATGCGCTGCGCCGTCTTTGCGCCTATGCCCTTCATTTTGGTGAGCGCCTTGCTGTCGCCTGTCGCCACACAGAGCGCGAACTGCTGTGAGTTCATTCCCGAGAGTATAGCCAGCGCCGCTTTCGGGCCCACGCCGCTGACGGATATCAGCAGCTTGAAGCATTTCAGTTCCTCGCGGTCGGCAAAGCCGTAAAGCTCCACCGCGTCCTCCCGAACGCTCATGTGGGTGTAAAGGGTGACATTCTCCTCGCCCGCTATCTTTTGCAGCGTGTTGAAGGTGGTCTTGCAGCCGTACCCTACGCCGCCGCATTCCACCACCGCCAGCTCCGCTTCAGTGTGTATCAATTTCCCATTCAGTGAATATATCATAATGCTCTCCTGTTTGCTGTGCTTACGGGGGGATAGTGCGATACTGCTGAGGGCTCTGCCCTCAGACTCCCGCCGGGGGGACTCCGGCAAAACGCCCTTTGGGCTTATTTGCTATGAGTTTGCTTTGCAAACTCTTTATAACGGTCTCCCCGGACCCCTCCTAAACTTTTTCTATTCTTTTTCAGGCAGGGGCACACTGTTTTTTGCAGTAATGCGCAAACCTGAAAAAGATCTCTTTTTTCGGTCAAGGCACAAGCCCCTGCCTGAAAAAGAACAAAGAGGTTTAGGGAGAGTCCAGAGAACCCCTTCTCCAAAAGGGGTTCTTTGGCAGGGGTCTGGGGACAGCGTCCCCAGAAGAACCGCACTCACTCCCCTATACGCTCATAAATCCGGCGGGTGTTTATGGAGTATGCGTGGGTGATCGCCATGGCTACTGCGTCGGCGGTGTCGTCGGGCTTGGGGACTTCCTTCAAGTGAAGGATCGTCCGCACCAGCTCCTGCACCTGCTGCTTTGGCGCTCTGCCGTAGCCGGTTATCGAGCTTTTGACCTGCAAGGGTGTGTACTCGTAAAATGGTATCCCTGCCTGTATTATCGGCAGCAGCGTCACGCCTCTCGCCTGTGCCACGTCTATAGCCGTTTTCTGGTTGTTGTTGAAAAACAGCTTTTCTATGCTCACCACGTCGGGCTTGTGCTTTTGGAGCAGTTCGCTCGTATCGTTGTATATCGCAAGCAGCCGGCGCTCAAAGGGAGTGTCCGGCTTGGTGCTCATCTGCCCCATATCCACCAGCGAAAAGCGGTTGCCGTCATAATCTATGACCCCGAATCCGACTATCGCATAGCCGGGGTCTATACCCAATATCCTCATGCTCAGCCCTCCGGTTTTTCGATCGGTCATACATCATTTATTATAGCACAGTATGCGCGGAATTTCAAGTATATAATGTTAATTATTCGCCCGCGCAAACAAAAAGAGACCCGAAGGTCTCTTTTTGAACTGTATATCGTGAAATTACTTCTCGGTAATGTCCGCGTGGTGAGCCTGAAGCGACTTGACGCCGATGCTTCCGCCCTGCTTTGCAGCCTTGATGCCCTCGGCACTCGCCTTTGCAGCAGCCATGGTGGTGATGTAGCTGATGCGGTGCTTTATGGCAGCCTTTCTGATGTAGCTGTCATCGTGAGCCGAGGTCTTGCCGGCAGGGGTGTTGATGATAAGCTGTATCTCGCCGTTTGCGATCTTGTCGGCGATGTTGGGTCTGCCCTCGTAGATCTTAAATACCTTCTCGGCAGGTATACCCTCGCCTCTGATGAGATCGTAGCTGCCGCCGGTGGCAAGTATCTTGAAGCCCAGCTCGTGGAACGCCTTGGCGATCTCAGCAAGCTCCGGCTTGTCGCGGTCGCATACAGACAGCAGCACGGTGCCCTCCTCAGGCAGCTTGGTGCGGGTAGCCTCCTGAGCCTTGTAGTAAGCCTCGCCGAAGCTGGGAGATATGCCCAGAACTTCGCCGGTGGAGCGCATCTCGGGTCCCAGCAGCGGGTCTACCTCGGGGAACATATTGAAGGGGAATACCGCTTCCTTCACGCCGTAGTGACCGATCTTCTTGTCCTTGAGCTGCGGTACGGGAGAAGGCTTGCCGGTGATCGAGGATGTGATGATCTCGGTGGCGATCTGCACCATGTTTATGGAGCATACCTTGGATACCAGCGGCACTGTGCGGGAAGCACGGGGATTGGCTTCGAGCACGTAAACGGTGTCGCCCTCAATGGCGTACTGCATATTCATCAGACCGCATACGTTCATCTCTACAGCGATCTTTCTTGTGTAGTCCTTTATGGTCTCTATCTGCTTGTCGGTGAGGTTCTTGGAGGGCAGTATGCAGGCAGAGTCGCCGGAGTGTACGCCCGCAAGCTCGATGTGCTCCATGACCGCGGGAACGAAGCAGTGCTCGCCGTCGGAGATAGCGTCAGCCTCGCACTCGGTGGCGTGGTTGAGGAATCTGTCGATGAGGATAGGTCTGTCGGGTGTAACGCCAACAGCTGCCGACATGTATACTCTCATCATCTCGTCGTCGTGAACTATCTCCATGCCGCGTCCGCCCAGAACATAAGAAGGACGAACCATTACAGGATAGCCTATCTTGTTGGCGATGGCAAGAGCCTCGTCAACGTTTACTGCCATGCCTGCCTCGGGCATGGGGATGCCCAGCTTG
>CACXDI010000123.1 GCA_902766335.1 uncultured Ruminococcus sp. | reverse complement strand
GACGGCGGTCTCGGCTTCAACTTCAAGTGGAACATGGGCTGGATGAACGATATGCTCAAGTATATGCAGATGGATCCGATACACCGCGCATTCCACCACGATATGCTGACCTTCTCATTCTTCTATGCCTTCTCGGAGAACTTCATTCTCCCCATATCCCATGACGAAGTCGTTCACGGAAAGGCTTCGCTGGTCAACAAGATGTTCGGCTCCGATGTGGATATGAAGTTTGCTCAGGCAAGACTGTTCATGGCTTACATGACCGCTCACCCGGGCAAGAAGCTGCTGTTCATGGGCAGCGAGTTCGCACAGTTCAGAGAGTGGGATTACGAGAACGGTCTGGAGTGGTTCATGATCGACGAGTTCGAGCAGCACCGCAACTACCTCAACTACGTAAAGACGCTCAACGGATACTACAAGAACACTCCCGCACTCTGGGAGAGAGACTTCTCCTGGGAGGGCTTCTCCTGGATATCCAATGACGACTACAGACAGTCTATCATAATCTTCCGCCGCTTCGACAAGAAGGGCAACGAGGTTATAGTAGTCTGCAACTTCGTTCCGGTGGCACGCACCAGCTACTGCTTCGGCGTTCCCTATGCCGGCGAATACACCGAGGTACTCAACTGCACCTCTCCCGACGGCTCGCCTGTCACCAACGGCACTGTTCATTCCAAGCCGGTGGGTATGCACGGTCTTGAGCACTCGATCTGCATAGATATCCCCGCCTACGGCTGTATGTACTTCACCATTAAGAAGGACAAGGTGAAGAAGCCTAAGGAGGATAAGCCGGAGGAAAAGAAGCCCGCTGCAAAGAAGGCGGCTCCCAAGAAGGCGGCTGCAAAGGCGGAGAGCGGTACCGCTGCTAAAAAGACCGGCAGGAAAAAGTCTGCGGACAAGAAGTAACATCATAAGTCAGTAAACGGCGGGCGGCGGATATGCTCCTCTGCCCTGCCGTGATGATAAAGAAAATAATATAACTGGACGGTGAAAATTTATGTTCAACAAAAAAGAATGCGTAGCGATGCTGCTCGCGGGCGGTCAGGGAAGCCGTCTCTATGCGCTGACCCAGACCGTGGCAAAGCCTGCGGTGCCCTTCGGTGCAAAGTATCGTATAATTGACTTCCCTCTTTCAAACTGCATCAACTCCGGCATAGATACCGTGGGCGTGCTCACTCAGTATCAGCCGCTGGTGCTCAACGAGTACATAGGCAACGGTCAGCCCTGGGATCTTGACAGACTCCACGGCGGCGTCCATGTGCTTTCTCCTTACGAGAAGGCAAGCGGCAAGGACTGGTATACCGGCACCGCTAACGCTATCTATCAGAATATCCCCTTTATCGAGAGATACGATCCCGATTATGTTGTAGTTCTCTCGGGTGACCACATCTATAAGATGGACTACAACAAAATGCTGGACTTCCACAAGGCTAAGAACGCTGCGGCTACTATCGCTGTACTGGACGTTCCCAAGGAGGAGGCAAGCCGCTTCGGTATCATGATCACCGACGAAGAGGACAACATCATCGACTTCGAGGAGAAGCCGGCTAATCCCCGCTCTACTCTGGCGTCTATGGGTATCTACATCTTCGACTGGAAGAAGCTCAAGAAGTTCCTTATCGCAAACGAGGAGGACGAGAATGCTTCCAAGGACTTCGGCAAGAACATAATCCCCGATATGCGTGAGGCAGGCGAGAAGCTGGTGGCTTACCGCTTCGACGGCTACTGGAAGGACGTTGGAACCATAGATTCCCTCTGGGAAGCTAACATGGATCTTATCAACCCCAATATCCCGATAGACCTCTATGACCCCGCCTGGAAGATCTACTCCCGCAACCCGATACTGCCTCCTCAGTCTATCGGCAAGAACGCAGAGATACAGAACTCCATGGTAACAGAGGGCTGCTTCATTGACGGCTCGGTAGAGTTCTCCATTATCTCCGACGGCGTTACCGTTGAGGAGGGCGCAGTCATCTATGACTCTATCCTTATGCCCGGCGCACATATCAAGAAGGGCGCAAAGGTAGAGTATGCTATCGTAGGCGAGGACTCCGTCATCGGCGAGAACGCTCAGATAGGCGCAAGACCCGAGACGATCGAGGACAAGGATACCTGGGGCGTGGCGGTAGTCGGCAACAAGCTGAACATCTCCGACGGCGCAAACGTAGCTCCCAAGGCTATCATCTACGAAGATATGTAATGAAGGGAGAACAAAGACAATGAGTGTAAATATGGGAAATGTGCTCGGACTCGTGTTTGCTAATATGCATGACATGACGGTGGGCGATCTTACAAAAAACAGAACTATGGGCTCTGTGCTGTTCGGCGGCAGATACCGCCTGATAGACTTCCCGCTTTCCAATATGGTAAACAGCGGCATCAATTCTGTCGGCGTTATCACCAAGGACAACTATCAGTCGCTGCTTGACCACTTAGGCTCCGCAAGAGAGTGGGACCTTGCCCGCAAGAAGGGCGGACTTTATATACTGCCCCCCTTCGGCAACGCTAACGCCGCTCTTTATACCGGACGCATAGAGGCTCTCAACGGCGCTATGAGCTTCATCAAGCACTCGCTCTGCGATTACGTTATCCTCAGCGACTGCGACATCGTTACCAACATCGACTACAGACCTATCGTTGAGGCTCACGAGGAGAGCGGCGCGGATATCACCGTTGTGGCTCACACCGGAGCTTACACCAACGAGGAGATCAAGATGTCCACCGTCCTCAACAAGGACGAGACCGGACGCGTAAAGAGCGTGCTCATCAGACCCGATCTCAGCGGCACCTGCACCACCTCTCTGAATATGTTCGTCATGAAGAAGACGTTCCTTATTGATCTGGTCAATGACCTTATCGCAAGAGGACAGGTGAGCTTCGAGACCGACGTGCTCCAGGCTAAGTGCGGCGAGCTCAAGATCCAGGCTTACGAGTACGACAGCTACTTCTCCAAGATATACAGCATCGGCTCCTACTTTGCGGCTAATATGGCTCTGCTGGAACCCGAGAACGCCAAGCAGCTCTATCTGCCCAAGCGTGCTATCTACACCAAGGTATCCGACAACGCTCCCGCCAAGTATGACCTCAACTGCAACGTCACCAACTCCCTTATCGCGGACGGCTGCATCATCGAGGGCGAGGTGGAGAACTCCGTTATCTTCCGCGGCGTAAAGGTAGGCAAGGGCGCAAAGGTGAAGAACTGCATACTCATGCAGGGCACCGTAGTCAACAACGGCGCCGAGTGCAGCTACCTCATCACCGACAAGAACGTTAACGTAGGCGCAAACAGAAT
>CACXDI010000122.1 GCA_902766335.1 uncultured Ruminococcus sp. | reverse complement strand
GAAACAATAAAGCCGCGGACGCAAGTCCGCAAGACGGGCGTCAAGCCCGGCAGTCCGTGCGAAGCACGGGCTTTGGCTTTATTATACCACAAAAGCATCTGCTTGGCAATACCCCTCACCTTGATTTGTCGCACAACCCCAAGCTGTATTTCCTCCAGGCGTTCATAAACAACTTCACCGCGCTGGATATAGGCTGCAACCCCTTCCTGATACAGACCTACAACGAAGGCTTTAAAGAGGATGTGTTCGACATCGACTACTATGCCTGGGAAGCTATAACATGGGCGGCTACCTGGAACATCATGATCGGCAAGGGCGAGCCGGGCGCACCCAAGGAGGAGCGCACGATCCAGCCCCACACGGCAGCCACCCGCACCGATTACAGAGAGCTGCTGCACCACAAATGCGGCAGCTCCTTTTGTTGCGGCAAGGCGTATCGCCGCCGAACAGACAGGATATACGGTGACCTTCCGCGCTATTGAGGAGCAGTCCGTCAAGGCAGCCCTCGACAACCGGGAGTATGATCTTGTCATGCCCTTCGGCAGCGCCGTCACAAGCGAGAACGGAAATGCAACAGTTGTTTCGGACAACCTTTTCCAGACGCCTTTTACTCTTGTGACCGTCAACAACCGTGAACTCCCGCCGCTGAACGAGCTTAAAGCCCTCTGACTTTGCGAGTGACCAGCAGACGAGCGCTCCCTTTTCACACCGTTCCCGCACTACTGCCTCAAACTCCTTAAGCTTTTGCTGAGAACGCTCGAGCATTCTGTCGAAGAATCTTGCCTGCTCTTCGGTCAGCTCTGTGTCTTCTTCGATCATCTTCTCCAGCATCTGCATCACCGAAAGATCCAGCTGCCTGTCCATCAGGTGTTCGATACCGTATACCTTTACTATTTCAGCGTCTGTCATGGTTTGCTCCTTTCGGTCAATATGTTATGGTTCGTATATGTACTCTATGCGGTCGAAGTCTGTTCCGTATACCCATATGGACGCAACATCCTGCGAGCCTTTGCCGTTCAGATTCTGCGCATAGATATTGAAGTAGCCATCCTCAGTGTCAACGATCTTATCGCCCTTGTAGAACAGGAGCTTGAATTTTGAAAAAGAGCTTAGGACAATACATAACGATACCTCCTTTTAATATCTCTGATTTTTCGCCGCCGACAGTCCAAGCAGCAGCACCAACGCATCATCTATCGGTCCGGGTGCAAAGTCCAGGGGGAACAGCACATACAGTACCACGATGATGAAAAGTATCTTTTTTCCGCTGTTGTTCATAATGACCTCCTTTGCCTTGTGCCGTTTGCTTTCGTTGTATACAGTATACCACAGCAGCGAAAAGGGTTATAAATTTGGATTCCAAAAGAAAAAAGCAGGCTCGTTATGAACCTGCTTTCGCACTTTATAGCTGATCTCGTATTTCCAGCGATACCTCACGGCACACGCCTTGTTCCTTGTATTTTTCGTTGATACTGTCTATCTCCGCTATCAGTTCCCGGCACTTATCCTTATCGTCCATAGCAAGATAGATGTCGAGCAGAATGTTCATGAGTTCCGCCTGCTTGTCGATATACGGTATCGTGTCGGGATACTTCCTGCATAGCTCCACAGCTTCTTCTATCTTGTCGGCTGCCGAAAGGAAGTCGTTATGATAATAGAAACAGTTTGCCGTCGGGATATGGATGATGTCGATAAGCTCCAAATCTGTCGGGAAAACCTGTCTTGCGATCTCCTCAGCCTGTTCCGTTAAGCCCCTGGTTTCCTCAATGTCAGGCTGGGCAAGCGTATAGTACCAGGCTGCCACCATACAATAATAGCAATGGTTATCGCTGTTTTCCTCTATCAGCTCAGCTACCCTGTCAAGTATGCCGGCGGCTTCATCGTAATAGTCGGGATAGCTACGGATCAGTATGCTCGCCAGCGAGAGATAATACTGCGTAAGATACTTGATTCTTCGTCTGTCCGGCTCCTGTTCCATTTCGGATATAGCCTTTTCTTCCGAATCTATCAGCTTTTCGAGCAGATCGGCTTCCTCGTCATTTTCAG
>CACXDI010000121.1 GCA_902766335.1 uncultured Ruminococcus sp. | reverse complement strand
ATTGTGCGTCAGAAACGCCGTCAGATTTTTCGTCTTGGAACAGCTTGCTGTTCCCATTGCACTAAAGTTGACGACGGCGGGCTGGCGTAAGTCAAGGAAACTTTAGGTAATATGACGGAATTTATGCAAGCAGATGACGTGCAAAGCCGTTAGGCGGTGGCCCGGCGGTGTTGCCTTAAATTGTATCACAAAGACACCCGGAAAGCAATTAACAAAATGTAAGCTATCTGAATACTTTTTTATTCTGCGATACATACTCCAGCACCGCGCGGTACAGCTGTTCAGGGCGGTCAGGCTCGTGGGAGAGATAGGCTATCACAAGCTGTCTGCCTGGGAAGACGATACACCGCTGCCCCCACTTGCCCACCATAGAAAAATGGTCATCCGCAGTGCGGAAGAAGAAGCCGTAGCTGTCGCCGGAGCCGGTCTGCACCCGGGGCGTCACCGCTTCGGTGACAGCTTTCTCAGAGATGAGCTGTCTGCCCTCCCACGCGCCCTTTTGCAGATAGAGCCTGCCCAGCAGCGCAAGCTCGTGAACGGTAAGCTCCATGCCCGTTGCGCCGTAAAAGTGACCCTCCGGAGAGGTACGGTACGCAGGCTCCGGGATACCCAGCGGCTCGAACAGCCGGCGGTCAAGATGATCTATCAGCCTGCCGCCCACAGCATTCTCTACCGCAGCGCCTACGAGGTACGCGGGGATATTCGAGTAGTTAAATGATGTATCAGAATAGTCGGTACCGAGAGACAGTATGCCCCGTATCCAGTCATCGCCCTCAGGGCGGAAGGGGTACTTCCCTGCCGTCATGGTAAGAAAACGGCTGAAGGGCATAGCCTTGAACTGAGGCGTCATAAGCGGCTGATATCTGCTATCCAGAGCTCCGGCAAGCGGCATATCCGGGGACAGCAGACCGTCATCGCAGGCAAGCGAGAACGCCGCCGACGTCACGGACTTCGCCGCAGAATAAACAGGATAGCGCACATCTCCGCCGGGACAGCTGTGCAGGACGGTCTCGCCCTTTAAGACGATCTCGACAGCATGGACACCCGGCGATATTTCGGTCAGGCGCTGTAAAATACTTTCAAACATATAAGACACCCCCTGTTATATTATAAAATAATAACGGCGCATTGTCAACAAAAAAGTCAATTGATTTTTTTGGGGAAATATGCTATACTATAAAAAAAGGAGATACCGCCATGATAACAGAGCTGAAATATTCAAATACCAACACATATCTTATAAGCGGCAAAAAAGGGTCCCTCATGTTCGACACCGGCTGGGCAGGGACTTTCCCGCTGCTCTGCAAGGCTCTCGGCGAGAAAAAGCTGAAGCTTCAGGATATAAGCTTTCTGCTGATATCCCACTACCACCCCGATCATATGGGCATAGCTCAGAACATAGCCGACGCGGGAGCGGTCATCGCAGCCGCGGACGTTCAGCGTGAGTTTATCCACAGCTCAGACCAGATCTTTGCCAAGGAGAACAACAGCAGCTTTCTGCCGATAGAGGATAAAAATATGCGGCTATTCAGCATCGGGGAGAGCCGCAGCTTTCTCAGGGAGCTTGGCATTGACGGCGAGGTGTTCCACACTCCCGGGCACAGCGACGACAGCATATCCCTTTGGCTGGACAGGGAGCGTGCACTTTTCGTAGGTGACCTCAACCCGCTCTACGAGCTGGAAATGCACAAGGGCACAGTCATAGCCGACAGCTGGGAAAAACTGCTGAGTCTCAAGCCAAAGACGGTATACTACGGGCACGCAAAAAAAGCTGAGCTTGCGGGCAGGAAGACCCCGACGGCTCAAAAGTCCAATAATACGGACACTTATGCTTTGGTGAAAAAGATCACCCGGCTTATCGACAAGGGCTTCTCCGCCGAAGTGATACAGAAAAAAACAGGCGCGGACGCGGTGTTTATTCAGGACGTCGCAAGAATGTATGTGACCCACCCGAACGTCAGCGTTCAGGGGATACTGGACAGGATCGAGATAAAGGGCAAATGAACATCACCTTTTTTGAAAAAATTATTGCAAAAAATAAAATAATGTGATAAAATATATACATAACCTTCAAGGGGGGCAAATGCCATGTCTATTGACCACGAGAAAATGCTTTCCGAGATCTTTTCGGTGAGCGAAGAGCTTTACAAAAATATGTCCGACAGCGTTCAGGACACCGATCATTCAAGGATATTTGATTACATAACCCAGCTGGGAAAGACCCTTTCCGACTCCGACCGCACGAGCTTCTGGAAGTGGGACAAGCGGAACCACACCCTCTGGACTGCCGCGGCTGTGGGGGAAAACAGGATAGTCATACCCGACAACACGGGACTTGTAGGCAAGGCGCTTGCCGAAAAGCGGGTGATAATCACCAATGACCCCTACAATGACCCAAACTTCAATTCCGCTGTTGACAAAAAGACCGGCTACGTTACCAAGTCTATACTCGTCATGCCGGTGTCGGACGTCAACGGCGAGTTCATCGGCGCTTATCAGGCGATAAACAAGCTGGGCAGCGACGGCAAGTTCGGCGATGAGGATTGCCGCCGGCTCTCTCTTGCGGCTGTCATCTGCGGTATTGCGCTGGAGTCCGAGACCTTCCTGGACGAGTCTCACCACGACAAGCTCACCCAGCTGAAAAACCGCATGGGCTTCTACAGCGACTTCTCCAAGCGCTATCTCAAGCTGATACAGTCGGGCACGCCTGTCAGCCTGTTCATCTGCGATATCGACAAGTTCAAGAGCGTCAACGACACCTACGGACACAACGCCGGCGACGGAGTGCTGAGACACACCGCCGAGCTGATAACCTCCTGCTGCCGCGAGGGCGACGGCATCTACAGGTGGGGCGGCGAGGAATTTGTCATGATAATGACAGACGCTGACCTCAAGACCTGCATTGACAAGGCAGAGGAGATCCGCGTCAAGGTAATGGAGTCCGTCTGCCACACAGAGGGCTTTGATATAAATCACACCTTAAGCTTCGGAGTCACCGTTTTTGACCCCGAAAAGACCATCGAGGAAAACATCAGCTGTGCAGATGAAAAACTATACGCTGCCAAGGAAGGCGGCAGGAATCGGGTGATCTGGTAAAATGGAACGCGAAGACAGCTTACTTAGATTTTTCGGACGCGGCTCAGCGTTCAGCGACGAACACAACAGCGCCTTCTTCTGCGAAGGCAGCAGCCTGATACTGCTCGATCATTCTCTGACGGCTTTCAACAGGCTCAGAAAGACAGGTCCAGACGCCCTGACAGGCTGCAAGACCGAGAGGATATATATTATCGTCACCCACACCCACAGCGATCACATATGCGGGATACCTCTGCTGGTGCATTTTTCCTTCTACGTATGGCATATCCCGGTGACGGTAGCCGTCGGCTCCGACACCGTGGGCGAGGATATGCGGTATTACCTTGACAAAGTAGAGGGCTGTGACAGCGGCGCTTATGATATAGTCCCCGCCGGCAGTCTTGACTGTGTAAAAGCCGTGATACCTACCGAGCACACGCCCACGCTCAGGGGCAAATGCTTCGGGTATCAGCTTGAGATAAACGGCAGAAAAGTAGTATACACCGGCGACACAAGGACTCTGCTCCCCTATCTGCCATATCTCGACGGCGAGACAGTCCTTTACACCGAGATATCCGCCGTTGACTCGGGAGTACACCTCTTTATCGGCGATGTCATCGAGATTCTGAAGGCGCTCACCAACAAAGGCAACCAGGTCTACCTCATGCACATAGACGAAGAGAAATTTATAAAAGACGTTATCAGCGGAACAAGCATCAGGCTGGTGCCGCTGATTTAGAAAAGTATATTCCCCGGAGCAAAGACTGGGGTATCGCCGCGAAAGATTTACTTCGCTCACAAAAGGCTGCGCATATACGCTATGCGCAGCCTTTTTTGGTGATCCCGCCTGTCAGGCACCACCGAAGCGCTGCGGTTTTGAACCTAAAACATATATCCGCTTTTTTGCTTTAATTGTGCTTGATAAAATTGTGCTTTTGTCATCTATACATTTTTATTCAACACTTTATTAACAACTATCGTCGAACTGTCACGGCTTTATTACGGTGTGTATGATATAATTACTATGGATAAGTATTATCAATTATCAGTAATTAATCATGACGTTTAGTTGTAAAAGCTTGAAGGGCGACAGCCCATCTGCGCTTTTACGCCTTGATATTTTTGCCTGCGCCTTTCCGGCAAGGTTTAATTGGGGGAGCAATAAATGTAAAGCGATCGGTCATCTTTTGTTAAAACATCAAAAATAACTAAAACCCGCTTGACAAGCACCATGTGATATGGTAAAATGTAAAGGTGAATAGTTTTTCGTAATAAGCTGTACACAAAGTATTTACACGAAGGGGTTGGCAGGACTATGCTGTTCCTGGATAATCATACGGACATACATACAGGCAGGGCTGACTGCGCCTTTTCGTCAGGATATAAGTATATGGATACACCCTATGGGCTGAGTGCGCCCACAGGGTGTTTTGATTTGGAGGTTAGATGATTGAGTGACAAACAAGGCATAACGCTTACTAGAAAACAGCTGGTCATGATAGCGGCGGCGGTACTGCTGCTGATAGTCGGCGGTGTGGTGCTGGGTTTAAATCTCAGTAAAAAGGAGCCTGAAGCTCAGCCGGCAGCCCCTCAGGTGCAGGCAAGCAGCAAGGGCGGTATAGAGCTTGACCCAAATGCGGGCGAGTACACAGGTGAGAAGCCTAAGGATGAGGGCGGCGCAGCCGAGGGTATCAAGATACCGGGCTACCCCACCATAACGATCGCCAAGGACACCCAGGACGTGACCATGGCGCTTATGAATCCAGAAGGCAATCCCTGCTACTTCAAGTTTGAGATAGTCTTAAAGGACAGCGAGGAGACCATATTTGAGTCAAAGTATGTCTCTCCGGGCGACTGCATTTATGACGTACATCTCGGAAAGCCTCTGCCGGAGGGCGAACATCCGGCGACAATAAAAATATCAACTATCGCACTTGACGGCGAAACGCCCCTTAACGGCGCTAACGTCGAGACGGTGCTTATCGCTAAGTAAAGGAGTTGATGATAATTGAAATTCAGGAAACTAACGGCTGCGGCGTTTGTGTTTGTGCTGGCCGTATGTCTGTTCGGAGGTCTGCCCTTTGGGCGAGCCGGGCTGATAACGGCGTATGCGGCAGATAAAACGATATCTTTCCCGGACTATTATACATCGGGCGCGGCTGTTCGTGTTTATGCCAAAAACACGATAACTGCTTCTTCGAGCAAAACGATCACGAATAATGTTTTTGATTTCAGCGACGGTTCAAACACCGTCACAGCAAATGACGGCAGCTTTGACGGCAGCTCGTGGTCAGGCAGCGCCAAGAGCGTTACGTTTACCGTCGGCGGAACAAGCGGTCACAATAAGCTCAAGTCTAGTGCTGTTACCTATGTTGGGTCAACACCCACCTACACCGTCACCTTCGATTCCAACGGCGGCAGCAGTGTAACCAGTCAGACGATCGAAAGCGGCAAAAAAGCGACCGAGCCGGCTGAACCAGACAGATACGGCTTCATCTTTGAAGGCTGGTACAATGGTGAAGATGCGTTTAACTTCAACACGGCGATCACTTCCGATATCACACTTACAGCCAAGTGGACGGAGATAGTAGTGACCCCCACCTTCACAGTAACTATTCCCGCAAAGGTAACTCTCGGCGACGAGCCTGTAAGAGTTGAGGTAACGGAAATGATGAACGTTAATACCCTCCATGTCTCCATTGAGGGAGAGGGCGGCAAGTTTGAGCTGAAAAGCGGCACGAACACTCTGCCGTATACCATTACCGGAAAACAGCATTTCAATTCTACCAATACCGATTCGGAGTGGGATATCTCAAACGGCGAAACAGTGCTAAAGATAGACGATCCCTCTGACACCGGCAATCCCAATTACATCGAGCTTAAATTCAACAAGCCTGACTCTGAGCCCGAATACGCGGGCAAATACACAGGCACAGTCACGTTCAATATTGCAATTACATAAAGGAAGGAGATTGGATCAATGAGATTTAAAAAGCTGATCTCTGCGGCGATCGCGACCACTATCGCTATGAGCTGCAGCATTTATGCAAGCGCTATGCAGATCTTTGTCAAAAAGCTTACGGGAAAGACGATCACACTCGAGGTCGAGCCAAGTGACAGCATAGATAGCGTAAAAGCCAAGATAGAGGGTAAAGAGGGCATACCGTCCGATCAGCAGAGGCTTATCTTTGCCGGAAAACTGCTTGAGGACGGGCATACTCTTGCTGATTACAATGTTCAGAAAGAAAGCACCCTGCACCTTGTTCTGAGGATCAATAATAACAAGATCGAGATCACGGAGGCAAGCGATCCCAAGTCGGGCACGACAAACGTTGAGTACAATGTAAATCCTGCATACACCGTGACTATACCCTCGGCAGTAAAGCTGGGCGAGAGCGAGACTATCTCGGCAGAGGACGTCAAGCTGGAGCAGGGTAAGGAGCTGACGGTCACCCTTTCCGGAACCAGCGACACCGCAAACGGCTTCAAGCTGACAAACGCTGCGGGCGATCCGCTTCCCTATAACGTTAAGAAGGGGACAACCGATGTAGCGGTGGGCGATAAGGTGCTTGCCGTACCTGCGGGAACAAAGACAGGCACAGCCACCCTCGATTTCATAGCCCCCGCCACTATAGATTATGCGGGCGACTTCACGGGTACAGTGACCTTCAACATCAGCATTTCCACCGCCGGCTAAGACTTCGCCGGAACCGTTTTCTAACAGGAGGTTTTAAAATGAAAAAAATTATAGCGGGCTTATCCGCATTCGCACTTGCAGGAATGATGACAATGACAGCTTATGCAACAGCTGCCGGCACAACAATAAACCCCAAGGGCGGCGATCCCTTTGATGTAACACCTGACACCGCAAGCGCCAACACTACCATTACATACAAAGCTGATCCGGCTTACACCGTGACTATCCCCTCGAAGGTTACTCTTTCCGACACGGCTGACGTTACAACGGATATTACGGCTTCAAACGTAAGGCTCATGAGCACTCAGAAAATACTTGTAAAAATATCCGGCACCTCTGAGCTGAAGGTCAAGTCCAGCAGCGCGGAGATAGCCTACAGCCTTTCCAATGAGACAGGCGCTCTCACACCGGGCGGCACGGCAGCGACATTCCAGACTCCTGCGCCCACAATGACAGCCGCAGAAAAGACAGCAGCCCTCACCGAGACTTTGACCTTCGGAAAGATCGCCTCCGATGCCGTGACCTACGCGGGCGATTACACCGGCACGCTGACCTTCGATATCAGCGTTTCCACCGCCGGCTGATATATTGCTCCCCCAACTAAACCTTGCCAAAAATGCTTGACACAAATAATACTAATCCCTAAAAGAACATCAGACAAATCTCGGCACTGACGGCTCATCACTCGTCGTCAAGCTCCCTTGCAGGGCGTCAGCCCAACTGCGGTCGCTTTCCTTGATT
>CACXDI010000120.1 GCA_902766335.1 uncultured Ruminococcus sp. | reverse complement strand
CGGGCTGGCGCCCTTCAAGCTTTTGTAACGCAGAGATTTTTTATTTATGTCAAGTATTTTTGGCAAGGTTTAGTTGGGGGAGCAATACATATAAGGAGCTGAACTCAATGGATAAAAAACTCTGCGTGCTTTTCCCGGGGATAGGCTATCACTGCGACAAGCCGCTTCTTTACTACACGGATATGCTGGCATACTCCCATGGATATGAGACTGTACGGCTTAAGTACTCGGGCTTTTCCGAGGACGCCGACGCTGCCCACCACGCGCTCTGGCTCAGCGGCAGTCAGCTTTCCCGCGTGAAATTCGCACAGTACTCACGGATAGTGTTCGTCGGCAAGAGCATAGGCACCGCCGCGGCGCTTGCTTACCGCGAAAAGCGCGGTGTCAGCGCTGACTGCGTGCTCTTCACTCCCCTGGTGCAGACCTTCGATTTCTCCGCTGAAGGTTCTGTCGCTTTTCACGGCACCTCAGACCGCTGGGCTCCGACAGAGGATATCAGCCGGCTCTGCAGCGAAAAGGGGGTAAAGCTCTTCACCTATGAGGGAAGAGACCACTCGCTTGAGATAGACCGCCCCATTGAAGACATCAGCACCATAGCGGACGTTATCGCCAAGCTTGAAGCCGAGAACATTTTCAGATGATCCGTGCCGAACAGAATACAGAGCATCAAAAAAAGCGGTTCCCACGAACCGCTTTATTATTTGCGTAAATTATTAACCCCAGTATTCCTTCCAGACATTGAAGTAGCCCCACGGGATCTTGTAGGAATACGCGATCTTCCTGCTTCTGGGCTTGTAGGAAGTGTTTGACCAGAAGAATACCTTCTTGCTGGGCTTCTCGCCGGAGAGCATCACCTTGCTGTAGAGTGCGCCGTAAACGCCCTTCTTTACAGTCTTGGTGCAGTTGCCGTAGGTGGCGCCGTCATAAGCAAGACCTGCGTCGGACATGAAGTCGCCGCTGTTGTAGATCATGCTCTGAACGTCCTTGTAATTTGCGTAATAGGGAGCCCATGTGGGGTCATCGAGGTACTTTGCCGCCTCAAAGCGGTTAACTACACAGTCGGAAACGTGTACGATAGGAGCGTCCCACATATTGTCGTTTATGCCGCCTACCTCGTGGTAAACTATGCGGCACATAGCCTTCCAGCCTGCTCTGTCGTAATTGATCCTTGCGGTGCGGAGCGACTGTACCTTGGAGAACTTTCCGGCAGCGCCTGCGCTTACCGCTCTTACCTTAAACTTGTATGTCTTGATCCTCTCAAGACCCTTTACCGTATAGGAAAGGTCTGTAGTGTCTGCTACCTTAGTATATGCAGCGTACTTGCCGCCCTTAACATATACCTGATAGCTGTCAGCACCCTCTGTCTCTGTCCAGCGGATATTCAGCTGGCTGATCTGGTGCTTGAAGGGGTGGGTCTCACCGCTGTTGTATTTAGCCTCCGCAAGCAGCTTTACCTGCGCGGGAACGGCTGCTTCATCGGATATCGAGATCTGCTCTGCGCCCTCTGCGAGATCTGCGAATACTGCTGCAGGTGCAGCGGAGGTCAGCATGACTGCCGCGAGGGTAACTGATGAAACTGCGCGGATAAGCCCGGTCGGGATCCTCTTTTGCGAATGATCAAAAGCCATAATAAATTCTTTCCTCTTCTGTCTTACTCACTTGTTGATCACAGACCAAAATTTCGGTGAAAGATCTGTGCTCACTCGGTAACAAATTAATTACAAATCACTACGTTATTGTAACATACTTTATGTCTATTTGTCAAGGTTTTGAGGAAATCTTTGTAACTACTGCACAATACTTTTTAGCCGTCAGGGGAATATTTAGCGCAAATTTTGGCGAAAAAATTTGCTTTTAAGACTTTATTCATACTATGTTTTCCTTCCGCATATAATAGCTCCAGAGGCTCAAAGCCGCGTAATAGCGTAAAAAAACGCCCTTTTGCGTTTTTTTGCATCGGGCAGACTTTAAAGATCAGAGCAAGGAGAAGGATACAAATGACAACTTTTTTACCGGAAGGCAGTTTATTACAAAGTGATTACAACCGCAATATTTTAACAAGCGAGCAGCTGCTGGAGCAGGCTTACGCCGAAGGCAGGATACTTGAATCAACGGCGCTGATGTGCGATCCGGCGCACAATGTCATCGTGGACATACCCGGCGCGGAGGCGGTCATACCCCGGGTCGAGGGAGCGCTGGGTATCGCTGAGGGGATCACCCGGGACATCGCGGTGCTGGCGCGGGTGAACAAGCCGGTCTGCTTTATCATCACCGGCATAAGCCGCGGCGGGGACGGCAGGCTGAGATACACCCTCTCACGGGCGGCTGCGCAGAAGCGCTGCATGGAGCTGTACATCAGGCACCTGACGCCCGGGGACGTTATCCCCGCCCGGGTCACGCATCTGGAGAGCTTCGGGGCGTTTGTGGACATCGGCTGCGGCATACCCTCGCTGATACCGATAGACTGCATAAGCGTATCCAGGATATCCCACCCCGCCGACAGGTTCTACAACGGGCAGTACATATACGCCGCCGTCAAAAGCCGCGACGGTGACCGGATATGTCTCACGCACCGGGAGCTGCTCGGCACATGGGAGCAGAACTGCGCCCGATTTGAGGTAGGTGCCGTCGTCACGGGCGTCGTGCGCTCGATCGAGACATACGGAGTATTTATCGAGCTGGCGCCGAATCTGGCGGGACTCGCCGAGCCTCACGAGGGACTATACGCCGGTCAGACGGTGACGGTAGGTATAAAAGCCATGAAGCCGGATAAAATGAAGCTGAAGCTGGCGATAATCGACGCCGATCACACCCGCCGTCCTCCCGCCGGGCTGGTATACTATATTAAAGAGGGTCACATCACCCGCTGGCAATACTCGCCGGAAAGATGTACAAAACTGGTGGAGACGATATTTGGATAAAAAAACTGCCGCAAGGTCATATACCTTGCGGCAGCTGCTGTATTACACTATATCAGCCCTTCACTATGGAAAGTGCAGTCTTTACGATGTTGTCGGCACAGAGACCGTATTGTTTGAGCAGGTCAACTGCGGGGCCGGAGTGACCGTATTCATCGTTCACGCCGATCTTGGTGACCTTAGTGGGCTGTCTCTCAGCGAGGACGTCGCATACTGCGGAACCGAGTCCGCCGATAACGCTGTGCTCCTCAACGGTGAGGACTCTGCCGGTCTTGGCGGCTGTCTCAGCGATAAGGTCAGCGTCGATAGGCTTTATGGTGTGGATATTGATGATCTCGGCGTCAACGCCCTGTGCGGCGAGCATCTCGGCAGCGGCGAGCGCTTCGGATACCATAAGACCGGTGGCGATGATAGAGATATCCTTGCCCTCGCGGAGCTTGATACCCTTGCCAAGCTCAAACTTGTAGGCGGCGGGATCGTTGAACACGGGAGCCGCAAGTCTGCCGAATCTCAGATATACGGGGCCGTTGTGCTGAATTGCAGCCTCAACAGCGGCGCGAGCCTCAACGTCATCGGCGGGATTGATAACAGTCATGCCGGGGATAGTGCGCATAAGGGCGATGTCCTCGTTGCACTGGTGGGTAGCGCCGTCCTCGCCCACGGAAATGCCGGCATGGGTAGCGCCGATCTTTACGTTCAGGTGAGGATAACCGATAGAGTTGCGGACGATCTCAAAGGCTCTGCCTGCCGCGAACATCGCGAAGGTAGAAGCGAAGGGGATCTTTCCGGCGGCAGCCATACCTGCTGCAACGCCCATCATGTTAGCTTCCGCGATACCGCAGTCAAAGAAGCGGTCGGGGAACTTCTTCTTGAATATGCCGGTCTTGGTTGCAGCTGCGAGGTCTGCGTCCAGCACATAGAGGTTTTCATACTTATCGCCAAGCTCGGCAAGCGCGTTGCCGTAGCTTTCTCTGGTAGCTATTTTCTTTACGTCAGCCATTTTGCACCGTTCCTTTCCTTACGCCTCAAGCGCCGCGAGGGCTGCTTTCAGCTCGTTCATTGCCGTCTCGTACTGCTCGTCGTTGGGAGCGGCGCCGTGCCAGGAAACGTTGTTCTCCATGAAGGAAACGCCCTTGCCCTTGACGCTCTTCTGTACGATAACTACAGGCTGACCCACGATCTTATCAGCCTCGTTGAAGGCTGCTTCTATTGCGTCGAAGTCGTGAGCGTCCATTTCGATAACGTGCCAGCCGAATGCCTTGAACTTGTCAACGATAGGATAGGGGCTCATAACGTCCTCGATCTTGCCGTCGATCTGGAGACCGTTGTTGTCAACGATAGCGGTGAGGTTGTCAAGCTTGTAGTGAGCCGCGAACATAGCAGCCTCCCATACCTGACCCTCCTCGATCTCGCCGTCGCCGAGAACGGTGTATACATGGTATGTATCGTTGGATATCTTGCCCGCGAGAGCCATACCGCAGGCAGCGGAGATGCCCTGTCCCAGCGAACCGGAGGACATATCCACGCCGGGGATCTCTATGCAGGGGTGACCCTGGAGCATAGCTCCGATGTGGCGGAGACTCTTCAGCTCATCGGGGGAGAAGAAGCCTCTCTGAGCAAGAGTGGAATAAAGTGCGGGTGCGGTGTGACCCTTGGAAAGCACGAAGCGGTCTCTTGAGGGCTCCTCCGGCTTGTCGGGATACACGTTCATTCTTGCAAAATAAAGATAGGTCAGAGTGTCGGCTATCGAAAGGGAGCCGCCGGGGTGTCCCGACTTGGCGGCGTGTACGCCCTCGATTATGCCCATTCTGACCTTACAGGCTGTTGTTTCCAGCTTTTTTTTCAGCATTGCGTCCATTGTTTTTACCTCCGTTATACTTTTATGCTATAATAAATTTCCTGACTGAGATAGTAGGCAAAGCTATCCGCGCTTTGCGTTTTCCACCTGCTCGAAGATGAACTCCACCGCCGCAGCGATAGCGTCCTCCTCGCAGGACTGCTTCAGGCATACATTGGCAGCCGCCTTGACATCCGGCACCGCATTGGAGGGGCATACGCCCACGTCCGCAGCCTCAAGCATTTCTATATCGTTGTTGTAATCGCCCACGGCGACTATCGTGTAGTCTTCCATATTGCAGGCGCGGCGCATCTCTTTAAGTGCCGAGCCCTTTGATATGTTCATGGGGAGCATCTCGTAATATACCGGCGCCGACACCACGAAATCTATCTCCGGGTGGTCTGCCTTGATATTCTCCTCGGCGTAATCAATTATCTCGTGCAGCCGTTCCTCTGTCTGGGCGAACAGCACCTTGTACCAGTTGCGGGGTATCTCGTCCACCTTACAAATATGCGGCGTCACCTTGCAGATACCGCAGTGCGCCCGCTCCATATCCGTCATCTGGGGGACGTAAACTCCCTCGATCGGCAGGCACTCGCAGCCCACTTCGGGATTGTCGGCGAGGATACGCCTGGTTATCTCCCGCGCCGACTCCGGCAGGTAGACGTCATATATCTGCTTTTTCTCGTGCAGATCATAGACCATGCCGCCGTTGCACATTATTATCGGGCAGTTGACCCGAACTCTGTCAAAATACTGCTGCGAAGCCTGAAGGCTCCGTCCCGTGGCGATAGAGAACTTTCCGCCTGCCGCCATAAGCTTATCCACAGCAGCAAGGCTCTTCTCGCCGGGTATCTTGCTCGCCGGCAGGAACGTTCCGTCCATGTCGGTGATGAGCAGCACCTTATCTATACTTTCAAACATTCACTCACACTTTCCTGAGTTTAGTCAGTATGCTTTCAAAATAATCCGGCAGCGGAGAATCGAATTCCATATACCTGCCGTCCGGGTGGACAAAGCCTATCTTCTTTGCGTGAAGGCACTGTCCCTCTATGCCCTTGAAGGGCTTGCCGTATACATCGTCCCCCAGCACCGGGTGGGACTTGTATGCCGAATGTACTCTTATCTGGTGGGTGCGTCCCGTCTCCAGCCGGAACCTCACCAGCGAGTAGCCGGAAAAGCGCTCCAGCGTTTCGTAGCGGGTGACGGCGGGCTTGGAATTGTGCTCGGTGACGCACATCTTCTTGCGGTCATACTTTGACCTGCCTATCGGCGCGTCGATCGTCCCTGCTTCGGGCGCAAAGCAGCCGCAGACTACCGCCTGATACTCCCGGGTGAAGCTGTGCTCCTTTATCTGCCCGGCAAGGCAGCGGTGAGCGGAGTCGGTCTTTGCCACCATGAGCAGACCGCTTGTGAACTTGTCTATCCGGTGGACTATCCCCGGGCGTATCACTCCGTTTATCGAGGACAGCCTGTCTCCGCAGTGGAAAAGCAGTGCGTTTACCAGCGTGCCGTCGGGGTTGCCGGCGGCGGGGTGTACCACCATGCCCTTCGGCTTGTTGACCACCAGCAGCTGATCGTCCTCGTAGACTATCTCTATGGGGATGTCCTGCGGCAGGACGTCAAGCGCCTTCGGCTCGGGGATCTCGGCAGTTATCTGCTCGCCGGCTCTGAGCTTGCGGCTCTTTGTGAGGGGCTTGCCGGCTATCGTCACCCTGCCGTCTGCTATCAGCGCTTCTATCCGCGAGCGGGAAAGCTCAGGTATCTGTGACGCCAGCCATTTGTCGGCGCGTATGCCCTCATTCTCCACCGGCACCTCTAGGGTGAACACCTCGGCGCTCACTGCAGAGGCTCCTTTTTATCGTCCGGAATTTCGGACTCGTTATCTCTACTGTCTGTTTTTTGGGACTTTTTATTCTTATCTGTCTCGTCAAAGAAGAACATATATACGCAGAACAAGACCGCCCCCACAACAACGCAGATATCCGCGAAATTGAATATGGGGAAGTCGATAAACTCGCATTTGAGGTAGTCTATGACCTCATGCAGGCGTACACGGTCGATCAGATTGCCGATACCGCCGCCTACCACCAGTCCCAGCGACACCAGCGCAAGCTTTGAGCCGTGCCTGTTGCGGTACATGAACCAGAGCGCCGCCGCTATCATAACGACAGGCAGCAGCACCAAAAACCAGGTCTTGCCCTCCATGATGCTCCACGCCGCGCCGCTGTTGCGGATATGGGTGATGCTCAGCACATGAGGTATGAACCCGCGCTCGGCGTAAAGCTCAATATTGCCGTTGATGTACAGCTTTATCAGCTGGTCGATGACTACCGACGCGATCGCAATTACTATCGCAGCTGCAAACATTTATCGGGGCTTGGTCTCGGTATTGTTGCCGAATCTTAGATCTTCAACGTTGGGCTTGGGGATTATCGGCTCGAAGGAAGCGGTGTTCAGCACCTCGTCGATGTGCTTCTGCTCGGCAGTCTTTCCCTCATCGTAGGCCTCTTCGTCGTCATAGTACTCGTCATCATCGTAATACTCGTCGTCATCGTAGTAATACTCGTCATCGTAGTACTCGTCCTCGTACTCCTCAAGCTCCTCCTCGGACATCTGGGGCAGCTTCATTATAAGCGCAAGCTGCTGGGTGTAGAGTGCGGTAAGCTCGCTCTTGAAGTAGGTGACCTCTGCCTTGAGGTGCTCCAGCTCCTCCTTCTCAGCCTTGTAGTTTTCCTGGATAGCAACTATCTCAGCCTGAGTAGCTTCGGTCTGCTCCTGTATCATCTTGACGCAGTTAGCCTTATGATCGGCGATGATCTTGTCGCACTCGGCAGCATTCATCTCGGCGCGGCGCACCTGCTCGGTCTTGGCAGACTCTATCATATCGCGAGCCTTAGCCTTGGCGTCATTTATAAGCTTGTTGGACTCCTTCTGAGCGTGGATCATCGCCATTTTGATAGCTTCCTCGTCGTCGCGGTACTCATTCACCTTCTCGACGAGCTTGATGATCTTCTCCTCGCTGTCGGCGTTTTGCTTTTGCAGACGCTCGATCTCATCGGCGAGCTGCGAAAGATATGACGATACCTCGGCAGGATTGCAGCCGTTCTTCACGGTCTGGAATCTCTTGCCCCTTATCTTTTCAGGTTCCATCATAATTATTCCTCCTATTTGTATTTATATATCTCAATAAATGTTCTGTCCTTTTTAGTTGTCCGCCCCTTTGTGCCGAGCCGGAACTTGCCGTGACCCCGGACGGTGAACACATCGCCCTCGTTTACCTGAGCCGAGCAGGACATGATCTCCTGTCCACGGAGTATCACCTTGCCGCCCTCCACGAGAGCCGCCGCATTTGCGCGGGAGCTTCTTATGGCAAGCGCCGTGACGCTGTCCAGCCGGAGCGACGATACCGTACCGCTGATAAGCTGATACTCACGCTGCGGCATACGCTCCGGGTCAAAGCCCTCGGATATCTTAACGCCGGCGCGTCCTATCTTGGTAATACCCATAAGCGCCTGCTCAGCCGCCGTATCGGTAAGAAAAACCACCGCGTGATCCTCCCCGACGCCTATATCTCCCACAGTCTCTCTGGCGATATCCAGACCCATAAGCGCACCCAGTATATCCCTGTGGGTAAGCTTGTCCTCCCTGCGGAAGGAGAAGGTCAGAGCCTTCAGCGGAAAGCTGTCCTCCGACATATCATCGTACTCGGAAAAGACGCCCAGCATGAGCCATTCCGCGCTCTCATGACCGCCGAACAGCAGATATCTGTCAAAGCACTCGGACGCCGTCACCATACGCGCAAGCCCCGCCTGTCTTTCGGTCAGAAAGAAGGTGAAGCCGGTGCGGTATTTATCCCTTGCGGCGTAAAGCTTGTCATAGACCGAGCCGACGAAAAAGCGTTCCTCGTCGGTGAGCCTGCCCAGAAAGCTGAGGTCTCGGTCAGCCATCAGAAGCTGTAGCCGTTGTTCTCAAGCTCGCTTACAAGGTCTACGCCGGAGAAGTTCACGTTTCTCGGAATGATAGCGTAGGTCTTGGCAGCCATCATCTTTATCTCATCATCGTTAGCGAAAGCCACGCCCCAGATAAAGTCCAGGATACGAGTAGCGTCCTCCTGCTTTACCAGCTCGAGGTTTAAGATAACTGTTCTTCCGCAGTTGATGTCGTTGCCTATCTTTTCTACTTCCTTGAAATTATTAGGTCTTGCAAGCACAAGATCGAAGGAAGACTGATCCGTAGTTGCCATTCTTATGTCACTCTCTCTTTCCATATTTCTGCCCGATCTTCTGGAACCGTAGCTGTTGCCGTAGCTGTCATTATCCCTCATGCGGTTAGCCATCTCGCGCTGCTGACGGCGTGCGCTTGCCGCAGACTGCTGAGGCTGAGACGCCGCCTGATACTGCTCTCTTGCGGGAGAACGGTATCTCTCCTTGGGAGCCTCCGGCTCGGCAGCAACGCCGGCAGGTGCAGGCTGCTCAGCGATGTCAAACGCTGTAGGCGCCGGTGCGGGTGCCGGCTCCGGCTTGGGACGATAGGTGGAAAACTCTTCCGCCTCGATCTCGTCCTCGCCTACGAATATGCTTTTAAATCCATCCCATACGCTCATGATCTTGTTACCCCTCCGTTTACTTTCTTGTATAATCTCTGGCTCCGAAAAGCCCTGTTCCTATCCTGATAAGGTTTGAGCCGTACTTTATCGCCGTCTCGTAATCCCCCGACATACCCATTGAAAGGATATCCGGCTGTGCGTTTGGCAGTTCAGCGGCTTTAAGCCCCTCAAACAGCTCCTGCATCTGCGCGTAGAGTGCTTCCTCCGCGCCGATAGGCGGTATCGCCATAAGACCCCTGATACGAAGATTTTTGAGCTTCGATACCTCTCCGGCAAGCTCCATAAGCCCGTTTCCGGAAACGCCGCTCTTTGAATCCTCACCGCCGATATTGACCTCCAGCAGGACATCCATGACCCTGCCGTTCTTCTCAGCGAGCCTGTCGATCTCGTGAGCAAGCTTTACGCTGTCCACCGACTGTATCATCGCTACGTCATTTATTATGTACTTGACCTTGTTGGTCTGCAAGTGTCCGATAATATGGACTTCTGCCGAGCTGTCGTACTGATCCTTCTTTGAAAGATACTCTTGCACGCGGTTCTCACCCAGCAGCGTTATGCCCTCAGCCACGGCGGCGTTCACCTTTTCCGGCGGCACCGTCTTGGTGACAGCCATTATCCTGACGCTGCCCGGCTCACGCCCGTATCTCGTCTCGGCCTCAGCCACTCTTTGACGTATCTCCCTGAGGTTTTCCGTCACCTCCGGATACGTCTGAGTCGGGTCCGGGTTCTTTGATCCCAACATCTTGTTCGCTCACCACCTCAAGTAATATCTGATCGTAAAGCAGAAGGTGATCCTCCTGCGAAGTATTCTTTGAAATAACGAAGTCGTCGCCCTCGTAGATGACATCTATCTTCTTAAAGGTTATATCCTCGCCGAGAATGACGTACACTCCCTTGTCATCGCCGCGGAAGCGTATCGCCGAGCGGGGCACCTTGATCCCGCTGTACTCGTCGAAAATAAGCTGCATCGACTGTATCCTGGAAGCTGCGATATACTCATCGAGGTAATCGCAGGACAATATCACCAGCTCCTTGCCGTCCGCGCCCTTTTTCACCGACTTCACGGTAACGCTGTAGACGTTATCGGTGCTGTCGAGGGTAAGCCGCATACTGGCGTTCTCCACCACTCTGGGGTCTGCTTCTATAACGCCCGCTATAAGGCAGGAGTATTCCTCGAACAGCTTGCCCACCGAGCCTGCCGGCGGACTGACCTGCCCGCTGTATCTGTCGGAGATGACCTTCTCCACGTCCTCGATCGTAAGGCTGTCTGCCTTCTGGGTGTTCAGCCTGCTCTCAAAGCCGTCGCAGTAGGATACGAAATAGCCGGTCTTGCTGGCGTTCACCGTACCGTTTGCCGAAGCCGCCTGTGCCTGAAGAGTCGCAGCCTTCGCTTCCAGCAGCGCTATCCTGTCATTATAATCGGTAGTGCTGCCCGATATTATATTGTATATGTTCATGACAAGCGACATATCGTCCTTCACCGAAGCGAAGCTCCCGTACTCACCCTTATTGGTAAAGCTCATCAGGTGCTTGTAATGCTCGTCTATCTTATTGCTTATCGACTCCGGCTGAACATAATCGGTAGTACCGGGGTTCTGGGCGCGTTTGAGAAGCTCTATCTGGTTGTTGACCTGCCTGAGCTTTTTCTCGGCATTCGCCGCCTCCTGAGAGTTGAACAGCTGAGCCACGGCGTCGCCCTTTGAGACCTTGCTGCCGTCGGAATAGACGTAGCTTATGACATCGCTGCCGTTGTAGGTAAGGGGGGTCTCGTCGCGGATTATCACTCCCGTAAAGTCGATATCCTCATTGATAGTAGCAAGCACCGCTTCCTGAGTATCGTGCCTGTCATTGATATATCTGTAGATCTGACTGCCTATCATAGTAAGCAGCAGAGCCGTGACCAGCAGCACCAGCACGCGGGTCACAAATCTGTTGTACAGACCTGATCTCATTCGTTATCAGTCCTCGTTCTGTATATCGAAAATATTTATCGCATGAGCAGGCACTATGGTGGAGATAGCGTGCTTATAGACAACATTCTGCTTGCCCTCGCAGTCGAGGATCACCACATAGCTGTCAAAGCCCTTCACGATACCCTTGAACTGGTAGCCGTTCATAAGTATCATCGTCACCAGGATCTTGCTCTTTCTCGCCTGATTCAAAAATACGTCCTGTAGGTTCAGTCCCTTGTTCATACTGCACTCTCCTGTCTTTTTTTATACTGATCCCTAAAAGATTTGTCTGCTGTTCTTTTAGTGATTAGTATTATATCTATAAATGCCTTTTACAGGCAAAGTACGCCCGCAAAAAGTCATACACAGTATATTATATCACATAATTTTGCTTTTGGCTATAGTATTTTTCGCATTTTCACAAAAATTTTCATATTCTGACTTATCGGGAACATAAAGCGTGTCCGCCTGAGCCATTCTTCTGAACCATGTGAGCTGTCGTTTGGCGTATCTCCGGGTGCCCAGCTTTATACGCCCGACACATTCCTCCAGCTCCGCCTCGCCCTCTAAATAGGGCAGCAGCTCCTTATAGCCTATCGCCTGACGGGCGGTAGCGGGGGCGTGGCTGTCAAACACCCGCCTTGCTTCCTCCACCATGCCCTCTCTGAGCATTTCGTCCACCCGAAGGTTTATCCGCTCGTAGAGCTTAGCCCTGTCCTCGAAATCCAGCCGCAGCACGCAGGCGTTATAGGGAGCGTTGCCGCGGAGATTCAGCCGCTTCTGCTCGGTGAAGGGTCTGCCTGTCCTGATACAGACCTCCAGTGCCCGCACCACGCGGATAAGATTGTTCTCATGTATCAGCGCCGCAGCCTCCGGGTCAAGGGCGCTGAGCCGTTCCCAGAGGGCGTGTCTGCCGTTTTGCTCTGCAAACTGCTCCAGCTCGGCGCGAAGCATCAAGTCAGCGCCTTCCTCGTCAAAAACCACGCCGTCCAGCAGCGAGCTTATGTAAAGTCCGGTGCCGCCGCATATTATCGGCAGCCTTCCCCGGGAATGGATATCCTCTATAGTCTTTCTTGCAAGCTCCAGGTACTCTGCCACCGAAAATGGTGTGGAAAGGGGCAGAAATCCGGTAAGGTGGTGGGGCACTCCCCTCATCTCCTCCTCCGTCACCCGGGCGGTTATCACCGACATATCCTTATACACCTGCATGGAATCAGCCGAGACCACCTCGCCGCCGTATTCAAGCGCCAAGTCCACCGCAAGGGCGGTCTTTCCCGAGGCAGTAGGTCCGCAGACCACCAGAAGGGGTATCTTTTCTTCTTCCATATAACTTTTCCTTAGCTACATTTTTATAGTTGCTATTACCTCGCCGTTTTCCGTTACGGAAAAGCCGCCGCCCGTCTTTACGACCTCGATCTGCGCTGCTCGGGAGTCATGTACATAACAACACCTCACACAATGCGTCTGAACTGCTTTTCCAGCTCTCTCTCGGTGGTCTCGATCTTCACCGGTCTACCGTGGGGGCAGTAGCGGAGATCCTCCTCATAGACCAGCTCGGCGAGCTTTTGCAGCTCCTCTATCCTGTTGTCATCGTGGGCTTTTATCGCCGCCTTGCAAGCCATAGTGGCATACACATGATCGAAAAGCTTGGGGGCGGGGTCATTTGCGTTGTCTGCCAAGCGCCCGGCGATCTCGTTTATGATATCCGTGGGGTTCTGGTCACGGAGTATGGTGGGCAGCGCCTTTACTGCGATAGTAGGCGCCACGTCCGGCTCGATGATAAAGCCCAGCTTCTCCACCTTTTCGAGCTCACGGCAGACGGCGTCATACTCATCGTAGGGCAGCGTCACCATAATAGGCTCAAGCAGCGTCTGGGCGGTGAGGTTCCTCGCGTCGCAGCGTATGCTCTCGTATATATGCCGCTCGTGGGCGGCGTGCTTGTCTATCAGCACCATTTTATCGCCGCACTGTGCGACGATGTAGGTCTTGAACAGCTCGCCTATCACCACCGGCTTGACATACTTCCCGCTGTCCTCCTCCGTATCCACCGGCGAGGGGATACGTGCGGGACGCTTGAAGTCATCTGCTGTGACGAACTCGAAGTTCTCCAGCGGCATTTCCGACTGGTCTATATCGTCCGTCTCCTTAAAGCTTTCCGGCTCCTCCATAGCGGGATCGTCCTCACGCTTCACGCGGCTGTCCTTTATTTCATACTCGCGGCAGAGCTGCGAGAAGCTGTCGTCCTCGAGAGCCGGCGCCGGCTCGGGAACATTTGCGGGTGCAGTCTCCTGCGCGGCTTTGGGCTCCGGCGGCTCGGGCAGAGGGGCATCCTCCTGAGGAGCGGGCTGTAACATTCCCTCCCACATCGGCTTTTCGGCAGGCTTTTCCAGCGATCTGAGGAACAGATCGTCGCCGGCGCTGTCGGAAGGGGCGGGCTTTGGCTGTGCTGCGGCTCTTGCCCTCTGCTCTGCCCGGGCGGGATCGGCAAAGACCATTTGCTCCGGGGGCGGAGTGGTATCCACATACAGCTTGTCCTTATCAAAATGCGGCTTCTGTTCTATTTTCAGCTCATAGGGTCTGTCGTTCTGCTCGAGACCCTGCTTGACTGCGAAGTACACCGCATCATATACATATCTGTTATCGGAAAAACGCACCTCCGTCTTGGCGGGATGGACGTTTACATCTATCATTGAAGGCGAGATGCTCAGCTTCAGCACGCACATGGGGAACTTGCCCACCATTATGCTGTTCTTGTACGCCTCCTCAAGCGCCTGGGAGCATACCTCCGAGCGCACGTAGCGGTCATTGACGTAAAACACCTGGAACTTGCGGTTTGGCTTTGCCGACAGCGGCTTGCAGATAAATCCCGTCACCGACACGCCCTCGCGGGAATACTCGGCGGGCATAAGGGAATTTGCGAAATCTCTGCCGAAAATGGAATATACCGCCGAGTACAGCTCGCCGTCGCCCGCGGTCACGAACACCGGCTTGTTGTCGCGGATAAGCTTTATGGAGATATCCGGGCGGGACACCGCAAGGCGGCTCATGAGCTCCTGTATGCGGTTGCCCTCGGTGGCGTCCTTTTTGAGGAATTTCAGCCGGGCGGGAACGTTATAGAACAGATCTCTCACCATGACGCTGGTGCCGTCAGGACAGCCTGCCTGCTCGTAGATCTTTTCCTCGCCCGCCGCTATGACATATCGGGCGCCCAGATCGGCGCCGGGGGTCTTGGTGAGTATCTCCACCTTAGCCACAGCGCAGACCGAAGCCAGCGCCTCGCCGCGGAAGCCCAGGGTCATTATCTTGTTAAGGTCATCCTTTTCCGAGACCTTGCTGGTGGCGTGGCGCATGAACGCCGTAGGCACCTGATCGTAGGCTATGCCGCCGCCGTTATCGGTGACGCGGATAAACGTCCGCCCGCCGTTTTTTATCTCAACGGTTATGCTGTCCGCCCCTGCGTCTATGGAGTTCTCTATCAGCTCCTTGACTATGGAAGCGGGACGCTCGATGACCTCGCCGGCGGCGATAAGCTCATACACTTCCTTCGGAAGAACATTTATTTTCGCCACGACTGGTCATCTCCTTTACATTTACTGCTTTTTGCAAAAGTGTTTTTGATAGATCGGGGTTGTCTCTTAGGCAACAGCTGTCCTTCGGGCAGACCACTCCGGGGCACTTATGCAACCTTCCCTGTAAGGGGAAGGTATTTGTCCTTTGTACCCACGTTAGCTGTAATATAATGGCGGGGGCAAGCCACCCGCCCTACACTAGTTCGTGCGTGCGGATCGCTATCTGTGTAGGGCAGGGGCTTGCCCCTGCCACAAAAGATCACAAACTCTGCCATATTGCAACATAAGCTCTCTCGCGGATGGCAGTAACACCTCTCCACCCCAGATTCATAGCATTCTCAACACAAAAATTATTATATATATCTGTACAGTTCTCCCACGAAATCGCGGAGTTCTTCGTCGGTCATTTCGTCTATGTTAGTTTCCCGCAGCTTGTCCTTTATCACGCTCTCGCCCATGGCGGAGAAGGATATCTGGTCGTCCTGTGCACGGCTGACTGCGGCTCTTGTGGCTGCCTGCTCTGTCTCCATATCGGTGAGCAGTGTCTTTGCCCGCTTGATGATGGAGTTGGGCAGACCCGCAAGCTTTGCGACTTCGATGCCGAAGCTGTCGTCTGCGCCGCTGGGGACTATCTTTCTCAGGAACTTTATGTTGTCGCCCCGGCGCTTTACGGCAATAGAATAATTCTTGACGCCGCGAAGCTCCTTTTCAAGCTCCACCAGCTCGTGGTAGTGGGTGGCAAAAAGCGTCTTGCAGCCCAAGCCCTTGGAGCTGAGGATATACTCGCACACCGCGCGGGCTATGCTGATGCCGTCAAATGTGGAGGTGCCGCGCCCTACCTCGTCGAGAATAACAAGGCTCTGCTTTGTGGCGTGCTTTACTATATCCGCCACCTCGCTCATCTCCACCATGAAGGTAGACTGTCCCGAGGTCAGGTCATCGGAGGCGCCTATTCGCGTGAATATGCGGTCAACTACCGAGATCTTTGCGTAATCGGCGGGCACGAATGAGCCTATCTGCGCCATAAGGGTGATAAGCGCCACCTGCCGCATATATGTGGATTTACCCGACATATTGGGACCCGTGATGATAGCCATGCGGTTGTCGGTCAGGTCTAAATATGCGTCATTGGGGACGAACACCTCTTCCGTCTGCATAAGCTCGACTACGGGGTGACGTCCGTTCTTTATGTCTATGATACCGTCTATCGCCATTTCGGGCTTGGAGTAGTTGTTTACCATAGCGATATTAGCAAAGGAGCAGAGCACGTCCACCGCGGCTATCGAATCGGCAGTAGCCTGCACAAGCTCCAAGAGCATGGCGACGGCGTTTCTTATCTCGTTAAATATCTCCGTCTCGAGGGTGACTACCTTTTCGCTTGCGCCGAGTATCGTATTCTCAGCGATCTTCAGCTCCTCGGTGACGAAGCGTTCGCAGTTTTTAAGCGTCTGCTTTTTTATATAATCGGCGGGCACCATATCGTAGTAGGTCTTTGTGACCTCGAAGTAGTAGCCGAAGATACGGTTATAGCCGACTTTAAGGCTCTTTATGCCTGTCCTCTCACGCTCGCGGCTCTCGATATCGGATATGATATCCTTACCGCCGGCGATGATCTTTCTGAGACCGTCAAGCTCATCGTTGTAGCCGTCGCGGATAACTCCGCCGTCCTTCAAAAGCACTGGCGGCTCGTCCACCAGCGCCTTTTCCACCAGATTGGATATAGGCTCCAGCGGTGAGAGCTGAGCGTTCAGCTTGTCTATCAGCTTGCAGGGGACTTTAGACATATCCTCCTTGAGTTTGGGAAGCTTCAGCGCCGTCAGCGACAGGGATTTCAGGTCTCTGGGGGTAGCGGTCTTGTACATGACGCGGGTCATGAGCCGCTCTATATCGTATATGCCCGACAGCTGTGACGTTATCTCGCCCAGTATGACGGGGTTTCTCATCAGCGCTTCGACGGCGTTATGCCTGTCCATTATAGCGGCGGGATTGATAAGCGGCTGTTCAAGGTATTTCTTTATCAGCCGGCGTCCCATTGAGGTCTTGGTCTTGTCGAGCACCCACAGCAGCGAGCCTTTTTTCTCCTTAGTGCGGAGCGTTTCGGTAAGTTCCAGGTTGCGCCGGGCAGTGAAGCCTATAGTCATCACCGGATCGCCGTCATTCTTTATCAGCGAGGTGAAGCGGTTGACCAGCGCAAGCTGTGTCTGGTGTATATAGCCGAACAGTCCGCAGAGGGCATATGCCGCAGCGGACAGCGGGTTTACCCCCATTTCGTCCATAGACGCCGCCGAGAACTGCTTTATCATCTCATCGGTGTGCAGTTCGGGGGAGAAGGCGTCCTCGTCCAGCAGCTGGACGGTGGTCTTGAGGGCAGTCTTGACGAAGGTGCCTATCTGTTTGAGCGACAGGAACCCTTCGTTTATCAGCATTTCCGAGGGCATGAACCGGGACAGCTCGCTTATCGAGTCGTCCACCATAGTCTTGCCGGAGAACTCATACAGCCGTGCCTCGCCGGTGGAAACGTCCGCGAAGCAGAGCGCCGCCTCGTCGCTCCGGACGTAGAACGAGCAGATATAGTTGTTCGAAGATTCGTCCAGCAGCTCACCGTCGGTGATAGTACCGGGGGTCAGGACCTTGACTACCTCTCGCTTCACCAGACCCTTTGCGGTTGCGGGGTCTTCCACCTGCTCGCAGACAGCCACCATGAAGTTTTTGTCCACCAGCTTTTTGATGTAGACATCGGCGGCGTGGTGAGGTATGCCGCACATGGGGGCGCGCTCGTCCAGACCGCAGTCCTTGCCGGTGAGCACCAGCTGGAGCTCCTGCGATATCCTTACGGCGTCGTCGAAGAACATCTCATAGAAATCGCCGATACGGTAGAGCAGAACGTGCTTGGGGTACTTTTTCTTGACCTCCAGCCACTGCTGCATTCCGGGCGAAAGCCGGGATTCGTCTATGTCGGGTAACACGCTTTGCTCACACTCCGTTTCTGTTGATAGTTTGGTTTTGGGGCGTTTCTTTTTCCGAAAATCGCTTTGCTCTTTCGGAAAATTAAGATCGGCTGGGTTGGCTTGTTCTCGTCAGATAGTGCAGACTTTTCGTTAGCTGTCTTACTCTGCATGAGTTTATTTTTTAGCCGATCTTGGTGCCTTGCGGCACTTGGGGACTCTGTCCCCAAACCCTTGCTTAGGGCTCCTCGCCTGGAAATAAGCCCCGCAGGGGCGTTTTCCCAACCTCGCCAACCTCGCGCGGTTGGATCCGCTTTTTTGCCGCAATCGTCACACGTTGTGCGGTTGGATCCGCTTTTTTTAACCGCAGCCTCCGCAGGTGGCGCAGCTGCCGGTGCAGGTGGGAGCGGTCTCGGGCATGGTGGCGGGATCCTCGCCGTTTGCCGAACCGGTCACTATGTAGGTCACGCTCTGTACCAGCTTGTCAAGCTCCTCCTTGGCGGCGTAGTATGCCACCATTTTGGGCAGCGCTACTATCTCGTCATAAAGCTCTCTGATCTCCTTGTCCAGCGTGGTGAGAACATCAGCGTCCTTGTCCTCTTTCTGCATCTCGCGGTTGAGCTCGGCACGCTTCATGTTGAACTCGCCGATCTTATTCTGTATCTCGGGATCCTGATCGTTCTCCGCAGCGATCCTGTTGTAGTTGATGTACCTCTCGTCCGCCTGTATAGCAGCTCCGATTGCTCTTGCCTGTTCGATTATCGTCATTTCAATTACTCCTTACCATATAATTTATTTGCGTTATTCAGTTATCTCGCCCCTGACCGCCCAGTTCATCGAGCCGGTGATCTTCACGTTCACGAACTGCCCGATCATACCTTCGTCGGCGCAGGGGAAGTTTACTATTATGTTCTCGTCGTTCTTGCCGGTGAGCCAGCCCGGCTCGCGGGCTTTGCCGTCGATCAGCACCCGGCAGGTGCGTCCCACGAAGCGGCTGAGCCATTGGGTGGAGACCTCCCGCTGCTCCAGAAGCAGTTCCCTCAGCCACAGACCCTTCTGCTTGTCGCTGACGCCGTCCGGCAGCCCGGCAGCCTTTGTGCCGGAGCGGGGGGAATAGACGAAAGAATATATGTTGTCGAACTTCACCCGCTTGATGAACTTCTTGGTGTCGCAAAATTCCTCGTAGCTCTCGCCGGGGAAGCCCACGATTATGTCCGTCGAGAAGGAAAAGTCCTCCCGCTTTGAGCGTGCGTATTCGACGATCTTATAGTAATCCTCCGCGGTGTAGCGGCGGTTCATTTCTTTAAGTATGCGGTCATTTCCCGATTGCAGCGCCAGGTGCAGGTGTTTGCATACCTTATCGCAGTCCAGTATGGCGTCGATAAGGTCCGGCGTGGCGTCCTTCGGGTGGCTCGACATAAAGCGTATGCGGAAGTCCCCCTCGATCTCGTTGAGCCGTCTCAGCAGCGCCGGGAATCCGTAGCTGTAGGAGTTGACGTTCTGCCCCAGCAGCCATATCTCCCTGTAGCCGTCCGACACCAGCTGCCGCACCTCGGCTTCCACCGCTTCAGGCTTTCTGCTGCGCTCGCGTCCGCGGACGTAGGGCACTATGCAGTAGGTGCAGAAGTTGTTGCAGCCGTACATTATCGGCAGGAACGCCGAGAATTTATTCTCCCGCAGCTGGAAGAAGTCCTCGCTTATCTCCCCTGCCGTTTCCTCGATATCCACCACCCGCTTTTTCCGCTCCAGGACTTCCGCGAGAAGCTCGTAAAGTCTGGGGTAAGCGAAGGTGCCGAATATCAGGTCTACCTGTGGGTATGCCGCCTGTATGCGCTCGGAAGTCTTTTTCTCCTGCGCCATGCAGCCGCACAGACCGAGTATAGTATCGCGGTGTGCCGCCTTGAACTTTTTCAAGTCGCCGATGACGGCATAGACCTTGTCCTCGGCGTTCTCGCGCACCGCGCAGGTGTTGAAGATTATAAGCTGTGCCTGTTCAAAGGAACCGCACTTTTCGTAGCCCGCTTTGACCAGCGCTCCAAGCAGCTTTTCGCCGTCGGAGACGTTCTGCTGACAGCCGAAGGAATGGACGTAGCAGAGGGGCGGTGTGCCGTGCTGCATACGGTAGCGCCCGGTGTATTCTTTCACACGCTCCAGCGCATTTTCCGCCGCGATATCAGCCATAAAGTCCCCCACTTCCCTTCCTTTGTCCTGCCGTTTCCGGGCACAATCATACTATTTTATTATACATCATCTCATCGCTTTTGTCAAGGCTTTTTTAAACCCGCGGAATAACGGGATAATTTTACCAATTGTGTAAAATTTTGGACAGTAAATACTGCAAAAGCGCAGCAAAAAGCACCCCCGCCGAAGCGAGGGTGCCGCATAGTCTTTACGTTCAGATACTCTCGTGGAAGGTACGGGAGATCACGTCGTCCTGCTGTTCCTTGGTGAGCTTTACGAAGTTCACCGCATATCCGGATACGCGGATAGTCAGCTGGGGATACTTCTCGGGGTGCTTCTGCGCGTCTATGAGCGTCTCACGGTTGAACACATTAACGTTAAGGTGATGTCCGCCCTTTTCGGCATAGCCGTCCAGCATTCCCACAAGGTTATTTATCTGATTATCTGTTGCCATGAAAATTACCTCCTTCAGAGCTCTTCATCGTCGTCCTCGTCCATAAGCTCGGTGGGCTGGGCGCAGGCGCCGAGCGTTCCGCAGTCATTGGAGTTGACGGTGGTGAAGGTTATGCCGTTTTCCATATCATTGAGGTCTACGTGCAGGTGCCCGCTGCCGTCTGCCATAAGCTTGTCTATAACAGAAGCCAGATCCTCGGGCTCGCCGCTGCCGTTGTCATCTTTTAAGATATATCCCATTTCAATACACCTCTTTTAAGAGCCTCTTACTCTTCCTCTGCAAGCGCGTCGGAAATGCTTTCGATGTCGATGTCTCCCATGAACACCTCGTCGTCCTTGCCCAGCGCGTCGGGGATTATCGAGAAGGTGTTGGAGATACCGTCCTGTGCGTGTCTCCAGGGCAGCTTAGCCACGCTTGCAAGCGAAGCGGCGGCGCCGTGGGTGTCTCTGCCGTGCATGGGGTTAGCTCCCGGTGCAAGCGGCACGCCGATCTTTCTGCCGTCGGGGGTGGAGCCGGTCTTTTTGCCGTATACCACGTTAGACGTAATGGTGAGTATAGATGTGGTGGGTATGCCGTCGCGGTAGGTGTGGTGCTTTCTCACCATATCCATGAAGGTCTTTACCAGATCCACAGCGAACTGGTCTACCCTGTCGTCGTTGTTGCCGTACTTGGGGAAGTCGCCCTCAACGATATAATCAACTACAACGTTGCGTGCGATATCTATGACCTCGCCCTTCTTGTTCTTTATCTCGATGTCCTTGCGGACAGGCTTTACCTTTGCGTACTTGATAGCCGACAGCGAGTCTGCAACTACCGAAAGTCCCGCGATACCGGTGGCAAAATATCTCTTGACGTCCCTGTCATGGAGAGCCATCTGTATCTTTTCGTAGCAGTACTTGTCATGCATGAAATGGATAACGTTGAGGGTGTTCACATAAACTCCCGCGAGCCATTCCATCATGTCGGTGTAGCGGTCCATTACCTCGTCGAAGTCGAGGTACTCGGAGGTTATCGGGCGGTACTTGGGGCCTATCTGGAGACCAAGACGCTCGTCCACGCCGCCGTTTATAGCGTAGAGCAGGCACTTTGCGAGGTTCGCTCTCGCGCCGAAGAACTGCATTTCCTTGCCGACTCTCATGGAGGATACGCAGCAGGCTACAGCGTAGTCATCGCCGTGGGTGCCTCTCATAAGATCGTCATTCTCGTACTGGATAGACGAGGTGTCTATGGAGACCTTAGCGCAGTATCTCTTGAAGCCGTCGGGCAGCTTTCTGGACCAGAGCACGGTGAGGTTCGGCTCCGGAGCGGGGCCCAGATTCTCCAGAGTGTGGAGATATCTGAAGGAGTTCTTTGTCACCATATGATCGCCGTCAACGGTAACGCCGCCGATAGACTCGGTGACCCACTGGGGATCGCCGGAGAACAGCTGATTGTACTCGGGAGTACGTGCGAACTTTACCATACGCAGCTTCATGATGAAGTGATCGATAAGCTCCTGCGCGCCCTCCTCGGTGAGGATGCCTCTTTCGATATCGCGCTGGATATATATGTCGAGGAAGGTAGATGTGCGTCCTAAAGACATAGCCGCGCCGTTCTGCTCCTTGACTGCGGCAAGGTAGCCGAAGTAGAGCCACTGAACAGCCTCCTGTGCAGTCTTGGCGGGGCGGGAGATATCGAAGCCGTAGATCTCGCCCAGCTGCTTGAGCTCGCCCAGAGCACGCTTCTGCTCCGCAAGCTCCTCGCGCAGTCTGATATTCTTCGATGTCATTCTGACAAGAGAGGTATCTATCTGCTCCTGCTTGTCCTTTATCAGCAGGTCTATGCCGTAGAGAGCTACTCTTCTGTAGTCGCCGATGATACGTCCTCTGCCGTAGGCGTCCGGCAGACCTGTTATGATACCCGCATGACGCACCGCCCTCATCTCGGGGGTGTAGGCGTCGAACACGCCCTGGTTGTGGGTCTTGCGGTACTTGGTGAATATCTCTATAACTTCCGGGTCAACATGGTAGCCGTTCTGCTCGCAGGCGGAGACAGCCATTCTGATACCGCCGTAGGGCATGAGCGCTCTTTTCAGCGGCTTGTCGGTCTGGAGACCCACTATCTGCTCCAGCTCCTTGTCGATATAGCCTGCGCCGTGAGATGTGATACCGGAGATTATCTTGGTATCCATATCAAGGACGCCGCCCTTTGCACGCTCCTGCTCAAAGAGGTCAAGCACCTCGCCCCAGAGCTTCTTGGTACGCTCGGTAGGCGGTGTGAGGAAGCTCTCGTCACCGTCGTAGGGGGTGTAGTTCTTCATGATGAAGTCTTTCACATTGACAGAGCCGTTACTCCAGCGCCCGGGGACAAAGCCCTCCCATTCGGAACAAAATTCTGCTGCCAAACCAACCATTCCTTTCCATAAGCGGCGTACCCTCACGGAGACTCCGTCAAGGGTGCTTCGCCTGCAGGCGGGCTTTTAAGACCCGCCCGACTTTCCTATTAAAAACAGCCTATGTTGTGTCTGATACCTCTTTATGTTACCACATAATGTGATAAAAGTCAAGGCGAAAGATAACATTCCTTGTTAATTAATTTTGAACTTATTATGTATACCAAACAGGTATACATTAACCTTCCCGGCGCTCAAAAGCATATCAACTATAGTATTCTCCCAATTTGTTAAAAAAATGTGAAATTTCACCAAAAACACTTTACTGATTTAACAAGATATGATAAAATGAATGTATAGTTTCACGCTTTAATTTCCGAAAACGTATAAGTAAATATATTCCACAAGGAGCTGCATAAACATGAAAGAAAAGATCGACATCAAGAATCTGGAAGAGTTATACGACGCTGTACTGACCCTTAAGACCCGCGAGGAGTGTGCGCTGTTCTTCAAGGATCTCTGCACCATTCCCGAGCTCAAGGCGCTGTCGCAGCGTTTTCTGGTGGCAAAGCTGCTCACTGAGAACCACGTATACAGCGATATCGTCAAGGAGACCGGCGCTTCTACCGCTACTATCAGCCGCGTCAACAGGTCTCTCGCATATGACGCTGCCGGCGGCTACGCTATAGTTTTTGACCGCCTCAAGGAGCAGAAAAAGGGCGAGGACAAGTGAGCGGATATCACAGCTTTGCTTACTTCTATGACCGGCTGACGGAGAACGTCCCCTACGAGGACATAGCCCGGCAGATCGAGAGCTACGCCATGCGCTTCGGCGCGAACAAGAACCTGCTGCTGGATCTTGCCTGCGGGACGGGATCGCTGTCGGAAAAGCTTGCCGGGATCGGCTTCGACGTCATCGGGGTGGACAGCTCGCAGGAGATGCTGAACTGCGCTCTGGACAAGAAATTCGACAGCGGGCTGCCGATACAGTATCTGGCGCAGGATATGCGAAAGCTTGATATGTTCGGCACGATAGACGTCACCGTCTGCGCTCTGGACAGCATAAACCACCTGGAAAGCGCCGATGATGTTCAGACGGTGTTCGACAGGGTGTCGCTGTTTGCCGAGCCGGGCGGACTGTTCATATTCGACGTCAACACGCTGTACAAGCACCGCGAGGTGCTGGCGGACAATGCCTTTATCTACAGCTTCGAGGAGATGTACTGCGGGTGGCAGAACGAGTACGATGATTTGGACAGTTCCGTTCACGTATGGCTGGATATCTTCGAGAAGCAGCAGGGCGGCTGGGCAAGATACAGCGAGGACTTCCGGGAGATATATCTGCCCCGGGAGCTTCTGGAGCAGATGATAGAAAAGGCTGGTCTGGAACTTATGGGCGTATTCGACGGCTACACCGACACGCCTGTACAGCAAAAGAGCGAGCGGGCGGTATTCGTATGCCGCAAGCCGAAGCAGTAAAGGATACACAACACACGGCGGGGCGTTCCCCGCCGAATACTTTTATATGAGGAGACATATATATTATGGGCAGGATAGTGAGAGTTATTACATCTGACGCGGCGATAGTATGCAGTGCCATAGACGGCACCGACATCGCGGCGAGGATAGAGCAGATACACGGCACCTCGGCGGTGTGTACGGCGGCGCTGGGACGGCTGACGCTGGGCGCTTCGCTTATGGGCTTCGGGCTGAAAAACGAGCAGGACACCCTTACTCTGCGGCTTGACGGCGGCGGGGCGGCGGGAATACTCATCGCCGTGTCCGACAGCTACGGGAATGTCAAGTCGTACATTCAGAATCCGGTGGTGGAGCTTCCCCTCAACGACAAGGGCAAGCTGGACGTAGGCGGGGCTGTCGGCAGAGACGGCACTCTCACCGTCATCAAGGACATGGGGCTGAAAGAGCCCTACACCGGGCAGATACCGATATACACCGGCGAGATAGCCGAGGACATCACACAGTACCTCGCCGTGAGCGAGCAGACTCCCGGAGCCTGCGCTCTGGGAGTGCTGATAAATCCCGATCTGAGCGTTAAAGTCGCGGGGGGATTTCTCTTGCAGGTGCTCCCCTTCGCTCCGGAGGAGTCTATCGACATCATCGAGAAGAACATGGCGAAGATCACTTCCGTCACCGATCTGCTGGCTAACGGCATGACCGCAGAGGAGCTGGCAAAGCTGCCGCTGGAGGGTCTTGAGCCGGAGGTGCTGGACGACTTTGAGGTGAACTACGTCTGCGACTGCTCAAAGGAGCGCACCGAGCGTATGCTCATATCCCTGGGCGAGAAGGAGCTTAAAGAGCTGGCAAAGGACGAGGTAACGGAGGTCTGCTGCAACTTCTGCGACAAGAAATACCGCTTCACCTCGGCCGAGATACTGGCGCTGCTGGAGAGTGCTAAGGAATGACGATAAAGTTCAAAAAGGCTGCCGTGGTATTTCTCAGCATATGTATAGTTATAACTCTGCTGCTGTTCCTCATATATCAGCAGACTATAAGCATCACTCCCCTGCTGGCGAAGAAGTATGAGGTACGGGGCATAGATGTTTCCCGCTATCAGGGCGGCATCGACTGGGCGGTGCTGGCAGAGGGACAGGATTTCGCCTACATCAAGGCTACAGAGGGCAGCGGGTATGCTGACGATAAATTCGCATATAATTTCAAGGAAGCGAAAGCCGCAGGGCTTCGGGTGGGGGCTTACCACTTTTTCAGCTTCGACAGTTCCGGAGAGACTCAGGCGGATAATTTCATAGATAACGTGGGAGACGGCGCGGGTATGCTGCCGCCGGTGATAGATGTGGAATACTACGGCAAGTATTTCAAAGACCCCAAGCCCGCAGAGGAGGTGCTCCCCGAGCTGGAAGCCATGACAGAAAGGCTTAGACGATACTACGGCACCGAGCCGGTGATATATTCGACAGGCTCGGCTTACAGACGTTATATCAGAGATTCGGGGACGGACTGCCCCATGTGGCGCAGGAACGTATACTTTAAGCCCTCGGGAGACTGGAGCTTCTGGCAGTATTCGTCGGTGGGCAGGCTGGAGGGCTACAGCGGCGAGGAGAAACACATCGACATGAACGTGTTCAAGGGCACACGCGATGAGCTTGACGCTATGCTCTGCCCCGGACACGCGGCTGTCTCCGGCTGATAATAAAACGGCAAATTATTCAAATCTGCCGCGATGATTTGTACACTTTTCACAAATCGAAAATTTTTTCGAAAATCGCTTGACAAAAGCGGTTCGTTAGTGTATAATAAGATAGTCGCTTGAAGAGTTAGTAGAGTGACTTACGGAAGCTTAGCTCAGCTGGGAGAGCATCTGCCTTACAAGCAGAGGGTCATAGGTTCGAGCCCTATAGTTTCCACCAATCGCGGAGATCGCGGTAAACGGTCTCCGCTTAAATTTGGCCGGGTAGTTCAGTTGGTTAGAACGCCAGCCTGTCACGCTGGAGGTCGTGGGTTCGAGCCCCATTCCGGTCGCCATTATATTATT
>CACXDI010000119.1 GCA_902766335.1 uncultured Ruminococcus sp. | reverse complement strand
TTTGCACGTCATAAACTTGCATATTTTCCGTCATATCACACAAAGTTTCCTAGCCGGGCGCCAGCCCGCCGTCGTCAACTTTATGCAATCTGACGAAAAATCTGACGGCGTTTCTGACGCACAATGGTTGTGCGGTGTTGCCTTAATGCAAAGTAGCTGCTGCTCCTGTAGTTCCATACAGCATTTTCCGCCGCTTTTTCCTTCCTCGGCGACGCGGATATTACTGCCTTTACCGCTATTTCTCCATTCATATCTATTCTCCGTTCTTAACCGCAAAGGGCGGCTTGTATCACCGCCCCCGCTCTATGAGGTCACTATATGGCTTAGCCTACGTCTACCTTCTGATAAATGTCCTTTGCAAACTGCTCGGGATCACTTTCGAGATAGCCGATCTTGGAAAGACCGTCCACGAAGTACTTTACGTCCTCCTCAACATGGGAATCCCAGTTTTCGTTGTGCTCCTCCGCCGAGGGATAGCCGTAGCTCTTTACCAGCTCTACCGCAAGCTCCCTGTCCTCGATAGAAGCGTACTTCTTGTCGATGATAAGGTCTACCGCCTTGTCGGGATTCTCGTAGATCCACTCCTGAGCCTTGCGGTAAGCCCTCAGCAGAGCCGCTACCTCGTCAGGGTTTTCCTCGAGCACCTTGTTTGAAGCGTAGAGGAAGCAGCAGAAGTGGTCTGCGAAGTACTCGTCCTTGCCCAGATCAAAGATGATCTTTACATCCCCCGCCTTTTCGTGGATAGATCCCAGCGGATCCCAGAGAGCCGCCACGTCTATCTCGCCGTTTGCCAGCGCCTCGAACTCAAGGTTGCCGTCCGAGTAGGGCAGGAATGTGACCTCTCCCTTTGAGGGGTCTGCCGATATCCCTGCGTTTTCCAGCCACAGTGAAGCCACCTGATGAGGTGTGCCGCCTATCTCGTCAACGCCGATCTTCTTGCCCTTCAGATCCTCAACGGTGCTGATGTCCGAATCGGGGCGTACAGCGAACTTTATGCAGCCCTCGTGCAGACCGTCCACTACCTTTACGTTTATGCCGTTCTCGATACTGGGGAAGAACTGGAAGTCTCCGTTTACTATAGGTATCGAGCCGTTGTTGAGACCTATCTTTCTCGTCTCGAAATCAGCCGAGATCAGGTTTACATCAAAGCCCTCCTCCGCGAAGTAGCCGTTTTCGTAAGCCACATAGATAGGTGCGCCGCAGAGCGCTCCGTCCTTGCCGGGAATGTCTATCTTGCCGTACTTGAAGTCGGTGCTCCCGGTCTTGGCTGAGGTGTCTCCGCCTTTTGTGCTTTCGCTGCTGCCTTGCTCGCTAACCGAGCAGGACGCCAGCATAACTGCCGACAGCAGCAGAGCCGCTGTCCTTGTGATGATCTTCTTTTTCATAATTATCCCTCCGTGATGAAAATTTGTCGTTTTTTTCGATGTCTAAAGTCTACAACAAAAAATCAGAAAGGTCAATGAAAAAAGATGATAACGTTCCCGCATATCACGTTATATACCGCCTGCCGCCCCTGATAACCCCCGCATACAGCCTGTCCCCCGGCAGCTGAGACTCGGTTCCGCCGCTGATCGTGATAACGATATCTCCCTGTAAATACGCGGTCTGCGGGGTGCCGTTCACGGCGGCTTAACAGAATGTTTCAGCCCTGTACATGGTGATAAGAGAACGCTATCACAAAAGCTGTTTTCAATAAACTAAGGTTATAGCTATCAATAAGAATTATGTATCGGCGGCGGGGTTGACAATCCGGCTTATATGTGATATGATAAAATAAATCATAGTAAAGAGGTGGGAAAATGACGCTTCAACAGATAAGCTACGCACTTGCCATCGCCGAGTGCGGGTCAATGAACAAGGCTGCCGAAAAGGTGCGTACATCTCAGCCGGCGCTCACCAGCGCAGTCCGCGAGCTGGAAAAGGAGCTCGGCATGAGCATCTTCCTGCGCACCCCAAAGGGCGCAGTACCTACGGCAGAGGGCGCAGAGCTGCTGCAAAGCATGGGACAGCTCTACCGTCAGTACGAGCTGATTTGCGAGCGCTATATAGAAAAGGATATGAAGCGCAAGTTCGGCGTTTCTACGCAGCATTACTCCTTTGCGGTCAGCGCCTTTATCGAGACGGTGAAGCAGTACAACACGCTGGAATTTGAGTTCGCGGTGCGCGAGACCGAGACGCTCAATGTAATAAAGGACGTTGGCAGTCTCAAAAGCGAGATCGGCGTGCTTTTCATCTCAAACTACAACCGCAAGCCGATAACCAAGCTGCTTGAGGAGAACGAGCTGAAATTCACCAGGCTGATAGAGTGCAGGGCTTACGTCTATATGTGGAAGGGACACCCCTTGGCGAATGAACCGTCTATCAGTCTTGAGCAGCTTGAGCCTTACCCCTGCCTCTCCTTCGAGCAGAACGGACGTGACGGCTACCTCTACGCCGAGGAGATACTCAGCGAGAACATCTATCCACGCATGATAAAGGCTACCGACCGCGCCGCTATGGGGGAGCTGATGAAGGAGCTGAACGGCTACACCCTCTGCTCCGGGATACTCTGCGAGGAGTTCAGCAGCAATTATGTGGTAGTGCCGTTCCGTGACGACAGAAACGATCCCGGCAGCGTCATGGAGATAGGCTTTATCGCCAATAAATACGGACAGCTCAGCGAGATAGCCGAGCGCTATATCGAGGAGCTGAAAAAAAGCCTTGCGATAAACGCAAGACAGTGAAGGGAGATATCATCATGTCAGAAAAGATCATCATAAAGCAGGCGGATATCGGGGATATAGAACCACTCCACGAGATAGAACGGCTCTGCTTCCCGCCGGAAAAGGCAGCCGACTTCTCCGCCTTTGAATACCGCCTTGACAGATTCCCTCAGTGGTTTTTCAAGGCTGAGCTGGAGGGCAGGATAGTGGGGCTGATAGACGGCAGCAGCTCCGACAGCCCCTACATAACCGATGACCTCTACGATGAGGGCAGCGATTATAACGACAGCGGAGAAAACCTGCTGATCTACGGTCTTGCGGTACACCCGGTATACAGACATCAGGGCATAGCCCGCAGTCTTATGTCTGCCTTCATCGAAGCGGCAAGGCAGGCAGGGAAGACCCATATCTCCCTCACCTGCAAGGAGTCGCTGATAACCTTCTATGAAAGCCTGGGCTATACGAACCACGGCGTCTCCGAGTCGGTCAAGGGCAACGTCACAAGCTACGATATGGAGATGTATCTCTGATGACCGTGATATACGGCTCACAGACCATACCGTAAAAATACCGCTGATCCTGCCGCGCATATGCCGGCGTGACAGGTCAGATATCCCGGTCAGTCAGCGTCCCCGAAACCGGCAGTATATAAATATTTTAATTGTATAAAAAATGTCAGGCATCCCTTGTTTTTATTATTGCAAAGTGATATACTTTATTTAAATAGTATTTACACAGGGAAGGTGAATACAATGATACCGGTGATAAATGCGGCGCTCATAGAGGATCCAGAGCTGCCTGCCTTTGAGAAGCTGTATAAAGACAACAAGACCAAAGCCTATCACATAGCATTTGAGATATTAAAAATTGAAAGCCTTTCTGAAGACTGCGTTTCGGAAACTTTTTTAGCGATCGCAAATAATTTTCAAAAAGTTAACAATTTAAAGCCTTACGAACAGCAGAAATATATTGTTATTGCTCCCCCAACTAAACCTTGCCAAAAATGCTTGACACAACTAATACTAATCCCTAAAAGAACAGCAGACAAATCTCGGCACTGACGGCTCATCACTCGTCGTCAAGCTCCCTTGCAGGGCGTCAGC
>CACXDI010000118.1 GCA_902766335.1 uncultured Ruminococcus sp. | reverse complement strand
TCCAGTTATCGTTAGGTTGCCAAGTGTATGTACATACTCAGATAAATACTGCTTAGCAAGCTCCTTATCCCCATTTGCAATCATATCTACCCAAGGGTCAGGAATATTCTGACCTTCGGGGAAAATATGCTCGATTGTCCATACATACTTATTACTTCTATCCCGTGACCAAAGATCAGAGTATATTTCTTTAGTTTGATGGTCTGCTTCTATACTGCACAGGATAAAGCGTACTGCTTCGGGATTTTCGTCATACAACGATCCACGAAGTTTTGCTTCAAATTCTTCATCGGTCGCAGCAACGGACTTGAAAGTTTTTCTTATATGACTAATGATTACATCGCCTTGAAGAGTTTTTATTTCAGAAATAATATCTATGAACAGCTGAGTTAGTTTTCGTGTGTTTGGCACATCGGTAACACTTCTACGAACGAAGAATACTATCAGTAATTTAACAATCTGATGGAGATTATCATCTGTCAGTTTTAATTCATCCTGCTTAGAAAGAAGGTAGAGAAGCAAAAGATAAGACGGTGCACCGGATATTCTATCCAGATCCAGCAAAGCAGATGTATAATTATGTTCTTCATCGCTATTATTTACGATAAGAGCATATTTTTGCGATTTAACATAGAGGTCATCAAGCAAAGCCCTATAGTTATGTTTTATCATTTGCTCGTAAATATCTAACAAGGTTGTTCGTGTAGCAAGATAACCTAAATGATATTTCTTGTCAGGATCGTCATATGGTTTGTTTAATTCTTCACGAAAAGCATTATAATACTGCCTAAAGAAACGCTCCTGCACCGAATAATCGTTAGGCGCAATATTATTAAGTATCTGTTTCCACTGTTCATATGCATCATCAGCATCTGATTCGTTATCCGCCGTTGCTATCAGAGTGTTTTTGATCAGGTCTATTGCCGAAAGCGGAACACCTCTCTTGTTAAGTGATTCAAACAGCATATAGGCATCTTTGTTGGTGTCAACCTCAATTCCTACCATTATAGCCTGTTCAAACTGATTCTTGATATAGAAAAGAGCGCTTATATCGTCTGTGTCAGGATTTTCTGCTTTGATTTCTTCAACTCTTTCCTCAATAAGCTTTATAAAATGCGAATATGCTTTAGCGATTCTCCGATTACCAAAATTTGTTGGTCTGCTTTTGTTTTCGGAGATAACGTGCTTTAATGATAACAGATAAGAATAATCCTCATCATTCATATTCTGTTTTTGCAGGATCAGACGCTGTGTATAATTGTATTTCCTTCCCGAAGCGGATACTTGCTGTTTTTTATTGGCAAGTTCGCCGCGAAGATTAAAGAGATCGGTTTTATCTTCCGCTTCCATTTGATCTTCAAGAGCAGATAGCTTTTCATAAAGTGCGGTAAGCAATATAGTTAATGTAGTAAATCTTTGTTGTCCATCGATAATTTCCAATGTAGTTCCATTTAATGAACCACTGTTCACGCATATGTATGAACCAAGGAAATAACCATTATCATTTTCAGTTACATCTTTGAACAAAGCGTCCCAGTCTCTCGTGCCCCAAGTATACTCTCTTTGATACTTCGGGATACGATAAATACAATTACTATTGATAGAAAAAATATCCGCAACAGATGTCTGATCTACTTTTTTTATCATGATCTAACCCCCTAGTGAAACAGGATTTACTACCCTATATTCCAAAACCGTTCAAAGAACGCTTTTAGCTTTTCAATAACAGTCTCTTTCTTAGCTTTGCGGTTTCCGCCGCCGCCGAAGCGTGATACAGCGGGAAGTATCTTGTCTATGTCCGTGCCGGTCGTTTTAACCGCACCGTCACGGAAAGCGCCTTCAATAAAGGCTCGCGTTTCGGCTTCTTTGAGCTTTTCTTCTGTGATTATCTTGACGAGAGCCTTTTCACGCTGTTCTGCAACATAGCTGTGCCACTCGTCCATTACATCATCGACCTCATTTAAGCCGTTGATGAAGTTATCAATAAGGTCTTTCTTGCTTCTCAACTCAGGGCTGGAATCAACAGCCTTCTGAATGGTGATAAGCACTTCCTTATCTGTACAATGGCTGTCATGATATTTCATCACAAGCATCAGGATATAGTCGATATTTATCTCGATCTGCTTGATAAGCTCTATTTCAAATACAATATCATTATCAATGTCGGTCAGCTCGCCTTTTTTACGGCGCTCTGCCCATTCGTCACGCAAGTCCTGATAACGTCCGAGGTAGTCCTGAAAATCACGCTCAGAAATTATCTCTCTGCCCTCAAACTCATCAAAGCTCACAAGCAGATTACGCATACGCAGGATAGCACCAAGCAAGGCGATAAAAGCCTTCTGACGGTCTTCGCCTACTATCTGCGGTTCATCAAGCGGGAAATCTTTCAGGAGCTTGTCTATCATATCCACATAGCCGTCAACGTGCTTGCCCTTATTATCCTCATAGCCGTTGTAATAGTCACCAAAGCTCTGCAAGGTCACGATGCCGCCAGCCGCTTTATCACCGAATAGGGAGATAGCTGCGTCAGTTCGCTTCTGCAAGGCTCTGAAACACACGATATTGCCAAATGTCTTGATAGAGTTGAGTATGCGGTTAGTACGGCTGTATGCCTGTATCAGACCGTGCATTTTCAGGTTTTTATCTACCCACAGCGTGTTGAGCGTGGTGGCATCAAAGCCCGTCAGGAACATATTGACCACGATAAGCAGGTCAAGCTCCTTGTTCTTCATGCGGAGTGATACGTCCTTGTAATAGCTCTGGAACTTGTCGCCGGAAGTATCGTAATTTGTGTTGAACTGCTTGTTATAGTCGCTGATAGCTTTTTCAAGAAAATCTCTTGAAGTGGAATCGAGTGCAGAGGTATCTTCGGGGTTTTCTTCATCGAGGATACCGTCGGGGTCTTCCTCATTCGCACCGTAGCTGTATATGATAGCTATTTTCAGAGCCTTTTCGGGGTGTGCGGTCATCTGTCTTTGAAATTCTTCATAGTAGAGCTTTGCAGCCTGCACCGAGGATACAGCAAATATAGAATTGAAACCGCTGACGCGCTGCTTCTGCTTGATCTCCTGCACCTGCTCACGCTTTCTTGCTTCGGCTACATCAGTAATATTTGTGAGTACGTTGTAGCTGTATGTTCGCTCAAAAGCCTTGCGGTAGGTCTTTTGGTCAAAGTGGTCTAAGATGTATTCGGTCACAAGTGAGATACGCTTCGGGGACATATACGCTTTCTCACGGTCAATATCCCACACCTTGACATCTTCAATATCTTCTTCCTTGTCCAT
>CACXDI010000117.1 GCA_902766335.1 uncultured Ruminococcus sp. | reverse complement strand
CTGACACCTCCCCGGCTCGGGGAGATCTCGCCCGGCTAGGAAACTTTGTGTGAGTATGACTGCATAAACTTCGTTTATGCTAAAAATCTGCAAGTTTATGACGTGCAAAGGCGTTAGCCGGTGGTTGTGCGGTGTTGCCTTTATACATATCAAAGACCGCCCAACCGTTTGGGCGGTCTGTAGTTCATTATACAAAAGGGCATATCACATGATAGTGCCGATGCCAAGACCCAGAGGATCTTTGAGCGCTTCCTTGATAGCGCGGCTGAAATAGACGGCATTGATGAAGCGGTTATGTATCTCTTCCTCAAGATCAATGTCGGCTTCGGCGATATCGTTGAAATCGATATATCCGCCCGCCATAGTCCCGTGACCGCCGCCCGTGCCGATGCCCTCAAGAGCATTGGTGATGATAGTACCCGCGTCAAGATAATCAAGAGACGAACGAACCGAGAATTTCAGACCGTTCCCGCGGTAGGCATAGGCGATAGCGAACTGCACCTCGACAAGCGTGAGCATGAAATCACAGACTGTAGCCACAAGTCCGTCTGAAGCCTCGCTGTCAAGGAATGAAAACGCTATACCGTCATATATCTTGATAGTACCCAGCGCCTTGCGGTAGATGTTCAGATCGCCGAAAGCCATCTGGTGATTGCAGAGCATTTTCAGCTTATCCTGATCGCACCTTGAGAAAAGCAGACGGAACATATCAATATCTATGTCGGTGACTCCGCGGCTGAAGCTTTCGGTATCCATTTTAAGACCGTAAAGCAGTATCGTGGCGGTATCGGCGTCCATATCTATGTCATTCGAGAAAAAGTAATCGGCGATAAGCGTAGCGCAGGAACCGCATATCCTAACATCACGGAAGGAATAGGTGCCCGGGGCGGTAGTCGGGTGATGATCTATACACCCGGCAACGGTAGCCGCCGTCTTCCGAACGTTGGAATTATTAAATTGAGAATCTACTGTGATAATACGATCGTCGGAAGTGATATCTTCAAGCTCATCGACTTCATAAGCGTCAAGTCCGAACATGGACACAAGTCCCTGCACCGACGCCTTAGCCATAGAGCCGTGGAAACAGACCTTAGCGTCATAACCGAAATGTTCAAACAGCTTCTGAAGCCCGTAAGCGCTTGAAAGAGCATCAGGATCGGGGAAATTATGGGTCTGTATAAGCACCCGGTGTCCCTTGATGACCTCCAAAAGATCTTCAAGCCTTCTTGTCATAGTAAATGATCCCTCTCAAATCCGGGCACAGTCTGCCCGGTACCATAATTATACATTATAATTATATCATAAAAATCACAGGTTTTCAAGAGGTTTTTACCACGTGAAAAATATTTAGCATATTGCACAATAATAAATGCGGCAAATTCTACATTTTAACAACCGGAAAGCTATTTTTTTCTTCTGAAAAAATCTATTATACGCCTGAAAATGCTCTTTTTTACAGGCGGTGCCGACAGCTCCGGCTGCTCTGCCGGGACGGTCTCCAGAAGGTTTTCAGCGGCAGGCTCGGCAGCCGGAGTTTCCTCGATCGCGGGAACAGGCTCGGCAGCCGGGATATCCTCGATCACGGGCTCAGGCTCGGGGAACGAGGGCTGCTCCGGCGCGGGGGCAGGCTCATGATGCCCGGTATGCTGCTCAAAGCGCTCCATAAACGTCTGCTGCGAGGACTTGCCGTGTCTTGACGCAAAGCTGTAGCTGCCGTCGGCACGCATTACGCGGGAATTGGCGGTATCGGACATCTGACCGGCAAAATAATCGCATAGTCTGTCCGCGATGCCGGCGTCGCTGATACGCACCGCCGCTTCCACGCGCCTGTCGAGATTGCGGGTCATAAGATCAGCCGACGAGATATAAACTATCCTCCTGGTGCCGCTGCCGGATATGTATATCCTGCCGTGCTCGAGAAAGCGGTCAACTATGGAGATGACGGTAATATTATCCGTAAGCCCGGGAACGCCCGGCTTTATGCAGCATATCCCCCGGACGATAAGCTCTGTCCTCACGCCGGCGCAGGAGGCTTCCACAAGCTTTTCTATGATATCCGGGTCAGAGAGACCGTTGACCTTTGCTCCGAAGTATGCGGGCTCACCGGCATTGGCGGCGGCGATCTCCATATCTATCAGCGAAAGTATGCGTGATTTCAAAAATGACGGCGAGGTGGTGAGAGCGCCTGTCCGCGGCGGCAGCTCCTGTCTTGCGAGGGCGTCGAACACCCTGTCAGCGTCGGCTGCGGCGTCGGGATCGCAGGTCACAAAAGAGAAGTCGGTGTAATGCTGCGCGGTGGACTCATTATAGTTTCCGGTGCCTATCTGGGTAAGCCGGAAGGTGCCGCCGTTTTCGTAAAAGTCTATGCGGCAAAGCTTTGAGTGTACCTTGTAATTCTGTATCCCGCACACCACGCGGCAGCCGGCGGCGGCAAGCTCGCGGGCGGCTGAGATATTATCGCACTCGCTGAAACGTGCGCGAAGCTCTATGCAGACAAAGACTCTCTTGCCCGCCCGGGCGGCGGCACAAAGCGCCGACACTATCCGGGAATCATCAGCAAGCCGGTAGAGGGTCATTTTTATCGAGGTCACGCGGCTGTCGGCTGCCGCCTGCTCGAGCATTTGCAGGAACGGCTCCATGCTGTCATAAGGATAGCAAAGCAGAACGTCGCGCTCCCTTGCCATTTCGGCAAGCGGGACAGCGTCATTCAGAGCCGGGGCATAGTCGCTGTAGTACAGCTCTTTTTCGGACTTCATGCGGGAGTAAAGCTGCGGGAAAAATCCCGGGTGCAGCGGAGTGCCGGTGACGAGGATAAGCGAATCGTCAAGGGAAAGGCGCTCCAGCAGATGATAGCGGAACAGCGGAGACACCTCTGCCGACAGCTGCGTGCAGACAGCTATCAGGATTTCTCTGCTGTCCATAAAATTGGACATCAAGCCGATAGTGTCGGCACCCTCGTCATAGGCGGGCTCTACGTCGAGAAAGGCGCTTCTCGTCACACGGAGCGAGACGGTCTCGGTCACGGTATGCTCCGGGAAAAGCTTTCCGGCAGACAGGGCTATGAGCCTGTCGGTGAGGATATACTCATTCCCGCCGTTGACCGGCGTTGCCGGCGGGAGATCGGTGCAGTCTGCAAGACCTATCGCCCAGCCGTTCTGACTTTCCAGGTGACAGAGGACATACAGCCTGCCGCCGCGAACCACCGGGCGGTCATCATCGGGAGCGACTATCACCGGCGAGAGCCTGCCCAGGTACTCACGGTCAAATATTTCGGTCAGCATATCCGCTTCCGCTCCAGCGGGGGCTTCATCGTATCTGAGCCGCTTTACGCCGAAGGCTTCAAGCTCCTTTTCCAGCGAGATAAAGGCTCTGTCGGCGCGGGGCAGTTCCGTGAGGATATGCCCGCTTATGCGTTCCAGCTGCTCCGACGGGTGCATTCCGGTGCGGACGTCGCGGACGCCGTTGTCGCTGAGGGACAGCGTCAGCAGCTTTCCTATACGGGTGCGGCAGAACTCGTCAAGGTTGGCAGACCATATACTGCGGAACATGAACCGCTCCATAAGCGGGACACGTTCGTCCTCAGCCTGTTCAAGCACCCGGGTGTTGAATCTGAGCCACGAAAGCTCACGCGAACACACCGCCGCTCTTATATCCTTTCGCATATCCTCACCCGCCTTTCCTTTCAAAATAAACCAGAAAATATTATATCATTTTTTATGCCGTTTGTCAAACGGATATTCCGCTTTTCACAAACAAAAAACGCGGCTTTTGCACCGCGTTTTCAAAACTGTATCCAACTATTCGTCATCGTCATCGTTTTTGTTGTTTTTCAGCACCAGAACGAGTATGATAAACACCGCCAGCGCCGCCAGAACAAGCACCGCCACCACGATCAGAAAGACCATTTCGGAATCAAGTCCGCCGGGAAGGTTCTGATCCGGTGCCGAGCCGGAAGCGTCCGCTGAGGGAGCGACAAGGCTGAAGGGTATGGAATTACTCTCGGCGTAAGCTTTGACCGGGGAGAAATCAGGGCAGACGAGCTTGAAGCCTTCGATATGCTCGCCGTCAGCCGTCATTCCGAAGGCGTTATCGCCTATCTTGTTGACATTCTCACCGACGTAAAGCTCTTTCAGCGCGGTGCAGTCGGCAAATGCGCGGCTGCCTATAGTATCCACGCCATCGCCGAGTAACACCTGCGTAAGCGATGTACACCCGCTGAAAGCGTTGTTGTATATAGCCTTGACATTATCCGGCAGCTGCACATATTCCAGAGATGTGCATTTGGAGAAGCTGCTGTCGGCGATCTCGGTCACGGAATCCGGGATAACTATACTTTTGAGCGACTCACACTCGCTGAACATATACGGTGCAGTGGAAAGCATTCCCTGCGGCAGCTCTACCGATCCGAGTCCGGTGCAGCGTTCAAATGCCGCGGTCTCGTAATGGCAGTCGGGCATATTCACGGAAGCAAGAGACTCACATTCGTAAAACGCTTGCTGATCCACAAATTTCAGCGAATCGGGAAGGGTTATCTCTTCAAGCGCCGTGCAGCCCTCAAAGCAGTTGCTGCCTATGACCTCGACGCCTTCGTTCAGCTCTATACTTTTAAGAGAGATACACCCTTTAAAGCTAATAGCGCCTATAGCCGTGACGGTGTCCGGCAGAGTCACATTCTCTATAAAGCTGTTGCCGGTAAAGGGGCTGTAAACGCTGCTCTCCTCCACCGAGCCGTCGTCGGCGTAGGAGATGCCGTGGACGTTGCCGTAAAGCACCGGCTTCCCGTCCGAGCCGGTATACCAGCCGCCGCCTATTGCGGTGACGGTATAGCCGTCTATTTCTCCGGGAACATTAAGTTCCTTAGCCTTTCCGAAATAATCACTTACAGCGGCAGTGCCGTCTTCAAGCACCGTATATCCCCATTTTCCCTTACGATGATAATTTTCTCTTTCTCTGTTTTCATCGCTCTGCTTACTGTCGGCAAAAGCCGTCAAAGCAGATGAAAATGCAATGCAGCAGGCAAATAACACCGAAGCTGCCTTTTTCACATTAATCGACAATTCATATCCCCCTGAACGATCATAAATAAAATTTTGACGTACTGTATAATTATAACACGTCCTGACAAGTATTGTCAATTAATATTTTATTAAATTATGCCATAATAATTATGATTCTATCTGTTTGCCGAGGAACATCGCCGCCGCTTTTGTGAGCATTATCTGACGTTCATCGGCTTTGCGGTTTGACTCGTTCTCCACGAAGGCGACTGCTCCCGCCACATCGCCCTGAGAGATTATCGGAGCAACTGCAAGCGCCCTGTTAGGCATACCCTCTATAGGTCTGAGCGGTCTGCCCTCCGGGTCGGTCATCGTGAAGCTGCTGCGGTTTTCCAGCAATTCCTCCAGCGCCTGAGATATGCGGCGTTCGCTGTATTCCTTTTTATGAGCGCCCGCCACAGCCACCACATGATCGCGGTCAAACACCACCGCCGGCGCACCGCCCAGCTTAGAAATGACCTCGCAGGCTTCGGCAGCATTTTCCAGCTCGTTTATGGCGCTGTACTTTTTAAACACGACCTCGCCGTCGGAACCTGTGTATATCTCAAGCGGGTCGCCCTCGCGTATCCTCATAGTCCTGCGTATCTCTTTCGGGATGACTACCCTTCCGAGGTCGTCTATCCGCCTTACTATTCCAGTTGCTTTCATATTTATACCTCCGTTTTGTTTTGTATTTACAGGAATAGTTTACGCAGGAAACGACAAATTATTCGCCGGCTTCAAGTTTACAGAAAATTAACCGTATATCGTTTTTTTTTTTTTTTTGACGATAAAATTTAACATATAGGTGTTGAAAATGTTGAAAGCGATAAAATGCAAGCTTGAAAGGAGTTTTTACAATGAAAAATACAATAAAGAATATTATCAGTGTTATTTCTGCAGCTGCGATACTCGGCTCCAATGCGGTGGCTGTTTCGGCTGACTCTGTAAATCCGAATATGATCTCTTCTGCTTCAATCTACTCCGTAGGCGCTAAGAAGCCCGCTCAGGTCGTAGTCAACAAGAAGTACAGCTCAACAAAGACAGCTGTAAGAATCAGCTGGGGTAAGGTAACTAAGGCTTCCGGTTATCGCGTATACATCTACGACAGAACTTCCAAGACTTGGGAGAAGTTTAAGACTATCAGAGGTAGAGCTACAACTAACTGCAGAATAAACGGACTTAAGCCTGGAACTAAGTATAAGTTCAGAGTAAGGGCTTACAGAAAGCTTAATGGCAAGACTTACTGGGGTAAGACTAGCGCAGTTAAGAACACAGTCACAGCACCTAAGACCACTAAGCTTAAAGTAAGCGAAACATCTTATAACGATGTTACTATAAGCTGGACTAAGGTTAAGTGCAGTAAGTACACAATACAGCAGGAAATTGACGGCAAGTGGAAGAATCTTATTGCTGTTAATAACGCAGAAACATCTTATAAGATCACTGGTCTCTCTGAGGGAACTCAGTATGGATTCAGGCTTAAGATAACTGCAAGAGATGCAGACAAGAATATAACCAAAACATCTTATTCTAACTTTGTTACCCCTGCAACTAAGAAAGATAAGGAAAACCCCAAACCCGACCCAGATTACCCTTACAAGAAATATGATATTATTTATGAGGATCCTTCCAAGAGTTTCGGTGGGGGCAATTTTAATTATTGGTATGCAGTTATATATGATATCGATGGAGATACAGTCTCAGATTTAGATGCATGCAATCTTATTACATTCCTGGATTATGAATATAGTCAAGAAGGCGTTAACGAGGCTTTTTACTATGCTTCAGACTTGCTTAAAAATGGGGAAATTGAAATATTCAAAAAGGGAGATCTCAATCAGGAAGATCACACTGGAGTATTTTATATTTATATCGGGTTCTAACAAAATCAATTTTATTCGGAGGGTTATATGGATTTAAGAATTTCGAATACGCCTATAAAGACACCTGGAGGCGTTTATCTCAGATTCAGAGGTACCGGCGACTGCTACTAACGGTGCAGCCATATAAATTATTCGGCTCTGCGAAAAAATCTCTGTAAATTCAAAAACTGTGATAAAAACGATATTACCGGAGCGGCTTGAAAATAGCCGCTCCGATTTTTTTACAGTATACAACGGATACTGTAATTTGTCAAGATACTTCTGCTATCAGCCTGCTGGAATGGAGCGAAGCGGAATGGAATCAGGCTGATAGCAGACGGCTCAGTCGAGCCGGTCGGGATACATGATCTCCAGCTCGCCGAGCACCTGCCCCAGTTTCTCAGCGGCATAGTCCACTTCTTGGCGATCTCATGCGTCGCCAGATACAGCGCCTTCAGAAGCG
>CACXDI010000116.1 GCA_902766335.1 uncultured Ruminococcus sp. | reverse complement strand
AGGAATTATCTGGGGGTTAGCACTATCGTCCGTGAACCCCACCAGTGCCGATTTTAAATTTCCCGATGCGAAGCGAGGGAAATGTCCGGAATTTGCCGCAAGGCAAATCAAAAGATCACAACCATATTACGGAGTGAATATGAATTTCAACAACGCAAAATTTGTAACATCATTCGGCAGACTTTCCCAGATGCCGCCCTCCGACAGACCTGAGGTCTGCTTCTCGGGACGGTCTAATGTGGGAAAGTCCTCGCTGATAAATAAGGTGCTCAACCGCAAGGCGCTCGCCCGGGTGAGCGCTACTCCCGGCAAGACCGTCACTATCAATTTCTTTGAGCTGGACGGCATTTACCTTGCCGACCTGCCGGGCTACGGCTACGCTAAGGTCTCTAAGGGCGAGAAAAGGGGCTGGGGTCAGCTTATCGGCGGATACCTCGCCGATACCGACAGACAGCTGGCGCTGGTGATACAGCTGGTAGATATGCGCCACCCGCCCAGCGCCGATGACCTTCAGATGATAAATTACCTCATCGACAACGAGCTGCCCTTCATCATCGTGCTCACCAAGGCGGACAAGCTCAAAAAGTCCCAGCGCGAGGAACGTATGGCAGCGTTTGCCGACGAGATACCCTGCTTTGAGGATATCACCGTCGTGCCCTTCTCTGCCGTTACCGGCGAGGGCGTCGAGGAAGTACGCGCTATCATCGAGGACGCGACCTCAGACTTTGAAGCCTACGACGGGGATGACGAATACCCCGACGACGGCGAGTGTCCCGATCAGCCCGCAGACGAGCCTGATACCGGCGACCTGTCGGCGTTCAGAGGAGCGCTGAAGCCTTAGGGCAACACCGAAAGGAAAGATACCAATGGAAATGAAAAAGCTTTTCGTAAAGGGTCACCCGACCTTTTCTTACGAAATATTCCCGCCGAAAAAAGCGGCGAACTTCGACGATATACACGATACCATAAAAGGACTCAAAGCCCTTGAGCCGTCATTTATAAGCTGCACCTACGGCGCGGGAGGAAATCCCGCTGATACCTCGACTATCGACATCTGCCGTATCATGAAGGAGCAGTATGATATCCCGCCCATAGCGCACATCACCTGCGTCAACAACACCCGCGGGGATATTGACAGGATAATAGAACTGCTCCGGGACGCCGGCGTGGACAACGTGCTTGCGCTGCGCGGCGACAAAAATGACAAGGTGCCGCCCAAGGATGACTTCCACTACGCCTCCGAGCTTATCGCCTACATGAAGGAAAAAGCCCCGGATATACACATCTCCGCTGCCTGCTACCCCGAGACTCACCCGGACAGCGAAAACGTGGTCTCTGATATACTTCACCTGAAAGAAAAAGAGGACTGCGGCGCGGAGCATTTTATCTCTCAGCTGTTTTTTGACAACGAGGATTTCTACACCTTCCGCGAGCGTACACTTATCGCCGGCATGAAAAGCCCTGTAGAGGCGGGTATCATGCCTGTCACCTCAAAGGCGGGCATACTCCGCATGGTGTCGATATGCGGAGCAAGCGTGCCCAAGAAGCTTGCGAGGATACTCAACCGCTATGAATCCGATCCGGTGGCTTTGCAGGACGCCTGCATAAACTACGCCATTGACCAGATAAACGATCTTATCGCCAATGACGTTGACGGCATACATCTCTACTCTATGAACAAGCCGGATATCTCCGCACGTATCTACAATGCCGTGAAGAATCTGCTCTGAACCACGGAGGACAACAATGAACAATATGCCGTCAAACGGCTCCTGGGGATACTCCCCGCCCGACTACCGCTCGGAGCTTATGAAAGCACGCGATGCCGAGAAGAATACCCTTAACAAAAACGTCGCCATGCTGGGCGGTCTGCTGCTGCTTTATAATATCTTCAACAGGATACTGGTGTACGTCTACTACTACCTCGCCTACTTCCGGTATACCGGCTCCTTCACGCCGAGCATAAACACAGCTATACGCTACCTTCAGGAGAACGATATATCCAAAAGCACCGGCTTTACCATGACCGCCAATCTGTTTATAGTGGCGGTGTCGGCGATACTCATATCCCTGATCGCACAGCCGGTAATGAACATAAGGCTCACCGATATGCTAAAGCCCTACAAGGGCTTTGCAAAGGACGGCGCCATGTGGACGCCGCTCAGCATAACCTTCAATATACTTATCGGCATAATCGCCGGTATGATAACCACAATGCTGAACGAGGGCGGCATTTCGGTGCCGACTCCCGACTTTACGATAAAGACCCCCTCTAAGTACGCCATAGTCATACAGCTGGTGTACGTCTGCCTGATAGGGCCATTCATTGAGGAGCTTATCTACCGGGGTCTGATAATCAAACTACTGTCGCCCTACGGAAAGCTTATCAGCGCTTTTATGTCGGCGCTGATATTCGGGCTCATGCACGGCAACATCTCTCAGGCGATGTCGGCATTCGGCGGCGGGCTGATCTACGCGCTCATCACCGTCCGCTACAACAGCATAGCGCCGACTATAGTCATGCACATACTTAACAACAGCATAGCGAGTATCCCGGACATCGCCGACGCGGTGGGATACAAGCACGGCAGCAGCATCTCGCTTACGATAGAGATAGTGCTGCTCTTCGTGGGCTTCTACGCTATGTTCGTAATGCTTATCAAGCTGCTCAGGCAGATAATCGCGGACGAGCCGAACTGCGTGCTGCACGAGGGCGAGCGCTTTAAGGTGATATTTACCAATATCCTGCTGCTGCTGTATTTTGCAGTCATCATCGCGGGATATGTCAAGAGCTTTGTCAAGCTCAACAGCGGAGGGTGACACATGGACAAGGAAAACTTTCTTCTGCCCGACGGAATAGACATTCCCGATATATCAGGGCTGAAAAACGCATACACCGTCACCGGCGAGGGTACCTTCGCCGCGCTGCTCAGCGCCGACAGACTAAAGGGCTTCATAGCTGAGTTTGCGGAGCTTATCCCCGAGCCAGTATTCTTTTTCCTGGAGCTTCCCTGCTCCTCTGAGGAGGAGAAGGAGCTGAGACAGCAGGAGACCGATCCCTTCCACTACAAGCTGTACTACCTGGACAACTGCACCCTGCCGGTCATAAGAGCCCTTATCAGGGACTACTGCGATATGCTGATAAACGACGGCATATGCAGGTTCGGCTTCGGCGGAAATCAGAGCGGCGACGAGCTTTACATTCAAAGCTACAAGGTCATGAGCATATACTGCTCCGACGGCTCCCGGACTTCGGCGGCGGAGAAGCTTCTGGAAAAATACGGCGCGGAAAAGACAGATACCCTTGTCACTCCCTGGGATATAGTCTCAAAGGATAACCCCGGCACCTGCGTGCGGGCGGAGGAGGACGGCATCAGTCCCTATGATCTGCCGGAGATGTTCAAAAAGGCGGGTATGTACTACGCCGATACCGTTTAGGAGGTCACACACATGATATATAAGCACAAGGTACAGTACTACGAGACAGACGCCATGAGGATAGTCCACCACTCCAACTATATCCGCTGGATGGAGGAGACCAGAGTGGCATTCCTCGAAGAGATAGGCGTGCCGATGCCGATGCTGGAGGAAATGGGGCTGGTCTGCCCGGTACTTGCTGTCAGCTGCGAGTATCAGCATATGACCGCCTTCGGAGACACCGTCACGATCAATGCCGAGCTTGAGGAGTTCGGCGGCGTTAAGATGCTGGTGAACTACGTGATGACCCTCCCCGACGGCAGGGTATGCTGCAAGGCAACTTCAAAGCACTGCTTTATGAAGGACGGCAGGATCATCAACTTCCGCAGGAAATACCCCGAGCTTTACGAAAAATTCCTGCCGGCTATCACCGGGAGTTCCGAGACTGATTAATATACTGTAAATAAATTTCGTGAATAATGTTACAGCCCTTGCATTTTGCCGGTTATGTAGTATAATAAGATTAAAGATTAGCACTCTATCTCCTAGAGTGCTAAAATATTTCCGACGGAGGCATTTACATGGAAAAGAAGGAATTTAAAGCCGAATCGAGACGGCTTCTCGACATGATGATAAACTCGATATACACCCACAAGGAGATCTTTCTCCGTGAGGTGATATCCAACGCCAGCGACGCTATAGACAAGCTGTACTTCAAGTCGCTCACCGACACGTCTGTGGGCATGAGCAAGGACGACTTCGCTATCAATATCTACGTTGACAAGCAAAAGCGCACCCTCACCGTATCCGACAACGGTATCGGCATGAACGAGCAGGAGCTTGAGGACAACCTGGGTACTATAGCAAACTCCGGCTCGCTTGCATTCAAGAGCGACAACGAGCTGGGCGAGGACGTGGATATCATAGGTCAGTTCGGCGTGGGCTTCTACTCTACCTTTATGGTGGCTAAGGAAGTTACCGTCATCACCAAGGCTTACGGCAGCGACAAGGCTTACCGCTGGACTTCCGACGGCGTTGACGGATACACCATTGAGGAGTGCGAGAAGGACAGCGTCGGTACCGACGTCATCATCTCCCTCAAGGACGACACCGATGACGAGAAGTACTCCGACTATATGGAGAGCTTCCGCATACAGTCGCTTATCAAGAAGTACTCCGACTATATCCGCTTCCCGATAAAAATGGACGTGGAGCACCCCAAGTACACAGACGGCAAGGACGAGCCGGATATCGAGATAGAGAACGAAACGCTCAACTCCATGACTCCTATCTGGAAGAAGAACAAGAACGAGCTTACCGACGAGGACTATGACCGCTTCTACATCGACAAGTTCTCCGACTACACTCCCCCGCTCTGCCATATACACTCCAAGACAGAGGGCACCGCTACCTACGACGCTCTGCTGTATATCCCCGCCCGCGCTCCCTTCGACTACTACAGCAAGGACTACGAGAAGGGACTCCAGCTCTACTCCAGCGGCGTCATGATAATGGACAAGTGCGCCGATCTGCTGCCCGATCATTTCAGCTTCGTAAAGGGTCTGGTGGACTCTGAGGATCTGTCCCTCAACATCTCCCGCGAGATGCTCCAGCATGACAGACAGCTGAAGATCATCGCCAAGAACATCGAGAAGAGCATAAAGAACGAGCTTACCAAGATGCTCAAGAATGACCGCGAAAAGTACGAGAAGTTCTTTGACGCATTCGGCTTGCAGTTCAAGTTCGGCATCTACCAGAGCTACGGCACCGCTGCCGACGCCGTAAAGGATCTGCTGATGTTCCAGTCCTCCTTTGACCCGGACAAGAAGGTCACCCTCGCGGAGTATGTCAGCCGCATGAAAGAGGATCAGGACTGCATCTACTACTGCTGCGGCGAGAGCAGAGCCAAGATCGAAATGCTCCCCGTTATCGAGAAGATACGCGACAAGGGCTACGAGGTGCTCTACTTCACCCAGGATATCGATGAGTTCTGCATAAAGGTGCTGATGACCTACGAGGAGAAGCCCTTCCGCTCGGTGAATGACGGCGCTATAGACTTAGACACCGAGGAGGAGAAGGAGGAAGCCAAGAAGACTGCCGAGGAGAACAAGGATATGTTCGAGTTCATGAAGGAGGCTCTCGACGGCAAGGTATTCGAGGTGCGTCTTTCCAACAAGCTCAAGAGCCACCCGGTATGCCTCTCCAGCGTAGGACAGGTGTCTATCGAAATGGAGAAGGTCTTAAACGCCATGCCCCAGAACGAGGACAACAAGGTATCCGCCAACAAGAGCCTGGAGCTGAACGCTTCCCACCCCATATTCGCCAAGCTGCGTGACCTTTACGACAATGACCGCGACAAGCTCGCCGACTACACCAAGCTGCTCTACTCGCAGGCGCTGCTCATCGAGGGTCTTACCGTAGAGAACCCCGTAGAGTTTGCAGACCTTATCTGCGGACTTATGGTCTGAAAAATAAGATAAAATGTATAAAAAGAGCGGTATTGACACCGCTCTTTTGATTTAATTTGAAAAGTTTGTAAAATGATACCCGCGGGGTTTGCATTTTTTGGCTCGGTGTAGTATAATATATATTAGTTATGTGCAAAAATACGGAAGCTAAAAGGAGATATTGACTATGCTCAGTAATATTCTTGTGTCGGCAAAGCTCTATACCCCGGTGATGATAGGCGCTGCGTTCCTGTTGGGGTTTCTCTCGCTGAAAATCTTTATGAAGATACTCCCCAAGGATCACGGACGTCAGGACGCGGTCAACGGCGAGCTGAGCCGCGGCAAGCCTAGAGGCGCGGGTATCATAATGATAACGGTGTTCGTGCTCTGCTGTGCGCTGTTCGTGCCTTTTTCTATTGAAATGGTGATAAACATGGCGCTGATCTACGCCGCCATGCTCACCGGCTACTTTGACGACGCCGCCGAGGTGTCCTGGGGCGAGCTGAAAAAGGGTCTGCTGGATCTGGTCATCACAGTTGGACTTACCGTCAATTTCATGCTCAACAACAACACCGAGGTGTACATATTCCGTCACTTCTTTACCATACCCGCACCGGTGTTCGCCGTGCTCTGCGCAGGGCTTATCTGGATGAGCATAAACGTCACCAACTGCTGCGACGGCGTGGACGGTATGTGCGGCAGCCTTTCCATTGTGACGCTGGCGCTGTTCCTGCTGACGGCTCTGCCTAACGATATGTTGTCTATGTCTGTGATAATGTTATTCGTGCTGCTGGGATATCTCTGGTTCAACTGCTCCCCCAGTCAGCTGCTCATGGGCGACGCCGGCTCGCGTGCCATAGGCGTGTTCCTGGCGCTGGTGGCACTCCACAGCGGCAACCCCTTCCAGTACATACCCTTCGCCTGCATGATAATCATAGACGGCGGCATAGGGCTTCTGAAGCTTTCGGTGAGAAGATTCTTAAAGGTGAAAAACTTTATGGACAAGATACGCACTCCCCTGCATGACCACTGGCGCAAGAACTTAGGCGCCGGCGACACTCAGGTGGTAGTGAGGTTCACGATAATACAGCTTGCCGCAGGCGCTGTATTCCTGTACCTTATCTGATGAAAGGAGCGTAAAGCATGAAGATCATAGACCGCAGCGGCGTTTACTATGAGACGGACGACAGACTGGACAAGTTCTTCAAGGACGTCTATTCCTTTGAAAGCACCCGCGCCTGCATGAAGGTGCTCACCAGCCCCTTTGTGAGCCGCGCGGCGGGCATAGCCCTTGACAGCTCCGCTTCGGCGGCGTTTATCGAAAGCTTTGCCGACAAGTATGACATTGACCTCTTTGACTTCGAGGACAGAGAGTACTCCTCCTTCAATGACTTCTTTATCCGCCGCTTCAAGAAGGGCAGACGTCTGATAGATGACCGCGAGGAGACGCTTGTCTGCCCCTGCGACGGCTGCGTCACCGCATACAGCATCGCCAAGAGCGATATGTTCGTCATAAAGAACACGGTATACAGCGTAAAGAGCCTGCTCAGAGACAAAAAGCTTGCGGACAAGTATTCGGGCGGCACGGCGATCATAGTGCGTCTCACCGCCGCCGATCCTCACCGCTATGTCTTCCCCTGCGGCGGCATCAAGAGCCACGAGCGGAAGATCAGCGGACAGCTGAGCGTCACCCGCCCGGTGATAAGCGAGTTTGAGCCGGTGTTCAAGGAAAACGCCCGGGAATACTGCATGATACGCAATCCCCTGCTGGGCGACATCGTCATGATGGAGGTAGGCTCTATGGGAGCCGGCAGGATACGCAACTTCGAGGACGGCGCCGCCAGGATACAAAAGGGCGGGGAAAAGGGCGTCTTTGACTTCGGCGGCTCTACCATAGTGCTGCTGACGCAGAGCGGCAAGGTGCAGGTCTGCGACGATCTGCTCGGCAACACCCGCCGCGGGCTTGAGACCAAGCTCCGCATGGGCGACGTGATAGCAGAGGCTATTCGCTGAAAACGAACGAACTTGACCAGGATCTAACGATCATAACAAAGTAAATGCGCCGGGCATGACACCACCATACGATCATGCAATTTTAATGCGAGGCAACGGCGCCCGCGCGAGGGAAAAATGAGGAACTATATATCAGATTACGAACAGTTTGACAGAATAAACGCATATGACGGGACGCTTGGCGTCGTCTGTGACGGCGAGACCACCGTATTCCGGGTGTGGGCGCCTTTCTGCACCGCCGTGACGCTTAGAATGTACACCGGCGGCGAGGGCGACAACCTTATCCAGACCCTGAGTATGCAGCGCAAGGAGTGCGGCGTATGGCAGGTGGAGCTCATGCACACCTGCTACGGTATGTATTACACCTACCAGCTTGAGTTCGAGCACCGCCACCTTATCGAGACTATCGACATCTACGCCAAGGCTTGCGGAGTCAACGGCGAGAGGGGCTATATCCCCGATTTCCGCGCCCTTGACCCCGAGGGCTGGGACGACATAAAGCGTCCCGTCTGCGAGAACCCGGTGGACGCCGTGATATACGAGTGCCACGTCAGGGACTTCTCGATAGACGGCAGCAGCGGCATTCCCGACGAGGAATGGTTCAAGCGGGGACGCTTTGCCGGCTTTACGGTGGAGGGCACTAAGTGCAATGGAGTCACCACCTGCCTTGACCACTTAAAGGAGCTGGGAATCACCCACGTTCAGCTCCAGCCGGTGAACGACTACGCCACCGTCAACGAGAAGAAGCCCTTTGCGGGGCAGTACAACTGGGGCTACGATCCCAAGAACTATATGTGCCTTGAGGGCTACTACTGCTCCGATCCGGAGGACGGAGACACCCGCATACGGGAGTTTAAGGAGCTGGTAGCGGCGCTCCACAAGGCGGGCATTGGCGTGATCCTAGACGTGGTGTTCAACCACACCTACTACACCGAGGATTCGGCGTTCCACAAGACGGTGCCCTACTACTACCACCGCCTGAACCATAACGGCAAGTTCTCAAACGGCTCAGGCTGCGGCAACGAGACCGCCTCGGAGCACGCCATGTACCGCAAGTATATGCTGGACGCCCTGCGGTTCTGGGTGAACGAGTACCACATCGACGGCTTCCGCTTTGACCTTATGGGGCTGCATGACATCAGCACCATGAATATGCTCCGGGACGAAATGGACAAGATAGACCCCACCCTGCTGATGTACGGCGAGGGCTGGACGGGCGGCGAGTCTCCCTACCCCACCGACAAGCTCTGCTTCAAGTGGAACAGCTATGACTTCGGACGGATAGGCTTGTTCAACGACAATATCCGCGACGGCATAAAGGGCGGCACCTTCAATCTGGGAGACCGGGGCTATGTCAGCGGCGCTGACCACGCCTTCAACGCCATAAAAAGGGGCGTTTCCGGAAACACGCGATACAAGTCGCTCCAGGGCACGGCGGACGATCTCTGCTGGTCATTCACTCCCGCCCAGGCGATAAACTACTGCGAGGCTCATGACAACCACACCCTCTGGGACAAGCTGACCATATCCGTCCCCGACGCGCCGGAGGCAGACCGCATAGAAATGGACAAGCTTGCGGCGGCTATAGTACTGCTGTCGCAGGGAGTTCCCTTTATACAGCTGGGGCAGGATTTTCTCCGCACCAAGCCTGCGGTGCTTCCCGAAGGGGTGGAGCCCAACAACGAGAACATATTCGACGGCAACAGCTACAACGCTCCGGACTCGGTCAACAAGATACGCTGGGAGCGCAAGGCGGAGCATATAGACGTATTCCGCTACTACAAGGCGCTGATCGCTCTCAGGAAGTCATCGCAGCTTTTCCGTATGCGGCAGAGCGAGGAGCTGGACAAGCATCTGTACTTCCACCACTGCTCGGACATCGTCTGCTATGAGCTGGTGAACGACAGGGAGTGCTACTTCATCGCCCTGAACAACCGCCGCGAGGAGCGTTTTGTCAAGCTGCCCAACGGCGTGTTCTACCGCCGTCTGGACGAAAAGGGCAGACCCGACTACCACCGCTGCTCCGGCACGGTGCAGGTACCGCGGCTGAGCTGTGCGGTATTCAAGAGACTCTTTGACTAAAGAAAGGTGTCAGCGAATTGGAAAAGAAAAAGGATATATTCGACAGGATAATGTCGAAAGGGTTTTTAAAGCGATTTGAGCCGTTCTACGCCGCCCACAAGGAGGTGCTGATGTATCTCTTCTTCGGCGGGCTGACCACCGTGGTGAGCGTCATATTCTTCGCCATACCGATAAATCTGCTGAGTCTTGGCTCGGGGAGCGTCGCGGGGATAGCGATAAACTTTGACGTAGTGACGGCAAACGTCATATCCTGGATATGCGCGGTGACCTTTGCCTACGTCACCAACCGCACCTGGGTCTTTGAGGACAAGGCACACGGCGCGGGCGCAGTAGTCCGTGAGTGCGCGGCGTTCTTTGCGGGGCGGCTGTTCACCCTCTTGGTAGAGACAGCCCTGCTGAACCTCTGCACCACCGCCATACACATGAACGAGATCGCCGCCAAGGTGATAGTCTCGGTGGTGACGATAGTGCTCAACTATGTGATAAGCAAGGTGTTTGTCTTTCGGAAGAAAGTGTGAGGACACTCTGCCCGTGCGAAGGGCAAAATATGATTTATACTAACCTTTTAGGGATTAGTATTAGATCTAGATCGTTGTGCGATAATCGCTTTGCTCTATCGCACAATAAAAAACGGCGATACTTGTCTGGTATCGCCGTTTTTTTTGCAGCTTCGCTGCAAATGGGGACTCTGTCCCCATGCCCTTGCAAGGGGGACCCTTTTGGAAAAGGGTCTCCCCTTGACCCCTCCTAAAACTTTTTGTTTTGGGGGTTATTCAAGCTCGAAGGCTCCGGTATAGAGCTGGTAGTATTTGCCCTTTTCTTCTATGAGCTTTTTGTGACTTCCTCGCTCGATTATCCTGCCCTGCTCCAGCACCATTATGACGTCGGAGTTCTGCACCGTGGACAGACGGTGAGCTATTACGAATACCGTCCTGCCGTACATCAGTCCGTCCATGCCGCGCTGTACCAGCGCTTCAGTACGGGTGTCTATCGAGGACGTCGCCTCGTCCAGTATCATAACAGGCGGGTCTGCCACCGCCGCGCGGGCGATAGAGATGAGCTGCCGCTGTCCCTGGGAGAGATTCGCGCCGTTGCCGGTGAGCATGGTGTTGTAGCCCTCCGGCAGGCGGGTGATGAAATCGTGGGCGTTGGCGAGCCGCGCCGCCGCTATGCACTCCTCGTCGGTAGCCGTCAGGTTTCCGTAGCGGATATTATCCATAACGGTGCCGGTAAAGAGGTTCACGTCCTGGAGCACTATGCCCAGGCTTCGGCGGAGATCGTCCTTCTTTATCTTGTTGATGTTGATACCGTCATAGCGTATCTTGCCGTCGGCGATATCGTAGAAGCGGTTTATAAGGTTGGTGATAGTGGTCTTGCCTGCGCCGGTAGCGCCCACAAAGGCTATCTTCTCGCCGGGATTGGCGTATATGCTCACCTCGTGGAGAACTATCTTCTCGGGAACATATCCAAAGTCCACCTCGTTGAGCTCCACCTTGCCCTCCACCTTTTTGAGGGTGGTGGTGCCGTCCTCGTGGGGGTGCTTCCACGCCCAGATGTTGGTGCGCTCGCTGCACTCCTCCAGCTCGCCGTCAGCGCCGTACTTGGCGTTTACAAGGGTAACATAGCCGTCATCCACCTCGGGAGTCTCGTCGATCATGGCGTAGATACGTGTAGCGCCCGCCATAGCCATAGCCACGGCGTTTATCTGCTGAGACACGTTTGAGATGTTCTGACAGAACTGCCTTGTCATGCCCAGGAAGGGCACTACCACCGCGATAGTCATAGCCTGCCCGGATATGGAGAGGTTGGGTACGTGCAGGGTTATGAACAGACCGCCGGTAAAGGACATCAGTATATACATGATGTTTCCGATGTTGCCCATTATCGGCATAAGGATATTGGCGAACTTGTTGGCGTTGTTGGCGTCATCGAAGAGCTGTTCGTTTATCTTATCGAAGTCCTTCTTGGACTGCTCCTCGTGGCAGAACACCTTGACCACCTTCTGTCCCTCTATCATCTCCTCGATGTAGCCCTCTGCCTTACCGAGAGACTTCTGCTGCTTGATGAAGAACTTTGCCGAGTTGCCGCCGATCTTCTTGGTGACCATAGTCATAGCGATAACGCCGACAAAGACCACCAGCGTCATCCAGAGGCTGAGGTAGAACATATTGAACAGCAGCACCAGCAGGGTAAGTCCCGCCGTGAGCGCCTGAGGCAGCGCCTGTGAGATAAGCTGTCGCAGGGTGTCGATATCATTGGTGTAGTGGGACATTATGTCGCCGTGGGGGTGGGTGTCGAAGTATTTTATCGGCAGCTTTTCCATGCAGCGGAACATCTTCTCGCGCATTTTGGCGAGGTGTCCCTGGGTTATCACCGCCATGGTGAGCTGCTGGGTGAGCGAAGCGATTATGCCCACCACGTAGATCACCGCCATAAGTATCAGCAGCGCCGTCAGCTTAGGACGCGCAAATTCAAGCGCCGCGTCTCCGCCGCTTTTCTTGTAGATCTTCAGCGCTTCTTCTATAATGCTGACTATCCTGTTGAGGAACAGCGAGGCTACCGAGCCGGCAATTGCGCTCAGCAGCAGACAGAACAGCATGAAGATCATTTTGCCCCTGTAGTTTTCAAACAGGTCTTTGATTATCCTCCCCACCTGCGGCTTGGGCGCATTGGGGTCTTTTACATAGGGTTGTCTTCTCGGAGGCATTACGCAGTCACCTCCTCATCGGTCTGGTTCTGTGAGCTGTATACCTCACTGTATATCTTGTTGCTCTTCAGCAGCTCCTCGTGGGTGCCGACGCCGTTTATCCTGCCGCCGTCCAGCACGATTATCATATCAGCCTCCTGCACCGAGGATATACGCTGTGCTATGATGATCTTTGTGGTATCGGGTATCTCCTCTAAGAAAGCCTTTCTTATCTGCGCGTCGGTCTTGGTGTCAACGGCGCTGGTGGAGTCGTCGAGTATCAGTATCTTAGGCTTTTTGAGCAGCGCTCTGGCGATACATAGCCTCTGCTTCTGTCCGCCGGAGACGTTGGTGCCGCCCTGCTCTATGTAGGTATCGTACTTGTCGGGGAACTTCTGCACGAACTCGTCAGCGTGGGCGAGCTTGCAGGCTTTTATCAGCTCCTCGTCCGTGGCGTTCTCGTCGCCCCAGCGCAGGTTCTCCTTAATGGTGCCGGAGAACAGCACGTTCTTCTGGAGCACCACCGCCACCTGATCGCGCAGGGTATCGAGATCGTATTGCCTTACGTCCACGCCGCCTACCTCGACGCTTCCGCCGGTGACGTCATAAAGACGGGGGATAAGCTGTATCAGCGAGGTCTTGGAGCTTCCGGTGCCGCCGATGATACCCACCGTCATTCCGGACGCTATGTGCAGGTCTATGTTTTCCAGCACGTTCTTGTCGGCGTTTGCGGAGTATGCGAACTTCACGCCCTTGAAATCAATGCTGCCGTCCTTCACGCTCATCACGGGGGACTCGGGGTTCTTTATTGTGCTCTCGTCCTCAAGCACCTCAGCCACACGCTTTGCCGAAGCCACAGACATAGTGACCATGACGAATATCATGGATATCATCATAAGGCTGAACAGCATCTGCACGCTGTAGGTTATCATCGACTGCATGGTGCCCACGTTGAGCTGTGAGCTTCCCGAGCCGATTATCATTTTAGCGCCCAGGAATGAAACCACCAGCATGGTGACGTACATACAGAACTGCATCAGCGGGGCGTTGAAGGCGAGTATCTGCTCCGCCTTGGTGAAGTCGCCCTGGAGCTCCCTCGACGCGGAGTTGAACTTTTCTATCTCATACTCCTCCCGCACGAAGCTCTTTACCACTCTGATACCGTTGACGTTCTCCTGAACAGATTCGTTCAGGGCGTCGTATTTCTTGAACAGCCTGTTGAACAGTGGCATAGCCTTTGCGGTCATGATGATAAGACCGGTTATCAGCACCGGCAGGGTGATAAGATATACTATCGCCAGGTCGGGGCTCAGAGATATCGCCATAGTGAGGGCGAATATCAGCATAAAGGGTGCGCGCACCGCTATGCGTATTATCATCATGAATGCGTTTTGTATGTTGGTGACGTCGGTGGTAAGACGTGTCACCAGCGACGAGGTGGAGAATTTGTCTATATTTGCAAAGGAGAAGTCCTGCACCTTATAGAACAGGTCATGCCTTAAATTCTTTGCAAAGCCGCAGCTCGCCTTCGCGCAGTAGTAGCCGGACAGCGCACCGCACGCCAGCGACGCGAATGCCATGACCAGCATTACAAGCCCGTACTTTACTATCGTGCCGATGTCGCAGCCCTCTTCAATAGAGTTTACCAGCTTGGCGCTGATAAAGGGTATCACACATTCCAGCACCACCTCAAGCGCCACGAACAGCGGAGTACGTATCGTATCGCTCTTGTATTCACGTATACAAGAGGCAAGTCTTTTAACCATAAATAACTACTTTCCTTCCCTGAAAAAAGAATCATTCGTCTCCGGACATCTCAACCTGCTCGATAGCGCTTATCAGCGCGATACGGCGGACGTGTCTCTCGTCGCCGGAGAAGGGGGTGTTCACGAAGCTGTCAACGATGTCGAGAGCCGTGCCCTCGCCTATGACTCTTGCACCAATGCAGAGCACGTTTGCGTCGTTGTGCTCGCGGGTGAGACGCGCCGAGAATGTCTCGGAACAGCAGGCGGCGCGTATGCCCTTGAACTTGTTAGCCGCCAGCGACATACCTACGCCGGTGCCGCATATCAGTATGCCCAGCATAGCCTCGCCGCTTCTGATAAGATCGCAGACCTTGCGGGCGGAGTCGGGGTAGTCGCACTTCTCGCCCTCCGCACAGCCTACGTCGATAACGTCAAAGCCGTTCTCCTCAAGGTGCTCCATTACAGCCTTTTTGAGCTGAGGTGCCGCGTGATCGTTTCCGATAGCAATTTTCATCATAGTATTCAGTCCTTTCCCGGCGGTATCCCGCCGCTTTCATCATTCGTCAGATCCGTTCTGAATAAGAAAATCCTTCCTGAATCTGCTGAGTGTCACGCCCTTGCGGCAGACGCTCATGCAGTAATATTTACTTTTATTCCGGTAAGCCGATGACCGCCCTCTGGGATTGTACTCCCACAGCGCCCATTCGGCGTCCTCCTTGTCCGGCTCGGTGAAGTGGCTTATCAGCCATACGTAGTACTGATCCTCCAGCTCGCCCTTCACATACCGCTCGTAGCAGTCCTTGTCGCACTGTATTATGCAGTCACAGCCGTACTCCTCGTAAATCCGGTCTAAGAATGCCGACAGCTGCTTTCTGGTCTCCTGAGCGTCCTTATGGTACACCCGGTAAAGTCCGTAGCGCGTGACCTTAACCATAGGCACCAGCTTGCCGTCTAAGCCTTCCACCTGCCGGATATAATGCTCCGCCTGCTTTTTGCCGTCCAGCCGGAAGTCGAACTCGTGATAGTAGCCGCACAGCAGGTCAGTGCTGTTAGCGCCCCGGCGGTTGTCCTTGTACTGCAAGTCAGTCTCTGAGGTGCCCCGGGTGGCGCGGATATACACAAAGCTCATGCTCTGTCCCGCAAACTTCTCCCAGTCCACCTTGCCCAGCTTTTCGGTGACGACTGCTCCCCTCACGGGATAGTCGCGCTTTCTCGGCTCGTTGAACCAAAGCTCGCCGCTGTAGTAAAAGAACAGCACGTTGAGAAAAATTATCACGATACAAATGACCGCTATGCGTATCAGCAGCCTTGCAAGCCTGTGCTTTTTCGGCTTGGGCGGGATATATTCCGGCTCGGGCTCCGGCTGCATATATGGATACAGCTGCTCCGGCGGAATCTGCTCCTGCCGTGGTACGGAGCGCTTTACCCGTTTGCGTGGCGGGGGCGGCTGCCTTAACTGCGGCTGCGCCTGCCGTTCCGGGGGATATGGCGGCAGCGGTCTCTGCTGCCGACCCTGAGGCGGGACAGGTCTGCGGGGTCTGTTCTGCGGCGTAGGACCATGTCCGCCGGTGTTCATGCGCCTGGGCTCCGGTCTTGCCGGTCTTTTGCGGGGATCGTTCACCCGCTTGGTATCGTCGGGACGCGAAAAATCGCTGTTTATCCTGTCTCTGTCAAGCCTGAAGTTGTCCTTGTCCATTCTTCTCCAGCTCCCGGGCATTTCTTACGCACCGTGTCATGTCGGCAAAATTCCGGCTCTCCAGCTCGCGGCGTATCACTTCCGTTATCTCGCCGAAAGCCTTGTGGAAGCAGCACTGATCCTCCATACCGCGGTTGCAGGCGTGCTCGTCTGACAGGCACCTTGAAAAGTAGTATGTACCCTCTATCGCCTCGACTACCATGCGGAGATTTATGTCCTTCGGATCCATGGCTATCATATATCCGCCGTGGCTGCCCTTGTAGGAATTGACTATTCCCGCCGCCACCAGCTTTCTTAATATCTTGAGCGAGAACCTGAGAGTAACGGTGCATCGCTCGGAGATAGTGCCGGCGTCAAGTCTGCCGCCGTCCAAACACAGCTCCGATACTATCCTCACCGCGTAGTCCGATTCTAGTGTTATATACATATCTGCTCTTACCTTTCCTGATAAGTATTGGTGATGTTGCAAAGATAAAAACGGGTATCTTTTGCTCTGTTAATCCAGATAATCCTTTACCTTGTTGCTTCTGTTGGGGTGTCTCAGCTTTCTGAGCGCCTTAGCCTCTATCTGACGTATGCGCTCACGGGTGACCTTGAACTGCTGTCCTACCTCCTCGAGAGTGCGGGAGCGTCCGTCTATCAGACCGAAGCGCAGACGGAGCACCATTTCCTCACGCTCGGTAAGGGTGGAGAGCACCTGATTTATCTGCTCCTTGAGGGCTACCTGCGAAGCCGCCTCCTGAGGTGCGAGAGCGTCCTCGTCGGGGATAAAGTCGCCTAAGTGGCTGTCCTCCTCCTCGCCTATCGGAGTCTCCAGCGAAACGGGATCCTGGGCTATGCGCATGATCTCACGCACGCGCTCCACCGGCATATCCAGATATTCTGCGATCTCCTCGGGGGAAGGGTCCTTGCCGTTCTGGTGCAGCAGCTGACTGGAAGCCTTCTTCACCTTGGTGATAGTCTCCACCATGTGTACCGGTATGCGTATAGTCCTTGCCTGATCGGCGATAGCGCGAGTTATAGCCTGCCTTATCCACCAGGTAGCGTATGTCGAGAACTTGAAGCCCTTGGTGTAGTCATACTTCTCCACCGCCTTGATAAGACCCATGTTGCCTTCCTGGATAAGATCGAGGAAGCTCATGCCGCGTCCCACATACTTCTTGGCTATGGATACCACCAGTCTGAGGTTAGCCTCGGAAAGACGCTGACGAGCCTTGACAGCCTCAGCCTCGTTGCCGCTTGCCATTTTCTCGGCGAGCTGTATCTCCTCCTCCGGGGTGAGCAGAGGCACTCTGCCTATCTCCTTGAGGTATATCTTTACGGGATCGTCAATGGCGATACCGTCGGTGGACAGACCGATGTCAACGTCCTCGGGAGCTATCTCGTCCTCGGGATTTATCAGCACGATCTCATCGTCCGGCACGATATCGTCTATGATCTTGATGTTGAACTGATCGCAGGTCTCATAGAAGGTGTCGATCTGCTCAACGTCAAAGTCAAGCTTTTCAAGGGCGTCATTGATCTCCTTGGTGGTGAGCTGACCCTTAGCCTTGCCCTGTTCCACAAGGTTTTCCATTATGTTTTTCTTGTCCATGATACAAACTCCTTTTATTGATTTCCTTGGGATAATTTTTTCCTTTTATTCTGCCGGAGCGCTTCCAGCTCGTCAATGGTGACGTCGCTTCCCGATCCCGGCTTCGGGACGTAGCTCAGGAGCGCCTGAACACATTCGTCCGCCGTCTGCTCGTCTATGCCCTCGGCGCGGACGCGCTCCTGTATCCTTGCTATGCTCCCCAGCTCCTCAAAGGAGAAGCTTTCGTTCATAGCCGCCATTGTCCAGTCCTCGCCCGAAGCCATGCGCCCGTAGATGAAGCTGTAGACCCTGCGGTTGAACTCGGTCACGAACTTTTCCGGCGGCAGAATGTCCTTTATCCGCCTGAAATAATCCGGATTTCCGCAAAGATAGCTGATTATCTGCTCCTCGGCGCTGTTCTCCTTCGGGTGGGCTGCCGCCTCATGATTCACCTTGTCCTGCCTGCCGGCAAAGCGCAGCGTGTCGTTCAGCTCACGCTTTTTCCCGGCGTAGTATTTCTTTTTTGAGAAGCGCTGCATCTCGGCTTCAAACACCTGGAAGGAAACGCCTATCCTCTCAGCCACCTTGTGACCGTAAAGATCGCGCTCCACCGGCGACTCAAGCTTGTTTATTATGGCAAGCGCCGCGTCCTTGTAGGCGAGCCTGCCGGTGTCCGTCTCCATGTCGAACTGGGATTCCGCCCGCTTCAGCTCGTAATTTACCGAGCCGTCGGCGGTGTTCAGCATAGCCTCAAAGGTCTGACTGCCGAACTTTCTGATAAATTCGTCCGGATCCTTAGCCCCCTTCATGCTGATGACCCGGGTCTTTAACCCGGCAGCGGAAAGCAGGTCTATCGCCTTGCGGGTAGCCTTCTGCCCCGCCTCGTCCGAGTCGTAGCATATCACCACTTCGTCGGCGTAGGAGGATATCAGCCGCACCTGCTCGGGAGTGAGCGCCGTGCCGCAGCTTGCCACCGCGTTCTCAAACCCCGCCTGTGTCAGCGAGATCACATCCAGATTTCCCTCGCAGAGAAGTATCTGCCGGCTCTTTACAGCGGCGTTCTTGGCTATGTTCATCGAGAACAGGAATTTGTTCTTGTTGTAGACCAGCGTATCTCTCGAGTTGAGGTACTTGCGCTTGTCGTCCCCCAGCGTCCGCCCGCCGAAGCCCACTATATGCCCTGTCAGGTCATAGAAGGGAAACATGGCGCGGTCTACGAAAAAGTCAAAGCTATTTTTGGTATTGTTCTTCGAGCGCGAGATCAGCGAGGCTTCCTCAAGCTCCCTTTCGGTGTAGCCTAAAGACATCATGTGCTTTTTCAGAGCGCTCCAGCTGTTGGGAGCGCAGCCCATGCGGTACCGCTTGATCGTCTCGACGCTCAAGCCTCTCGTCTGCATAAGGTACTGCACGCACCTTCTGCCGCCCTCCGTGGAGAGCTGACTGTAGAAGAATTTTGCGGCTTCCTTATTCATCTCATACATTCGCTGCCGGCGTTCGCGGGTGCCGTTCTGCGCCGCGCCGCCGTAGCTGTCGAGGGGCACCTCCATGTTCGCCCGCTCGGCAAGATATTTTATCGCCTCGACATAATCGAGGTTGCGGTATTTCATTATAAAGGTGATAACGTCTCCCCCCGCCCCGCAGCCGAAGCAGTGAAAGAACTCCCGGTCCGGGTGTATATAGCAGGAAGGCGTTTTCTCGTTATGGAACGGACAAAGGCAAACATAGTCTCTCCCGGCGCGTTTGGTGGTGACATACTCGCCCATTACCTCAGCGATCGGGTTTGCCGATTTGAGCCGTTCGATAAAATCGACTGGAAAAGCCAAATAACTGTCTCCTTTCAGCTTATATGCCATGCGGCGGGCACGTATATATCTATGAACCGTGCCACTGCATACTTGTCGCTCATGCCCGCTATGTAGTCGCAGACCGCCGACTCAATGCCGAATCTCTCCGAAAGCTCTCTGTAAAGCTCCGGCAGCCGGTCTATGTCGGCGGCGTAGTAGCTGTAAAGCCCCTCCAGCATGGAGTAGGTCTTGCTCTCCTCCGCCTTGCACTTGGGATTGCGGTAGACGTTCTCGAACATAAAATCCTTCAGGTCAATATAAGCCTTGTCGATATCCGGCGAGAGCTTCATGGCGCCCACTCCGTTGTTTACAAGATCGCTCACCAGCGTGGTGATACGCTCCGACTTGGAGTGTCCCAGCACGTCCGTTATCTCCGTTGGCAGATCGCTTTCCGACAGTATCCCCGCACGTATGGCGTCGTCAATGTCGTGATTGAGGTACGCGATAACGTCGGCGTACCGCACCACTATGCCCTCCTTCGTCTCAGCAAGCATATTGGTGTGCTTGAGTATACCGTCCCGCACCTCGTAGGTAAGGTTCAGACCCTTGCCGCCGTTCTCGATAAGGCTCACCACCCGCACTCCCTGCTCGTAGTGCTTGAAGCCGGCGGGATTCAGTTTGTCCAGCGCCCGCTCCCCGGCGTGACCGAAGGGTGTATGCCCCAGATCGTGACCCATGGCTATCGCTTCGGTGAGGTCTTCGTTGAGCCGCATGGCGCGGGCTATCGTCCGGGCTATCTGCCCTACCTCCAGCGTATGGGTGAGCCGGGTACGGTAGTGATCGCCCTCGGGGGTGAGGAACACCTGAGTTTTCAGCTTAAGCCGCCTGAATGAGTTGCAGTGGATTATCTTGTCGCGGTCGCGCTGGAACTCCGTCCTGAGAGCACACGGCTCGGCGGGACGCTCCCTGCCCTTTGTCTCAGAGGACAGACAAGCCTCGGGACAAAGCAGCTCGCGCTCAAACTGTTCGTAACGTTCTCTTGGCTGCATAACGATATCAACTCCTTTACACAAACACACATCTATATTATTATGCAAATAGAGACCCGAAATACCCTTTTTTTATTTTCCATTTTGTATAACTGCACAATTTTCAGGCAAAGTCTTCGTACAAATCGACAGTTTCCGCTATGTCCGCTCTGCCGTTTGAAGCGTCGGTGACTTCATCGCGGAAGGCTTCAGCAAGCTCGCTTTTCACGATCACAGAAAGCTTCACGTTCTCAGCAAAGTCCTCGGCGAGGGTCTTGGCTCCGTACTCCGGCAGCAGCCGGGTGAGTCTGCCGTAGAGATCATAGTCGCAGGTGATGTCGAATTTGGAACAGCGGCAGATCTCCATTATCTGCGCGGCGTTCACCGCCAGCTTGCAGGAGCCGGAATAGGCTCTCGCCAGCCCGCCGGTACCCAGCAGCACGCCGCCGAAATACCTGGTCACCACGCAGCAGACGTCGGTCAGCCCCGCGCTTTTGAGCGTCTCCAGCACCGGCACGCCGCCTGTACCCTGAGGCTCGCCGTCGTCGCTGTAGCGGCTGATGTTGTCCTTCCTGAGTATGTAAGCATAGACGTTGTGCCGTGCCTTGCGGTTCTGAGCCTTGACGGAGTTTATGAACTCCACCGCCTGCTCCTCCTCCGTCACCGGGCAGAGCTGCGCTATAAAGCGGGACTTCTTCTCCTCCAGCTCCTCCTGCGCCCTGCCGCGTATCGTCCTGTAACCGTCGGACATATCCTATCACCTCACCTGTATAAAAAACGGGCAGCCTCAGCCGCCCGCCTTATGCTTTCGCAATTAGTCGAGATTGAATCTCTTCTTGAATCTGTCAACACGTCCGCCGGTATCAACAAGCTTCTGCTTGCCGGTGTAGAACGGGTGACACTTGGAGCAGATTTCCACCTTGATATCCTTCTTGGTAGAACGGGTCTTTATCACGTTGCCGCAGTGGCAGGTGATAGTGGTCTCCTCATACTTAGGATGAATTCCTTCCTTCATGGCTTACAACCTCCTTCCGAACAGTATCTCTAATCTAATCATAGAAGCCCATCAGAGTAATGTTCGGACAGTAGTTCTATGTTATGATCGTCATTATCACGCCATAATACGTAACTTAATTATTATACCACGCCCCGCGAAAAATGTCAAGCACGAAAGACTCCGCTTAATACATTTTTTACAATTATTCCTCGTCATCGTAAATGATGTCGTTGTCCTCGTAGGGCGGGTCTTCCAGCTCCTCGTCGTCAAACTCGTACTCGTCGTCGTAGTACTCGTCAGCGGAAATGCCGTTGCCGCTGTCGTCCTCACCCACCAGCGTGTTGAAATAATCGTACACGGTGCGGGAGATGTCCACGGCAAATGGCTTGCATACCCACGCCTCGCCGGGATCCTTAGCCATTACCACCAGCACGTACTCGGCGCCGCCGGAGAATACTATCGCTCCGTCATAGCAGATATTGCTCGTCTCGCTGGTCTTGTTGCCGTACTCCACGCCCTCCGGCAGACCGGCGGGTATCTTGTCGGTATCCGTCTGATCCTTCAGTATCTTGACCATTTCCTCCTTGGAATAGTGCATATCCACCACATCGCCGCGGCAGATACCGGAAAGCAGCTTACCCACGTCCTTAGCCGAGGTCATGTCCTCGGAAGCGGCAGCGTCATTGTAAGACTTGCTATCAGCGGAGCTGCTGTCCCCCTGCTTGCGGGCAAGGGTGGTATCCCAGTAGCCGTTCTGCATGAGCCATTCCGCAAGGTAGTCCTCGCCCATAAGCTCCACTACGGTATCAAAGGCGCTGCTGTCGCTCTGGGTCACCATGCGGTAGATATAGTCATAGGCATAGTCCTCGTTGATGTGACCTTCCTTTATTTTCTGATAGCAGGCTGTCATAGCGAACAGGTCTATCATATCCGACGCGGGCATGGGATCGCCGCCTATGGATATGTCGGCTCCGGTGCTTACCTCCTGGACATATACTGACCAGTCGCCGGGATAGTACTTTATCATTTCGTTCAGCTCATTTTTCAGATCAGAAAGGTCAGAAGCGTGAGCCACATAGCGGCTTTCAGCCTGACTGTCCGGCAGCACCGTGTCCGGAAGTCCGTCGCTGCTTGTCCGGGTGTCGGCAGAGGTATCGTCCTCGTCATCGTCGTTATCATCGTCAGACTCCTCGTCTGCCGCCGAGGAATCATCAAGCTCGGTCACAGCGATCTTTTTGACATCGCCGCCGTCGTCCTTTTTCAGCTTGGCGTCGCCGATCTTGCCCAGCAGCGTTTTCGCCGCCACTCCGGTACCGATCAGAACAGCCGCGATTATAACGGCAGCCACAGCCGCGCCGGTGTTGTTCTTTCTGCGGTTGCTGCCGGCGGGTGCGCTGTCGTCCTCCACAAAGTCATATACGTCATCTTTCTCATAATAGGACTCAGGGTCATACTCGTTCTCGGCAGCCTCGGCTTGCTCTTTCTCCTTTTCCTCTTCCGGTATATTCTTGTTCTCGTCCATAGGTCACACTCCTTTGCACGCTATTTCTACATCATATCGCTTATCACATAAGGCAGCTCCACAACGAAGCAGACGCCGCCGTCATATAGATTTTCGACGCTGAGCTTTCCGTCGCAGAGGTCAACTATCCTCTTTACCAGAGCAAGACCCAGACCGTTGCCCTCAGTCTTGCGCGAGTTGTCGCCCTGATAGAACTTGTCGAATATGCGCTCTATCGTCTCGGGCGGTATCGACGGGCCGTCATCAGAGATACGCGCCGTGATGTTCTTTTCATTAGAGAACAGCCGCACTCCGATATGTCCGCCCTCCGGCGTGAATTTTATGGCGTTGTTGATTATATTCTGCCATATCTGAGCCATAAGATCCTCGTTGCCGAAGTAATACACGGTATCCAGCGAGATATCCAGCTCTATGTCCTTCTTTGTCCACTCCGGCTCCAGCACCAGCAGTATCTTGCGTATCTGCTCGTCTATCGAGAACCGGCGCTTATTTATAATGGTATTCTGATTTTCCAGCTTCGACAGCCTGAGTATATCGCTGGTAAGCTTGGACAGACGCGAGGTCTCGTTTATGATTATCTGGGTGTACTCTGCCCGCTCCTCCTCGGTTATGCTGTCGTCCTGCAAAAGCTTGGCAAAGCCCTGTATCGAAGCCAGCGGCGTCTTGAACTCGTGCGACACGTTGCTGATAAAATCGCCGCGAAGCGTCTCTATCCCCGAAAGCTCTTCAGCCATGCGGTTGAAGTTGCGGATAAGCTGAGTGTACTCCTTCTCCTTCGATTCGGCAACGCGGACGTTGAACTTTCCTCTCGCCACCAGATTCGTCGCGGAATTAAGATCGCTTATCGGCTTGAGTATACGCCTTGAAACGAACATCGTCATAAGCGAGCCCAGCACTATCGAGATACCTATAGTGATAAGCACTATCAGTATCGCCATCCAGTAGAAGTTCTCCCACCGGTTGAGCTCGAACCTGACATATCTGCCGTCTATGACCGCATATCCCTTTGCCCGAGGCAGCAGCCAGCCGGAGGATTCTATATAAACGTTCTGCTCCGCGGCGTCTATTTTCACGCGGTAATAATCGTAATCCTTTTTATCAAGCACCGATATCTCGGCGTTGCTGTCCGAGCATATCGAAAACATCGTTTCTATCGTAAATGTCCCCGGATACTCTCTGTTTATCTGATCCAGCTGACGCATCGAGCCGACGACATTTATGATCTCGTTGCTGAGGTTTTCCCTCAGTATCGGTCTTATCAGGAACATAAGCACGCAGACGCATATTCCGAAGGAGATCAGCATTGTAAAGAAAAACAATCCGGCAAATTTCAGCTGAAGCGACATTCGCGAGTGACCGTCTTTAGCATATACCACCTTCTTTTTCCGTTTAAAGATCACTGCTTTTTCACCGCCTTATATCCAAGCCCGCGGACGGTCACGATATCGAAGCTGTCATTTGGGATATAGCGTTCTCTTATTCGTTTGATATGCACGTCAACGGAACGCTCGTCCACCTCTGATTCCAGACCCCAGATCTCGTCCAGCAGCTGACGGCGGGTGAATATCTGATTCGGGCAGGAGAGCAGCTTGAACAGCAGCATAAACTCCTTATTCGGGATAGTCTCGCCGGGAGCGCCGTCAAAGGAGACGGTCAGGGCGTCGTAGTTGAGAGTACAGCTGCCCACAACGAGCACCTTATCCGAAGCGAGGCGTGCGCGTCTCAGCAGAGCGCCCACTCTCAGCACCATTTCATCTATATTGATAGGCTTTACCATATAGTCATCGGCGCCTGCCATAAAGCCGTTCTGCTTGTCCTCAAAGGTCTCCTTGGCGGTGACCATAAGCACAGGCATATCCATACGCGCCTGTCTTAGCTGACGGGTAAGCTCATAGCCGTCCATTCCCGGCATCATGACGTCTGATATCACAAGATCTATCGAATACTTCTCCATCTCATCGAGAGCCTCAAGTCCGTCCGCAGCGGGGCGGGGCAGGTATCCGTTTCTTTTAAGCGCAGCGCACATAAGCTTACGCAGGTTATTATCGTCTTCCACGACCAGTATCGAAAACATAAAGCGAACCTCCGTTCGGGTGATCTATAGCAGCAGACTATACAAAAATTACAGTCTAGTACTATTATAATATTTTATGATAGACAGTATAAAATTAGTATATTAATAATTTGTAAAAAATACGTTAAATAAAATATTTTCTAAAAAAAGCCCCTATAGTTCATATTCGATTCATTTAAGCGTGTTATTATATAGATGTCAAAAGGAAAGAGCACAAAGCTCAGACCCAAGACCCCCTAAATTTGAAATATCCAAATCCCTTTCATAATTCTATAGTTAATAAAAGCCCATTACACGCCGATAAAGTAATGGGCTTTTATTAGTCCCCGTCACGCCTGCCTTTGGCAGGCTTACTGTGTGGTGTAGCGTGCGACTATTGTCCCGCTTTCTCTCTGTATGTGGAAATTCGGAATGCAGTGCTCGCATTCTAGCGGCT
>CACXDI010000115.1 GCA_902766335.1 uncultured Ruminococcus sp. | reverse complement strand
TTATTACAGCGTTTTTGAGGTTTTCTAACAGTTTTATCGGTTAATTTCGGGTTCTTGCGTTTTTTGGGTTTTGCGCGTCAAGCAACATAAACGGTGAATACGGCTCGGAGCAGCACGGCGTCAGACCGGTAGTAGTTGTGCAGAACGATAAAGGAAATCTACATTCACCCACGACTATCGTTGTCCCAATAACTTCAAGGGACAAGCACTATCTTCCCACTCATGTTGAGCTTAGCACAAATATTTTCAAAAAGAAAAGCAAGGCGCTGACCGAGCAGGTAATGACAATATCAAAGGACAGACTCATGGGCTTTATAGGGACACTTAGCGTTTCGGATATGCTGGAGATAGACAATGCTCTGAGAATAAGTCTGGAATTATAACTCACGACTTATGATCGCTGCCTAAGAGACAGCGATCATCTTAGGTTTTCGGTTGGAACGATCCCACACCGAAAACCTGATGGGCTAAAGCCCAAGTCGTTCGATGAATGACGGGGCATAGCCCCTTATTGAACAGGAGAAAGAGATGAGATTGATAGAACACGAACTTATTGAGACCGTACAGCAGCTCTATGATAAGACCACTGAAACAGGATTTGAAAAAAGAGACGGACAGATCGAGATGTCCCTGGAGATTTGTGAAGCAATAGTAAAAAATAAGCCTATTGTAGTTGAAGCAGGCGTAGGTATTGGTAAGTCGATAGCATACCTTGTTCCGATCATCTTGCAGTATTTCAGAGAACGCAGACAGATAGTTATCGCAACATCAACGATAGCGTTACAGGAACAGCTTGAGAAGGACGTTCAAACCGTGCTTCGTATGATCGGGGTCAAGGCTGAAGTGATTCTCGCTTTGGGAATGAAGAACTATATTTGCAGCAAGAGGCTTGCAAGCTACGCAGACCGACACCAGACTGCGCAAGTAACTTTGGATAATATCTGCAAGATTGCATCACACGGCGAGCAGATCAGAAGCAGAATTGGCATTGAGATAAACGACGAGCTATGGGATAAGATATGCATAAATAGTACCGGCGAACGGTGCAGAGATTGTCGGTACTCTAACAGCTGTCAATACTTGCAGATGAGGTCATGGCTAAGATATGAAAACTGCATCGTCATCTGCAATCAGAATATGCTTGTATCGCATCTGATCCAGAAGGATAACGGACTTTCGGGGATTTTTAATCCGTCAAACAACATGATAGTTGTGGACGAAACACATAACCTTGAGGGCAAGTTCAGAGATGCATACACGAATCGGTTTTCAAAGCTTGAGATGCTCAATGAATTGACCTCGATTGAACGGCAGTATAAAAGTCGAAAGAAAACCATAGCTGAGATAAAAGAAATACTGAACAAAGTATTTCAGTATCTCATTCAGGACATAAATATGCAGAAGAACAAAATGGATGGCGATACACGGATATTCTATTTTAATCAAGGAGAATACGTCAAGAGTCAGTTGTTTATCATAAGACGTGCGCTAGCAGAACTGGAGGATAAACTCAGACTTGATTTAAGAACTCTAGCTTTCCTGCGTGAGCTTTGCAATCTCGGCAGTAAAAACATTATTTGGCTTGAAAATGACGATGTACTGACTTTCTGCATTTGCAAAAAGGACATTAATAAAGACATATCACGTCTGCTGTTCAAGAGAGATACAAGTGTTGTTCTAACGTCAGCTACCATATCAAGCAGCAGCTCCGGCTCGCCTACCGAAAAATACCGATATTTCCTGAGTTCCGTGGGTTTTCCAATGATCAAAGGTCTTATTTCCGAACCCAAGTGTTCACCATTTGATTACGATAAGAACACCATGCTCTATGTTTCCCCAGATCTGCCTAATCCGGGACATGGAAAAGAGGAAAGACGACGGTATGCCATGGCGGCGATACCGGAGATCATCAGACTGCTAAAGATCACACACGGCAAGACCCTTATACTTTTTACTGCAAAAACAGATATGTCATTTGTCTACGGCAGACTGACAAATGCGGGACTTCCGTTCAAACTGATGATACAGAATGACAGTTCATCACAGCAGCGAAGGCTTGAAAGGTTCAAGGCAGATACCGACTCAGTGATACTCGGCTCGGGAACATTCTGGGAAGGCATTAACATTGAAGGCGAAAGTTTATCGCAGGTCATAATATACAAGCTCCCGTTTCCTGTGCCTGACCCGATAAACCAATACAAAATGTCACTGTCAGATGATCCGATAACGGAAGTAGCCGTTCCCGAAATGATAATAAAGCTAAAGCAGGGCGCCGGCAGGCTTATACGCAGCGCCACAGACAGAGGCATAGTGTCCATACTGGACCCTCGGGTCAGCAGCAGGAGTAAGGCAGCGTATCGTGAAATGGTGCTGAGTGCGTTGCCGGAAAAGAACAGGACGGAAGATATATGTGATCTGGCAGAGTTTTGGAATGATATTAACGAAAAATCCGGGAGGACAAAGTGAAATACGAAATGTTATTCAAACAGGCTCCGGATATACTTACAATTCCCGAAGTGGCAAAACTCCTGCGTATCGGAAAGAATCAGGCATACGATCTGGTGAAAGACGGAAGGGTTGGTGCTGTCAGGCTCGGCAAAAAACTTATAGTGCCAAAGCCTGCGCTTATTGATTTCTGTCAAAATGAGCAGAAAAATCTATTGGTTATGCCGAAATAGTGAGAAAAGACTGGATTTCGTCAGCGATATGTGGTATAGTTGTCGCTGTCGAAAGTCACAGTTAGGCACAGAAAATGAAATGACCGAAAGGAGAATGTCGATGAAAAGAACAACAGGGCATCTCGCAGAAAAGCGCGGCAAATGGTACGCGGTGGTCAATCTTTATGACACCGAAGGCAAGCGTCATGAAAAGTGGCAGAGTCTCGACCTTGAAGCTAAAAAGGGTACAAAGACCGAAGCAAACCACCGTCTGAATCAGCTGCTCGAAAAGTACAACACCGGCGCCCTGTACCTGCAGGAATCCATGACGCGCGCTGAACGGGAGCGCAGCCGCATAGCAGATATGCCGGTGGAGGACTACCTTAGCGACTGGCTCGAAAGCTACAGACCTAACGTCACGAGATCGACTTACGATAGCTACAGAATGTACGTCAACGTACATATGCTGCCGTTCTTCAAGCCGATGCAAATAAAAGTCAAGGAGTTGACCGGCGACGAGATCAACGAATACTATGCTCACCTAAGAGCCAAAGGTCTGAAGGGCACTACCTGCCAGCGACACCATGCGCTGCTGCATCTGGCTTTCAAATCGGCAATGAAACGGCGTATCATACCCTCCAATCCCGTCGATCAGGCTGACAGACCAAGATCACAGCAGTTCATAGGCAATTACTATAATGCCGCAGAGATCAAAGCATTGATCGACAGCACAAAGGACGACCCACTGCACATCGTCATACTGATAACTGCTTACTACGGACTGCGACGCAGTGAGGTCATCGGGCTGAAATGGACGGCGATAGACTTCGGCGGCAAGACGATAAGCGTCAAACACAAAGTCTTGCAGGACGGCAATAAGGTCGAGGGCTACGACGTGATGAAAACAAGGTCATCGTACCGCACTCTGCCGCTGATACCGATAGTCGAGGAGGCGCTTATCGCCGAACGTGAAAAACAGACTGAAATGAAGCGGGTGTTCGGCAGGAGCTACAACAGGCAGTACGAGGAATACATCTGTGTCGATGCGATAGGAGAACTGATAAAGCCGAACTATGTGTCAGACCACTTCCAGGTGGTGCTGAGGCAGAATGGTATGCGAAAAATACGGTTCCATGATCTGCGTCATAGCTGTGCCTCGCTTTTACTTGCCAACGGCGTTCAGATGAAGCTGATACAAGAATGGTTAGGACACAGCGACATAGGAACAACCAGCAACGTCTACAGCCACGTTGATATAGAAAGCAAAAAGCTAAGTGCTGTTGCAATTGCAAAAGCTTTGGACACAAATGATGCAGCAGACAGCAAAGAGAAGCGAACAAAAAAATAAAAGCAGTCCAAAAAAGGACTGCTCTTACATAGCTGGCGGAGACGGAGAGATTCGAACTCTCGAGCCCGTTTAAGGGCTAACGCATTTCGAGTGCGCCCCGTTATGACCACTTCGATACGT
>CACXDI010000114.1 GCA_902766335.1 uncultured Ruminococcus sp. | reverse complement strand
CCGACAGACCAGCCCGCCGTCGTCAACTTTAGTGCAATGGGAACAGCAAGCTGTTCCAAGACGAAAAATCTGACCCATTAGCTTTGATAATGCCCGTTTCTGACGCACAATGATTGTGCGGTGTTGCCTTAAAATGTTGGAAACAATAAATTGAAAGGACTGTTGAACATGAAAACAAGCAAAAGTATTCTTGCGGGAGCGTTGGCTCTTGCTATGGCACTGAGCTTCGCGGGCTGCGGCGACAGCAGCGAGTCTTCCGACAAGGAGACCACCACAAAGGCTGCCGAGACCACCGCTGCCGAGACAGAGGCTGAGACCGAGGCTGCCGAGACGGAAGCTACCGAGGCTGAGACGGAGGCGACAGAAGCCGAGCCGGAGGCTGCTGAGTTTGACATCACCAAGGTGCCGGGCTATGACGAGTCCGCCACCGAGACTGTTATCGAGATCGAGAACGGCTCTACCTCTCCCTGGGCTGCGGCATTCCCGGGCTTTACCACTCTCGAGGGCGAGTCCAGCGACGATTTCATCGATGCGCGCACCTTCCAGCGTGACAAGGATATGCACATCATCGTGGATTTCCAGCTCACAGACACTCTGCTGGGCATGATCGACGAGGGCGTTACCGATCTGCACGAGACCCAGATAGTAATAGGACCTGCCCGCGCAAACGGCTGGAGCAAGTTCGGTCAGTATCCCGAGGGTATCATCTGCGACTATCCTCAGCACAACCTTGCGACTGACGACAGCGAGTGGGTAAAGAAGGGCGAGAACCTTGTATCTCCCGACGACGAGAACGTATGGTGCCCGCTGTTCGTCAAGAACGACGGCTTCATCAAGATCACCGATCCCAGCATCACCCAGATAGAGTTCACTCTGCCTGCGGCTGAGATCAACCAGCTGATCGACAACTACAGCGATCCCGAGAAGGGCTTTGACGGCATTCTTTTCCAAATGGGCGGCAGCTGTCAGATCACCAAGGTGACCATAGACCAGGGCAACGTTTTCTTAGCTTCCCAGCTGGCTGAGGCGGGGTTCTGATAACTCACGGGAGATTATTACGGGATAAAGACGCCGAAACAACGTTATTGCTCCCCAAACTAAACCTTGCCAAAAATGCGCAGGCAAGGTTTAATTGGGGAGCAATAATTCAGGCGACTTCCTTGAGGAAGTGGGCAACAACACCTCTGCCGACAAGTGGGCATATACCTGTGTCAACGGTCAGTACGGGTGGCTTATGTGCTGCTGCGGCTAAGTCAGACGGATCCCGATTTCAAGGCGTACATCAGTTATGACAGTATATAAGACAAAAGACGGCTGTGTGAGACAGCCGTCTTTTTTGCGTTATTCAAACCTTATGCTCTTCAGATCAAAGTCGCAGCCCGGCAGGAATACCAGCGAGATGTTGCCGGCGCCGGATATTCCCTCCACGGGGAAGCGGCGCTCGGTGTAGCCGTCTGCCTGCTCAAATTCCGCGAGGGTGCGTACCTCGCCGGAAACGCCCTCGAAGAGTACGTGTATGCTGTTGACGGGGAGAGCGCTCCTGCCCGTGATGTACACCGCTTTGGGAGCCTCGGCAAAGTCGAACCCGCCGAAGGCGACTGTCACGTTGTTGCCGATACCTGTCACGGTGTCGGTCTCCTTTGTGAACTTGTCGCCGTAAATGCTCTCGGCGTTCACCGCCATAAGCTCGGAGGTCTCCTTGGCGCGTTTCTCGAAGTAAAAGCCCTGCACGTCATACGCCATGTCCGACTGTATGCAGACGGTGTGTATACCCCGCAGCACTCTGGGAAGTTTGTAGGTCATAGGCTGATAGGTGAGCCATACAGGTTTCAGGCTGTAATCAAAGTCGCCCAGCAGTTCGCCGTCCTCGCCGGGGACACCGTCCCATACCTTGACGCGGACGGGGGTGTTGTAATTTGCAAACAGCGGGATAGTGATGACATCGCTGCCCACCGCGCCGAAGTCCACGTTCTCAAAGCCGAACCAGCCGCCGCCGTCCGCGATGCCCGCGCCGTGCTGTATGCCGGTGGTTACGCTGCCGCCGCTTATGGAATAAAGTCCGCCCGCCACCAGCTTGTAGGGATCGATAAGGGCGCTGCCCAGACCCTCGGCGGTGAGGCGTATGCTGTTCATTACGTGATACTTGTCGGTGCCGTTTTTGCAGAGCGCCCTGAGATAGAACTCGCCGTCGCCCATGCACTCTACCGTCACGCTGCCGGCGGTGCGGCTCTTGATCCTCGCAAGGTGAGAGGTGATACCTGTCGCCGTGATGATGCGGTACTCTATGCTGTCGGCATAGCTGCTGTTTTCGGGAAGCACCTTCACCGGGAAGGTCAGCTCCTTGTGATCGCTGTCGAAATGCCGGCGCACGCCGCAAAGCTCTATCTTCCTTACCGGGATATCATTCTGCTCGTCGGGGCAGTCGGCGGGATAGCTCTTAGATGAGTCAAGAGCGATGGTCCCGCCGGTGCCTTCGGTCACTTCAAGCGACAGACTGCTTTCCCCCGCAGAGGGAGAGGTCACCTTCACGGTCATCCTTCCTGGCTCTGTTCCCGGGGCGACGATCGCAAGCAGCTTGCCGGAGAACAGTCTGCGTGACAGCCCCTTGTACTGCTCGTAGTCGGTGGAGTCGCCGTTGTCGAGACCTGCAAGATGTCCCGCTCCCGACACCTCAACGAACACACGGTCATTGGCGTTGGCGACATAAGTGCCGTCGCTGTCCAGCGCGGAGATCTCGATAAAGAACAGCTCGCCGGAGCCTGCGGGCACGGAAGTGACATTTGGCTTTAGCTCCAGAGCGGCGGTGTCGCCGAAGGGCTTGCGGACGTCCCTTGCGATCTCGGTGCCGTTCTCGTCATAGGCGACAGCGGTGATCGGCTGACGCTCGTAGGGGAGCTTTACGTCCATGGTGATCTCGCTGCCGCGGAGCCTGTCTATCTCCTTTTCGGCAACGATCCTGTCGCCCAGCATGAGCTTCAGCTTAGGCGCGTTGGACGCCACCCTTATGTCTATCATCTCGCAGTCGATATGATCCCAGTGGGGGAAGATATGTACGAAGGGCGCTTTTCTGTAGTCTGTCCACGCCGCCTTGAAAACAAAGTAGCTGTCCTTGGGGAATCCGGCGGTGTCTATCTGCCCGAAGTAGCTGTTCTTGGTGGAGTAGGGGGTAGGCTCGCCGATGTAGTCAAAGCCTGTCCAGATGAACTGTCCCGCGCAGTATTCGCGGTCGCGGTCGGGGATTATGCAGGCTTCCCAGCTTTTTGCCGCCCAGATAGGGGCGCTGTTGCCCAGAGCGGAGCACTGCTCGTCGTCGTCGCTGAGGATAGCCTGCTCCAGCGGGAAATGATATATGCCGCGGCTCTGCACCACCGAGCTGGTCTCGCTGCCGTAAATGCACCAGTCGGGGTGAGCGGCGTGCTGCTCGTCATAGAGGCGCTCGGCGTAGTTGTAGCCGGCGACTTTAAGTATGTCGGCGCAGCGCTGAGCGTTGTCGCTGCCCATGTAGTTCGAGCCTATGGTGACATAGCCGTTGCGGCGGGGGTCATGAAGCTCCACCAGTCGTTTCAGCAGGGAAGTGACCTCCTGACCGCGCTCGGAAGCGTGGGTGTCATATATCTCGTTGCCGATGCTCCAGCCGATAAGGCAGGGGTGGTTGCGGTCACGGCGCACCCAGGATGCGACGTCACGCTCTATCCAGTCGGGGAAAAAGCGGGCGTAGTCATAGTCGGTCTTTTTCAGCTCCCACATATCGAAGCCCTCGTCCAGGATAAGGAAGCCCATTTCGTCCGCAAGCTCCAGCAGCTCCACGGCGGGGGGATTGTGGCTGGTGCGGATAGCGTTTATGCCCATGCCGCGCAGTATCTCCAGCTTACGCCTGATCGCCGAGCGGTTGACCGCAGCGCCCAGCGCACCCAGATCGTGATGCTCGCAGCAGCCGTGGAGCTTGACCTGTCTGCCGTTGAGCAGGAAACCCCGGTCTGTGGTAAACTCTGTGCTGCGGAAGCCGAACACCGTCCATGCGGAATCTATCTTCTCGCCGTCCTTATACAGCGTGACGCAGCAGGCATATCTGGCGGGGGCTTCGATATCCCACAGCACCGGGTCTTCCACCTGTATCGTCTGGGTATTTACAGAGTAGGAACAGCCCTCGCGGACTATCACGGCGGGGAGGGTGCTCTTGTCGGCGGCGGTGCATTTCATCTCGCCCGAGAAAAGCTTTCCCACCTCGTCCATATTCCATATTTGGGTCTTTACCGTCAGCCCCTCGACAGTCTCGCCCTCCGGACGTTCTATCTCTGAGGTGACCAGCACCCTGCCGTCGGTATCTGCCGACACGTATATACCGTCGGGCAGGATATGGGTGTCGGGATAGCGGCAGAGCCATACGTTTCGGAAAATGCCCGCGCCGGAATACCAGCGGGAGTTGGGACTGCGGTGGTCAACGCGGACGGCGATAAGGTTGTCGCCCTCGCGGAGCAGCCCGGTGATGTCAAAGCCGAAGGTGGTGTAGCCGTACTTCCATTCTCCCGCCTGCCTGCCGTTCACGTACACGCGGCAGTCCATGTACACGCCCTCAAAGCGGAGCATGACCCGCCCGCCCTCGGGATCGTATTCAAAATGTCTGCGGTACCAGCCGGTGGAGGTCTCGTAGAGATCCTTGGTATCCCATATCAGCCAGTCGTGGGGGATATTCACCCCGCGCCAGCCCGAGGCATTATCATATTCTGTTCCGATAGGATTTTTTGAAAATTCCCAGCCGTCGCAAAATAACGTCATTTTCATGGCTTTGCGCTCCTTTATACTAAAATATTATACCTTAATTATAACACAGCAAATGTGCAGGGTCAATAAAAAGTTTTTTGGATTTATAAGGATAAATACCTAATGATAGGGATATTTCTGTTAAGAATATTTAAAGGCTTAACAATTTATTAACTTAGAAATCTATATTTGTGCATTTTCAAATGCTACAATATTAACAAACAAACGCGAGTCCGTATCGCTGTTTGAGGAAGTATATTGTTATCAGGAGGTATTACTATGAAAACACAGAAGATATTATGTGCTGCCTGCGCGGCGGTAATGACTTTGGGCATGGCGGGAGCGCCTGTCGTTTATGCGGACACGCCTGCGGCTGCGGAGACCTTTACCGTTAACGAATTAGACCCCATTGCAAAATGCCTTTCCGCCAAGATCGTCGTCATCGGCACCGACGGCAGCGAGAGGACTTTTGAAACAAATACCGAGTACGGGGAGTACGGCGTTGAGTTCATCAGCGAGATCGGGAAGGTCGACCTTTCCGAGGTAGAGCGGGTTGATTACATTATTACGGCTGAGGGGCTTGCCGATAAGGGCGTTAAGTTCGACAGGAACATAATATTGAAGTATAACAGCGGAGCTGTTGGAACAAAGTACATCACAACGCTCATTACTTCCGACGAGCCGTCTCAGAGATTTGAAGGTGTAAAGGACATACCGAAGATCGCTGCAACGCTTGAAGACCCCGTTGCAGACTGCGTCCTGACTATCAATGCAATGTACGTTGAGCCCGTAAATATCGAAAAGCAGGACATCTCAAAAGCGACTGTCAAGGCGGCGAACAAGACCTACACCGGCAAGGCTTTAATGCCCGCGCCGAAGGTAACGCTTAACGGACAGACTCTTGCAAAGGATAAGGATTACACGGTATCCTACAAGAACAACAAGAACTGCGGCAAGGCGACTGTTACTGTTACCGGCAAGGGCTACTTTGAGGGCAGCAAGTCGGGCAGCTTCATCATCAAGCCCGCAAAGGCTGCTGCAAAAAAGCTGACAAGTCCTAAGACCAAGACCCTCAAGCTGACATGGAAGAAGTCATCAGGCGGCGTTGACGGATACAAGGTGCAGATAGCGCTCAATAAGAGCTTCAAGAAGTCGGCAAAGACCTACACCATAAAGAAAGCTTCGACACTTTCCAAGACCGTTAAGGGCATGAAAAAGGGAAAGGTATACTATGCAAGGGTATGCGCTTACAAAAAGGTAGGCAAGACTGTCTATAAGGGTGGCTGGAGCGCTGTCAAGAGCGTTAAGTGCAAGTAAATAAACGGCTGTCAAAGTTTCAAAACGTCCCCCCAGGGGGACGTTTTTTATGTGCATAATGCTTATTTGAACGCCATATTTCGCGGTTTTGCTTGACAAAAGCCTGACAAAAGTGGTATCATTAATAGTAATATTTCATAATACCTATATGTGTTAGAGATCGGAGGAAAGATATGCTCGAACTGAAAGGCATAAAGAAGCAATACCCCGCCGGCGATGACGTAGTCCATGCGCTGCGGGGGATAGATCTTAATTTCAGACGCTCGGAATTTGTGGCGATATTGGGTCCCTCGGGCTGCGGAAAGACCACCATGCTCAACATCATCGGCGGTCTTGACCAGTACACCGAGGGCGATCTGATAATAAACGGCAAGTCCACCAAGGACTTCAAGGACCGCGACTGGGACGCCTACCGCAACCACTCGATAGGCTTCGTGTTCCAGAGCTACAACCTGATACCTCACCAGACGGTGCTGCAAAACGTTGAGCTTGCGCTCACGCTGTCGGGCGTTTCCAAGTCGGAGCGCCGCGAGCGTGCAAAGAAGGCGCTGGAGGACGTAGGTCTGGGGAATCAGCTGAAAAAGCGCCCCAGCGAGATGTCCGGCGGACAGATGCAGCGTGTTGCCATTGCCCGTGCGCTGGTGAACGATCCGGATATAATCCTTGCCGACGAGCCTACCGGCGCTCTGGACACCGAGACCAGCGTGCAGGTCATGGAGATACTCAAGAAGATATCCGAAAACAAGCTGATAATCATGGTCACCCACAATCCAGATCTTGCGGACAGGTACGCTTCGCGTATCATAAACGTGCTGGACGGCGAGATCACCGGCGACAGTATGCCTCTCACCGACGAGGAGATAGCCACCGAAAGAAAGCATGACGAGGACAGCCGCACAGCCGGGAAAACGAAAATGCCCTCCATGTCCTTTGGTACGGCGTTTTCTCTGTCGCTGAAAAATCTGATGACCAAAAAGGGACGGACGATACTCACTTCCTTTGCGGGAAGCATAGGTATCATCGGTATCTCGCTGATACTCGCGCTTTCAGAGGGCGTCACCGAATATATCAACGACGTGCAGGAGGAGTCGCTGTCTGCCTACCCGCTTACGATAGAATCCCAGACTATGGACTTCTCGTCGCTGTTCGAGACTATGACCGGGCAGTCCACCAAGAGCGAGGAGCACGAAAGGGACGCCGTTTACATCAAGCCTATATTCTCAGACCTTGTAAACGCCCTGAGCACCTCCAACCAGACCACCAACGATCTGAAGTCCTTCAAGGAGTTCATTGAAAAGGAGCGTGCCGACGAAAACAGCGAGCTTCATGACGCTATCAGCTCGGTGAAGTATTCCTACGGGCTGGACATAGGTATCTACACCAAGAACTCCGACGGCGGGATAATCCGTTCAGACCCCAACAAGCTGATGCAGGATATCATGGCTGAATCTCTGGGGTATGACATCGGCACGATGATGGATCAGCGCGAGACTTATATGCAGGGAATGTCCAGTATGTTCCAGACCGGCGTGAGTCTCTGCACCGAAATGCTTCCCACCCGTGACGGCGGCGGTATCAACGATATCGTCAAGGGGCAGTATGACCTTATCTACGGCGAATGGCCGGAGGATTACAATGAAGTGCTTCTCGTGCTGGACAACAACAACGAGATAGACGATCTCTCACTCTATGCGCTGGGTCTCAAGAGCCACGATGACATGAAGAAAATTATGGACGCGGCTATGGAGAAGGAAGAGGTAAAGTACGACGACAGATCCTGGAGCTACAAGGACGTCTGCGACAAGGAATACAAGCTGGTGCTCAGCTCCGACTGCTACTCAAAGGACGAGTCGGGCAACTACACCGATATGCGCGACAGCGAGACGGGGCTCAAGTATCTTTACGACAACGGCGTAGATATAAAGATCTGCGGTGTTATCCGTCCTAACGATGACGCCAAGGCTCCCATGCTCCAGACGGCTATCGCCTACACCGATTCCCTCACCGAGTATGTGATAGAGCACAGCGAGGGCGCCGAGCCTATCGAGGCTCAGCTGGATTCCCCCGACACCGACATTTTCAGCGGTCTGCCCTTTGAGGACGAGACTGCTGATTACACTGACGCCCAGAAGGCTGAAGGCTTCAAGGAGTATGTGGCGGGTCTCGAGGACGCCAAAAAGAGCGAGCTGTATGTCTCCATTATGAGTATACCTACCGACGAGGAGATCGCCATGGCTGCCGAGAGGGTCAAGAGCATGACCGAGGACGAAATGGTAGCAGCCTTCATGCAGATGATAGGCGGCAAAGTCACTATGGACGAGGAGACCATAAAGCAGTATCTCCACTCCATGAGCGACGAGGAGTTCAACGAAATGCTGGAAAACGGTATGCGCGAGCAGGTCTCCGCACAGAAGTCGGAGCAGGTGAGCGCCGCTATCGCAGAGGTGACCACCGCACAGCTTTCGGAAATGTTGGATCAGGTGCTGGAGCAGGCTGACGAAAAGACTCTCGCGCAGTATTTCGACGATGTTATGCCCCACGATGTTTCTGACTCCACCTACGATCAGAACCTGAAGGAGCTGGGCTACGTGGACAAGGATCACCCCGCGTCCATATCGCTGTACGCCGCCACCTTTGAGAACAAGGACGTTATCACCGACACGATAGAGCAGTACAACAAGGACGTTGACGAGGAGAAGGAGATAAACTACACCGACTACATCGGTCTGATGCTCTCCTCCGTCACCACGATAATCAACGCCATAAGCTACGTACTGATCGCATTCGTATCTATCTCGCTGATAGTTTCCTCTATTATGATAGGCGTCATCACGCTGATATCGGTACAGGAGCGCACCAAGGAGATAGGCATACTCCGTGCCATAGGCGCTTCAAAGAGAGACGTATCCAGTATGTTCAACGCCGAGACAATGATAATAGGCTTCGCTTCGGGATTGCTGGGCGTTATCGTCACTATGCTGCTCTGCATACCGATAAATATAATAATCCACAAGCTGACGGATATCCAGAAGCTGAATGCATTCCTGCCGATACCCGCAGCGGGCATACTAGTGGCGATAAGCGTGTTCTTAACGCTGATCTCGGGGCTTATCCCGTCCCGCAGCGCCGCCAAGAAGGATCCCGTTGTGGCTCTGAGAACGGAATAATAAAGCATATGACACGTCCCGGACAGACTTTTTGTCTGTTCGGGACATTTTT
>CACXDI010000113.1 GCA_902766335.1 uncultured Ruminococcus sp. | reverse complement strand
GGGAGGGCGAGGAGCCCTCCCTAAGTCGGCGCACTGCGCCGACGAAAAAAGGAGCAACACATGACAAGACTTTTCCTATCCATCCAGAAGCTCAAAGGCGTTGGTGCAAAGCGGGCGGCGGTCTATGCCAAGGTCGGCATCACGACACCCTATGAGCTGCTGTACTATCTGCCGAGGGACTACCGGGATTACCGGGAGCCGGTGCCGGTCGCAGAAACGACTGCCGACCAGCCGGCGGTCATCCGGGTGACGGTCACAGCCAAAAAGCGCCCCATTTACGCACGGGGCGGGCTGCAGATCTTTGCGCTCGAGGCCGTCGATGACGAGGGGACGCCTATCGGCATCCGCATCTTCAACAATGTCTACAGCTATCAGGCGCTGCAGGTCGGCAAGACCTATACCATGTACGGCAAGATCACCGGCGGCATGCAGCGGGAGATCCATGCCCCGCTGATCCACCGGGAGGAGGACAATCCCCTCGAAGCCGTCTATCCGCAGACCACGGGGCTGACGAGTGCGATGGTGCGCACGAATCTCCGGGAGGCGCTGCAGATCATGGACGAGCAGCCCTTTGAGACGCTCCCGCAGGCATTACGGGAACGCTACGGCCTTGAACCGCTCCCGAAGGCCATGCACGGCATCCACACGCCCGAAACAATGGCGGATGCGGAAACGGCACGGCATCGGCTTGCCTTCGAGGAAATGCTCCGGCTGCAACTCGGACTCCGGCTGCTCCGGCAGCGGTCACAGCGGGTGACAGACTACCCCATCGACCCGGCTGTCAGCCTGCAGCCATACTACGACAGTCTCCCCTTCTCGCCCACAACGGCGCAGCTTCGTGCGATCGAGGAGATCCGGGCTGATCTCTGCAGCGGTGCGCCCATGAACCGGCTGCTGCAGGGCGATGTCGGCTCCGGCAAAACGGCCGTGGCTGCTGCCGCCTGCTACTGCACGGTACAGAGCGGGATGCAGTGCGTTTTGATGGCGCCGACCGAAATTTTGGCGGCACAGCATTTCCAGACGCTGCAGCGCTTTCTGGAGCCGCTCGGCATCAGCGTCTGCCTGCTGACCGGCTCGCTGAAGCAGAAGGAGAAAAAGGCGCTCTATGCCGGGATCGCTGACGGCTCGATGCAGGTCATTGTCGGCACACATGCCGTTTTTCAGAAGGCTGTGGAGTACAAGCGCCTTGCACTCGTCATCACGGATGAGCAGCACCGCTTCGGCGTGGCACAGCGAGCCGCACTGGCGGAAAAAGGCGGTGTCCCGCACAAGCTCGTCATGTCCGCAACGCCCATCCCCCGCACACTGGCGCTGCTGGTCTACGGCGATCTCGATGTCTCTGTACTCGATGTGCTGCCTGCTGGACGGCGCCCGGTGGAGACCTATGCCGTGACCGGAAAGCTCCGTCCGAGAGCCATGCACTTCCTGACCGGCGAGCTGCAGGCGGGCAGACAGGCCTATATCGTGTGCCCGGCCATCGAGGAGGGCGAAACGGATCTGAAAGCCGTGACGGCCTATGCCGAGCAGATGAAGACCACATTGCTCGCCGGGTGGCGCACAGATATCCTGCACGGTCAGATGAGTCCGCAGGAAAAGGACGAAGCTATGCGGAAATTCCGTGACCACGAGACAGATGTGCTCATCTGCACGACCGTGGTCGAGGTCGGCGTGGATGTACCGAATGCCACAGTCATGCTCATTGAGGACGCCGAGCGCTTCGGCCTGTCACAGCTCCACCAGCTCCGTGGCCGTGTCGGACGCAGCGAGCACCAGAGCTACTGCATCCTTGTGACGGAGCATGCCAGCGAGGAAAGCCGGGAGCGCCTGCGCCTGCTCAGCAGCACGACAGACGGCTTCAAGGTCGCCGAGGCGGACTTAGCACTCCGGGGGCCGGGCGATTTCTTCGGCAGTATGCAGCACGGTCTGCCGCCGATGAAATTAGCCGATATCACGGACACCAGAATGCTCCACGAGGTACAGGAGGCCGCCGATCTGCTGCTTTCGGAGGATCCCGATCTGCAGAAGCCCGAGCATCATGCACTCTATACGGATATTGTGCGGCTCTTTGCGCAGTATGGAGAGAACGGACTGAATTGACAGATTTGTGCATTGCCTGGCTTTTCTGTTAATAAATATGGCAAATATGACAAAAGTGTAAATTTTCAAAAAAAGTGGTTGACAAAACGCTTCGGATATGGTATACTAAGTAAGTCGCAAGGGTACCAAACAGGAACACCGAGCGAATGAATAAAAGGTGATGGGAGCATAGCTCAGCTGGGAGAGCATCTGTCCTACAAACAGAGGGTCATAGGTTCGAGCCCTATTGTTCCCACCATTTTTTGGCCCGGTAGTTCAGTTGGTTAGAACGCCGCCCTGTCACGGCGGAGGTCGTGAGTTCGAGTCTCATCCGGGTCGTCAATGCTTCCGTAGCTCAGTTGGTAGAGCAGGGGACTGAAAATCCCCGTGTCATTGGTTCGATTCCGATCGGAAGCACCAGAAATGCGGATTTAGCTCATCTGGTAGAGCGCCACCTTGCCAAGGTGGAGGTAGCGAGTTCGAGCCTCGTAATCCGCTTTTTATTTTCGGCGCTATAGCCAAGTGGTAAGGCAATGGACTGCAACTCCGTGATCTCCAGTTCAAATCTGGATGGCGCCTCCAGTAAGAGCACTCTGATAAAGGGTGCTCTTATTTTTTGCACAGCTATGGATAGCGAAGGCGGCAAAACGCCCCTGCGGGGCTTTTTTGCTAGAAGTTTGCTGTGCAAACTTTCCCCACGATCACGCCAGAGGTCACAAAACGAGAGTATAGCACCAACATATGCCGCGGCGCGATGACGCGGACAAAGAAAAAAGCCGGAGGGGGGACTCCGGCTTTGATAGTTATGAGTGCTTGATGACCTTTCTGCCGCTCCATGCGTAGCCGTTGCGCCCGCTTTTCTTTACGCGGTAGAGGGCGGTGTCGGCGCTGCGCTCCAGCACCTTCAGTTCAATGCCGTTGTCCGGGAAGAAGGCGGCTCCGCAGCTGAAGGTTATCTTCATGTCGTCCTCAGCCGGCTCCTCGCCGGGGACGATCTTCGCGGTCATTTTGCTGAGCTGGTCTATGCGTATGCTGACGGTCTCCTGGTTGAGACCCATGACGAATACCGTAAATTCGTCTCCGCCGTATCTTGCGATGTAGCCCTTCTCTCCGAAAAGCTCACGCAGCGCTTCGGTAAACTCTATAAGCACCTTGTCGCCGGCGGCGTGACCGTAGCGGTCATTGACCTGCTTGAAATAATCCACGTCGAGATACAGCAGCGCACCCTGCTTGCGGTGGGGCGACTTGAGATACTCCTCAGCCTCTCTGTCGAAGGCAAGTCTGTTGAGAGCGCCGGTCAGCGGATCGTGGGTGGACAGATCCTCAAGAGCCTCCCGCTCCCTGAGAGTCCTCTGCCTCAGCACCAGGAACAGCAGCGTGGTAGCTATCATCAGAACGATAACGAATATCAGCACCGTTATCTTGAAGCTCTGCATCATCCTCGACAGCCCGCTGCTCGGCATCCTTACTACAAGATACCAGCCGTGCATATAGTCTATCTTCGAGAACACCTGGGTGTACTGAGTCTTGTCGATGCGGTATACCACAGAGGCGGAGTCCTCTCCGTCATTCATTTTTTCCTTCCAGCTGTTGTAGTCCTTTACGTCTCTGTAGTTTATGTCCCTGAATCTCAGCAGTGCGTTGTTCCAGCTGCCGATAGAATACTTGTCCTTGCCCGCGCACTGGATAATGTTGTCGCTTGCGGCGTTCATCAGCCATATCTCGTTTTCCGAGGTTATCGACTCGGAGGACGCCATATTCTGTATCTCCTGGAGGGGATAGGTCATGAAAAGATACCCGTCTCTGCCGTCGGGGAAGGGCATATCCACGAACATGGTGAACACCGTGTCTCCCGTCTTGCCGGAACGGTAGGGGGGCGAAATGGAGATCGGGTCAGCCTCGTCAGCCACCTTTTTCATGTCCCATTTTTCAAATTCCCGCTGCTCCGATTCGGAAGCGTAGATATTGCCGCTGCCGTCGATAAGTCCCATGCTGAGTATCTCGTCCTTGTCGCCGGCGCATTTTTTCAAAGACTCGTAAAGCGACTCGGTATCGGGATCGTCCTGGGCGGCAAGCACAGCTGAAACGTCCTCTGCCGAGAGAGTCATGTATCTTATCGAGTTGTTCATCTTCTCGGTCACAAGGCTGCATATCTCGCTTGTCAGCTGTTCGTCATGCTTGTTTATCAGCAAATTGAACACAAAGATGACCAGTGTCATTCCGACAATATATATGAGCAAATAGATCATCACCGCACGGATGAACGAAATATTTGTTTTTTCGTCTTTCTTCTTCCTGGTCTTCATATTGTCCCTCAGCTGTGTTTAAGAATCTCTTTGACCTCCGGGTCATCCAGCGTCTTTTTATTGACCACCACGACTCCCGTATCCACGAATTTTTCTTCTACAGACCCGCCGGCTATCAGCTTCAGAGCCTCCTCGACTCCGCCGTAGCTCATCTGGTACTGTCTCTGCACCATAGCGGAAGCGTCGTATTCATCGGATTTTATAAGGCTCGCCATTTCCTCGGAATAGTCGAACCCGACTACCGTGATATCGGTCAGGTGCTTGTCGGCAACGATTTTTGCAAAGCCCACGGTAGAGCCGTTGTTCGTCCCGAAAACGCCCTTGAGCTTTTCCTTGTGATCTTCTATTATATCCTCGGCGAGATCCAGCGCCACCTCGGCGTCGCCCTCGTTGCAGCGGATATCGTTCACTATCTCCCAGGCAGCCGGAGCGTTTTCCGTCCAGTACTGCTTGAATCCTGCAAGGCGCTCGCTTACCGTCTGCGACGAGGAGGCGCCCACCTGTATGCAGATCTCCAGCTCCTCGGTCTCGGGTATCCCGCGCTCATGGAGCCTTGCGAGCATTTCCTCGGCGGCGTTCTGCCCGGCGATAAGGTTGTCGGTCATGTAGCATATATCGTAATTCCGGGTGTTGGCGATAGTGTCTATCAGAATGACCTTCACGCCCTTTTCGTGTATCTCGTCTATCTTTTCGGCGAGCATTACCGAATCGTTGGGAGAGAACAGCACCGCGTCAGCCCCTGCGTCAGCAGCCTCGCCCAGCAGCCTTTCCTGTGAATGCCAGTCGTTCTCGCTGTAGCTGCCGCTGTAGAACACGTTGCAGCCGAAATCGTCGCCGCCGTCCTTCGCGCCCTCGATGACCACCTTCCAGTAGCTGCTCTCAAGGTTCTTGACTATGAGATAAACGTTCTTTCTCCCCGCGACGGTCTCGTTGAGCGCCTCAAAAGGCGGAGCGGGCGGGGCGCCGGAATCCTCCGGCTTTTTAAAGGTACAGCCGGTGAGCAGAAGCACAAAAGCCGCAGTGCAGGATATTACTTTCTTATACATCACAGGACATACCTCCCTTACTAAAACGTTTACATATAATCATTATACCATTATCCGACACAAAATGCAATAGCTTTAATAATTTATTAATAATATTGTACGGTACTTTTGTGTAATACTAATCCCTAAAAGGTTAGTAGACAAAGATCGGTGCTGACGGCTCAGCAATCTAGGAAAGCGACCGCAGTTGGGCTGTCGCC
>CACXDI010000112.1 GCA_902766335.1 uncultured Ruminococcus sp. | reverse complement strand
TGCTTGACACAAATAATACTAATCCCTAAAAGAACAGCAGACAAATCTCGGCACTGACGGCTCATCACTCGTCGTCAAGCTCCCTTGAAGGGCGTCAGCCCATCTGCGCTTTTACGCCTTGATATTTTTGCCTGCGCCTTTCCGGCAAGGTTTAATTGGGGGAGCAATACATTCTTCCATATGACCGCCGGAGAGATCACGCGGACTGCCGGGAATGACATTTTCGCTGTTGTCAGCTTCCCGTGATCTTCTGCTCCGATTCGTAGATCAGCTCGCCTAAGATCCTGATAAGGCGGTCTGCTTCCACCGGCTTGTTGAGGTGCGCATTCATTCCCGCCTGCATTGAGAGCTGTACGTCCTCGTCGAAGGCGTTGGCGGTGAGCGCTATGATCGGGATGCGCTTTGCGTCCTCTCTGTTCATTGAGCGGATAGTCTTTGCCGCTTCAAGCCCGTCCATTACCGGCATACGCACGTCCATAAGTATCGCCGAATAGATGCCCGCCGTGCTTTCCTTAAAGAGCTTTACGGCGATCTTTCCGTTCTCGGCATGATCTACCTTGATGTTCTCTATCTCAAGCATATCTGTCATGATCTCGGCGTTGAGCTCCATATCCTCTGCCATAAGGATACGTCTGCCTTCCAGCCTTGCCCTGTTCTTTTCCTTGAAGATAGTCATGCTTCTCCTGCGGGCGATACGCTCCAGGTTCTCTATGATGCTTGCCGCAAACAGCGGCTTCTCCATAAAATCTTCCACTCCCACGGAATTTGCCTCGCTGCGGATATCCTCCCAGCTGTATGCCGTCATCGCGGCAACTATGCTTTCTTTTTCGTAGCGGCGAAGTATCTCGGCAGAGACCTCCATGCCGTTCATGTCCGGCATATTCCAGTCCATAAGCACTATGTTGTAGGGACGCTTTCTTAAGTGCTGGACTTCCATTTTCCGCAGCGCTTCCTGACCGTTGGTGCAGAAGTCGGCACGGATGCCTACTTCCTCAAGCACCATTTTTGCGTGCTCCGCTTCGATAGCATTGTCATCCACCACGAGGATATACAGAGCGCCGGTATCTATCTCGCCCAGCTTATCATTATCCTTCGGCTCGCACTTGCGGAGCGTTATCGTCACCTTAAACTCCGTGCCCTTGCCCTTTTCGGATTCGACGGTTATATGACCGTTCATCATTTCTACGAGCCGCTTGGTGATAGCCAAGCCGAGACCGCCGTTTCCGTGCCTTGCCTTGCTGCCGCCGTTTTCCTGCGAAAATTCGTCAAAGACCCAGGGCAGGTATTCCTTATCCATTCCTATGCCCGTGTCCTTGATGCTGAAGCAGAACGTTGTCTGCTCCTCAAACTCTGCGGTCTTTTCCACGGTCATGGTGACCTTGCCCGGCGGATCGGTAAATTTCACGGCGTTGGAGAAGATATTGTCCAGCACCTCTTTGAGCTTCATATCGTCGCCGAAATACAGCTCGTCCAGATTGTCGGAAATATGGAGATTAAATTCAAGTCCCCTGTCGGCGCACTGGGAGACCATTTTCGCCGTGATCTGTTCCAGCATCGTGCGGAGCGAGAACTCGTTCTTCTGGAGAACCTCCAGCCCCGATTCGATACGGTTCATATTAAGGATATCTTTGACGATAGACAGCAGATATCTTGCGCTGTCCCCGATCCTGTCCAGGTAGTCGCGGGTCTTGTCATCAAGTCCGCTGTTTCTGAGAGCGAGGGTATCCAGTCCGATGATCGCGTTTATGGGAGTGCGTATCTCGTGGCTCATTCCGTTGAGGAAATTATTCCTTGACCTGTTTGCCTTCTCTGCCGATGACAGAGCGTTCGAGAGCGCCTCGTTCTTGGCTATCGCCTCGCGCATTTCGGTGTCAACGTCCATAAAGACTATGATGATAAACGGCTCGCCCTTTTCCATGCGGGAGATCTTCATGCTGACGTAGACAGGCTCGCCGCCGGCAAGCTTTCTGTAGTTCAGAACGAAGGTGTCCTTTCGGCTCAGAGTCTTCATCAGCTTTTTGCGGTTGATCGCCTCAAGGAAGGTCTCCTTGTCGTCGGGGAAAACGCTTTCGCTGAGCTCCGTCCTGCAGTCGCTGAAGAAATGCCAGCCGTGGCGCACTTCGGAAAGTGTGCCGTCCTCTTCGTTCCTGCGGTATTCCGTGAACTCCTCGGAGTTGGTGTTGACGTAGAACATCTCGGTGTAATCCCTGGCGAGGGTCTGTGCGATGCGGTTATACATCATACCCGTCTTTACGGCGCTTTCGTAGGCTTCTTTGGTCATCGCCTGCTCCTGCTGGATAGTCACAAGTTCGGTGATATCCCGGCACATACCGAGTATGCAGGCTCTGCCCTTGGTGTCGGTGTATTTCAGCTTTGTGGTCTCAAGCTGTCTGGGATTGCCCATAGCGTCGGGCACATCCTCGTAGAATACGTAGGGTCTGGTAAGAGACAGGGCGATCCTGTCCTTCTCCACAAAATGCGCCGCGGTCTTGGCGTCAAAGATCTGGTCGTCGGTAAGACCCAGCACCTCCTCGGGGGAGCTCTTGTTGGCATAGTCGGCTAACGCCTGGTTGCAGGCGAGATACTTTCCCGTCGCGGCGTCCTTTGTGAAGGTCATGCCGGGCATATTATCAAGCAGAGAGAAGAATCTGTCCTTAAGCTCGGCGACTTTCTCTGCCTCCTCTGCCATTTGCTTGTGTTCTTCCTTTTCATCGTTGGCAACGAAGGAGTGGAGCAGGCAGATACCCAGCATATAGGCGGTCGAGTAAAGGGGCAGATAGGGGAACCACAGCTGAAAGAACAGGCAGACAGCCATGATGATCCCGAAGGAAGCGATAATGCGGCAGCGTGTTTGCTCCTCTGCTTTGAAGCGGTTCCTGAATATAGAGGTCAGGGCATGGAGCGAAATGACGATCAGGAACGCTATCTGGCAGACCAGCACCGCGTAGCGCAGCGGCAGAGCGGTATAGACGCTGTCGCTGTCCACCGTGAACAGCACCGGGGTGAATATATTGACGACTGTCACTCCCAGCACAAGGACAACTATGCTCCGTCCCGAATATACCAGAAAACGTCCGAAGGAGTTTTTTTCATTTAGATAGGCTACGATATATTCCGCCCAGAAGGATATGCCCAACGCCATAGCCATGAAGTATACGGTGGTATCCACAAATAGCGCAGCCGAAAGCTTTTTCGACTCCAGTATGCCCCAGAGAATATCCGTAACATAATAGGCAAGCACAGCAAACAGGAACTTCCTGTATACTGCCCAGGCAGGCTTATCGTAAGCCTGCGGAGCCAACAGAAAATCCCAGTTCACTATCAGCAATACCAGGGCGGCAAGCACGCCGATCGCAGAATAATACATTTACCTTAACCTCTTATACTAATTCCTAAAAGGTTAGTAGACAAAGATTGGTGCTGACGGCTCAGCAATCAAGGAAAGCGACCGCAGTTGGGCTGTCGCC
>CACXDI010000111.1 GCA_902766335.1 uncultured Ruminococcus sp. | reverse complement strand
TATGGGTTAATAGCTCATCGAGGGTTCGAATCCCTCCTTCTCCGCCAAATCCCCGTGTGGTCAAAAGCTTGATCACACGGGATTTTTCTTTGTTTAGCACGCTATTACGCGGTTTGCGGGCATTTTGTCTGTGGAAAATAGAGGGTCATTTTGTTCATCAAAATTCCATATTTGACGCTGAATTTCCACTTTCAGTCACACGTTTTGTCACAAAATCACACAAAATCACACGAAAATCACACAAAATCACACGAAAAAATGCTCCCAGAATCCCGTGAAATCAAGCATTTTCGGGATTGTTCAATGACTGAAATCACACAAATTACCTCGAAATAATCACACAGCAGTTTTAACCTGACTGATCAGGGAGATTTTTTGTACTGTTACAGCCGCCTATCAGACCCATATAGTAGTCATCTATCATTCTCTGAAACCGCTGTTCGAGCGAGGCGTTGGTATGCGTGTAAACGGTCTTGAGGATATTGTTCGAAGCCCAGCCGCCCATTTTCTGGATATAGTCGTCGTCAACGCCCAGATTATTCAGCGTAGTCGCAAACAAATGCCGCAGTTGATGAAAGGTTATCTTAATACCTTTTTTCTCCATGTGCCTGCGAAAATTCTGCGATACCTGATTGTAGCTCATGTTCACGATGTAGTCATCATCGCTTGCGTGCGGCTGCGCCATTATCATATCGTAAAGGTACTTCGGCAGACTGACAGTTCTGTTACTGCCTTCGTTTTTGGTGAAGTCCCTCTTTTCGTCACTCTCCAAACCGAGATAAACACGGGTGCGGCAAACTGTGATGTGCGTTCCGTCCTTAGAAATGTCCCGATACTGCAAGCCCCTGACCTCACTGACCCGAAGCGACAGCCACATCGCAAGCAGGCACGGCAGTTCAAACTCCGTCCCCTTTATCGCATTGATAACTTCTTCCGCAGGCGGCAGCTCTGACTTTTTGGCTTTGGGTGCGGGAATTGTGATTCTCTTGACAAGATTATACTCATACCCCTGAGCCGCAAGTGCGCTGTTGACAAGGCTAAGTGCAGATTTGAGGGTCTTACGTGAGCTACCTTTATCTCTGTAATCGGCGTTGACTGCCGCCTGAACATCGAGTATTTTCAGCTCGGAGATCTTTGTCATCATGATAGCCTGGAGTCTGTTTTTCAGGATAATGTTGTAGCCGTTGAGCGTTGACGGGGCGATGATGTCCCTGCGGGCATTGATGTACTTCTCTAATGCCGCTGAAACCGTCAGCTCATCGGGGTCTGCGCCTATACCGTGTCTCGCCTTGTAATCGGCTGCCATTTTTGCAGCTTCCCATTCGGTCTTGGCTATAAATGACTTGACTATTCGTTTCCCGTTTTCATCGTAGCCGACGACCACCTGCTTTCTGAATTTGCCCGAGCTGAGCTGCCCGGGCTTTTTCTTATTACCTTTTATACTTGCCATAAAATGCACGTCCTTTCAAGTTATACAGGACGTAGTGGGGTACTTTTATTATAGCATATTTCGGGCGTTTTCGCAACCGGTTTCGGATGAAAAACAATAACAAAGTACGGCACCGATCTGAATTGCTATTCTATTTATCCTTCTAATTAGTCATGAATCTATATTTGTGAATCAATAAAATGATGCATGATCCAGTGAACATTTAGATTGCCATAAACGGTGAAAGAGGTTTTTCGGAAATGCAGAACTGATTCAGATGATTATGCACGCTGCAAAAGAACTTGTTTGTGAAGCCGTATTTCAAACACTTCGGCACTAAGCAAATCCGAAAAACCAGAGAAAAATAACAATTTTCAGAATACTTAGCGCATTTTAGATGAATATTCTCGATTTTTTCGAGAATATTATTGACATAACAAAGAAAACACTGTATAATATAATTGGGGGTGCTAATATGATAGAGTTATTTAGAGTAAAGAATTTCATGTCATTTAAGGATGAATCAGTTCTTGATTTCAGGGCTCTTTCGTATAAACAGCATAAGGATCATATTATTTTATCTGAAAAAACTAATTCGGATGCAAAATATGGACATTTAAAAACTATTGCAATTTATGGAGCAAATGCTGCCGGAAAATCCAATCTGATTGCAGCAATACATGCTTTTCAAATTGTTTTATCCAATCAATTATTCAGTAATTCAAATAAATCCAATAGTCCATATGAGAACATCACTCCGTTTTTGTTGTCTGATTCAGAAGACAATACAGAGTTTGAGATAGTGTTTAATTATAAAGGTAATAGATATCAATATGGATTTGAGTTAAAGCACAATAATATATCAGATGATGATTACGCAGATGGCTATTCAGATTATGATGTGATAAATGAATGGTATTATATTAACGATGATCAGATTTATGACAGAGAAAAAGATACTCTGTCTATTGGCACAAAATATAAGAATATCTTGAATAGAATTGACCGTATTCCGTCAGGAAGGCTGTTTATTTCGGCATTGGATTATTTTCTTGGAAGCAAAGAAAGAGATTTGCTTGTTGAAGGATTTAGAGAGTTTATTTTTGGAGATCTTACTGTTTATTTTGAACTGATTATGGAAACATCGGTCAAAACCACTTTAAGTCAAGCATCAATAAACAGCAGACTATTTATTGACCAGAATTATAAAAACAGAGTTGAAGAATATCTCAAAATGATAGATGTTGGAATAGAACGAATTGAAGTAAAAGAGCAGCTTGTTTCAAATGGAAATCCATTGAATTCCAAGAAGATCATTGAAATAAAAACTATCCACAAAAAGTTTGACGAAAAAGGAAATGCCATTGGCGAAATATCATTTGATCTGAATCAGGAGTCTTCAGGAACATTAAGGTTTTTAATGTTTATTCAGAGAATAATTGAAATACAGGAAAAAGGCGGTGTTTTGATCATTGACGAATTGTCAGCACGGTTACATCCCTTGTTGACTAAACTAATAATAAATATGTTTCAGTCATCTGAAAACACAAAATCTCAGTTGATATTCTCTACTCACGATATTTCTTTGCTGAACAAAGAACAATTCAGACGAGATGAGATAGTATTTGTCGATAAAAACGAACGTGGGGAGTCAAAAATCTACACTTTAGCAGACCTTAAGGTAAGGGAAGATTCATCGTTCTACAAAGAATATATTCAAGGAAAGTACGGTGCTATCCCGATATTCAGGAGCTTTGACGAGTTGCAGCAAGGAGATGAGTCTAATGCCTAGGATGATGCTGAGCCCACGAACAAGCGACACAATAGAACTGCATATAGGTAAGATTCTCATTTTCTGCGAGGGTCATACAGAAATGAATTATTTCGACTTTTTTAAAAAGCGAATAAAAAATAAATATGACAATATAGAAGAATTCCTCAAAGATGATCATAATAGTAAAGCCTTCTATGATTATGACAAATATCTTGTTTTTGATTGTGACGCACCAGACAATATAGCAGAAGTAATAGAACAGGCTAAAAACTCAGAATCCGAGTATCACCTTTTGGTATCCAGCTTACTTTTTGAGGTATGGCTTTTGATGCACATAGAAGAGCTTGATGGCGATCCGCTGAGAAAGAAACCCATTGCTAAAAAAAATAGAACAACATCTTGATTTACTGACTGACAGCTATGAAAAGCACAAAGATGACCAGGGGCTTATTGCAAAGATCATTCTTGGATATCAAAATGTTGAAAAAGCAATAAAAAATGCAGAAAACCTACGTTCTTTATATGATGAAAAAGGATATGAAATGAAGGATATTATTTCTGGGTATTATCCATATAGTAATGTAGATGAGCTTGTAAAACAGCTTGCTAAAGCGACTGAATAAGATCTATACAGTAAAAAACTATGAATACTATTATTAAAAAACGTCTCACACGAAATGAGACGTTTTTCTATGCAAGTTTTTTCGGATATTGACCGCAAAATATCAGTCAGTCATCCATGTTGTTTTTATTATTACAATCATTGATCACACCCATATAATAATCATCAATAACCCTCTGATACCTATCCTCCACCGAGGCTGTGGTGTGAGTGTAAATGCTCTTCAAAATGCTGTTGGACGACCAACCACCCAGCTTCTGAATGTAGTCGTCCGACACTCCGAGGTCATTGGCAGTTGTCGCAAACATATGACGCAGCTGGTGAAACGTGATCTTTATCCCTCTGCGCTCCATGTATCTGTGGAAATTCTGTGCAACTTGGTTATAGGTCTTGTTGATGATAAAATCGTCATCACTGCTGTGGGGCTGTTCCATTATTTTGTTGTAAAGAAATTCGGGCAACCATACAGACCTGTTGCTCCCGGTGTTTTTAGTCCTGCCCTTTGCCTTATCCCTGCCCTTGCCCAGATAAACACGGGTTCGGCAGACCGTGATGTGCCTGTGATCCCTGGAGATATCGGAATATTTGAGTCCTCTGACCTCGGACACACGCATGGACAGCCACATCGCCAGCAGACATGGCAGTTCAAATTCAGTCCCCATTATCGCTTCGATCACCGACTCCGCCGAGGGCAGCTCGGGCTTGGTAGCCTTCTCCCCTGGGAAAGTGATCCTCTTGAGCAGGTCGTAGTCAAACCCCTGCGCCACAAGCGCACTGTTCAACAGACTCACCGCCGATTTAAGCGTCTTTCTCGAACTGCCCTTTTCAGCGCGATCCTTATTGACTGCCGCCTGCACATCAAGTACAGTAAGCTCGGAGATCTTCATCATCATTATCGACTGCAGCCGATTGCGCAGTATCACATCATAGCCCTTGAGCGTTGACTCCTCGATGATGTATCTTCTGGAGTTGATATATTGCTCCATTGCCGCATACACTGTCAGCTCATCGGGAATAGCACCGATACCGTGTTTTCTCTTGTATTCCGCCGCCTTCTTTTCCGCTTCCCAAAGGGTCTTGGCGGTGAAGGATTTGACTATCCTTTTCCCGCCAGGGTCATATCCAATCACCAACTGCTTCCTGAAATTGCCCGAGCTGAGCAGACCCGGCTTTCTCTTGTTACCTTTGTTGTTTGTCAAAAAAATGCACGTCCTTTCTAAATAGCAGGACGCAGCATAGTTGTTATAATGCGTCCTGCACATTTGTTCATTACTTATACTGCGTCATCAGCGATAAGATCGGTCATCTTCCTGTCTGTCAGGTCTATGTACCCCGCTATCTGCCCTAGGGTCAGGTTTGCTGCTCCCTTGTCATAGGCTCTCAGCGTTTTGGTGCAGATGTTCAGATACTCTGCCAACACCTCATCGGGCATATCGTCGAGCATCTGGAAGTAGCGTATCTTCGCCCAGATGATCTTAGGTATAAGAGTCCTCTGCCGCATGTTATTCTTCGCCATTATACTCGTCCTCCGTCACGTCATCTTCGTCCATTATGCCGCACAACAGCTTGTACAATCGGCACTCACCGTTCTTGCAAATATTATCTTCGTTGTCAAACTCGCTCCTGAATACCTTCTCTAACCTCGCCTGATGCTCGTACAACTCATGCAGATACTTCTGCTCTGTCAGCAGGTCAACAGCCTCCTGCTTGGCTGCCTTGGCGTCATCAAGACTGACAGCCCCTATGTGATACAGCTTGTACAGTGCCCTCATAGTCAGATAGTACATTCTTTCCGGAGGTGCACAGTCATCATCAATAGGCGCTTCCTTAGCGGCAGCAAGGTCAAGCTCGTGAGCCCTTGCCAGATAGTCATCGTTCATGTAGTTCATCCTTTCTTATAGCGGCACATAGCGGCACACCGTGGCACAGGACTGCCACAGCGTGTCGTGCCATTATTGGTTGGTCGATTCGATACGTATATAGTATGTGGCACTTTATACTTTATATTATAGAAATAAACTATCTCATTGTTAAAGATATACTCTATATTATATTGTTGTAATGTCTGTGCCACAATGCCACATCTCAGACCGGCAGCTTTAAAGCTACACACTCCACCGGCGGTCTGCTGCCGATCCTTCTGGGTACGGTGAAGTGTCTCCCCCTCGTCTGTATCAGCTCGCGGGAGCGCAGCCAGCTCAGCAGAGCCCGACCGTCAATGCCCATTTCCTGGCAAGCACGATTGAACTCGCTCCTTATTATATATGCGTAGTCCCCCACGATCTCGCCATATATCTCAGCGTACCGGTTGTCGGTCTCGAAGTGATTGGAGTTCACGCTGACCCACTCGCGAATGCTCTTGTATCCGCGTTCACCCAGTGATACGTTGGTCTTGGTCTTTAAGAATCCAATCATATCCTCAGCAGTGAGCGCAGTGCCGTCTTTGAATAGAATCTCAGTCACCAGCCTGTCGGCTGTCAGCAAGATGGCGGCAGACAAGGTCTGCTTCTCAGAAACATCCCTGGCGGAAAGAGCCTTTAGATACTGTTGATAGTACGATCTCAGCTTATCATCAGCTCCCGTTGAACCCAGAAAACTGACGAACTCTTTACCGGCAAATCCGTAGTTATTTCTGATGTTTGCGGATACCGAAGGTCCATCGGCGATAACCATATCTCCGACTGCGCATTCGATGTCGATCACACGGTTCATCGCTCCGGCACCGCTGTTGAGCTTTGTAATCGGCGCTTCACCCGACGTGATAATGCAGTTTGCCCACCTAAGCGTCTCGTCGATACCGCCGTTCTTGTTCCCACGGCCTCGGCCAACGCCCTCGGCGAGCTGATATACATCGAAGCTGTCGTTGAGAAGCTGGAGCTCATCGATCAAGAGGGGCAGATGGTTGAGGAAGCCTGCGATCCTCTCCTGACTGACCTGAGTGGCATTGAAAGTCTGAATATACCGCCCAAGAGCCGGGTCACCCCAGACACTCGCCGCCAGCATCAGCGCCACCGTCTTGCCGGTACCGCTCTCGATCCCCCAAAGATGCACGAAGAATGGCAGTCCTCCCAGCTTGTTTATCAATACGCTGGCGAATGATGCCGCCAGAACGATCCTGGCAGTGATACTCCCCTTGCGGCATTCACGAGCAGTTCTCAGCCATGCGTCCGTGTCGCCACGACTTCCTATGGCGCGATAAATGGGCAATAGCGCTTTATCACCGTCGAATTGAAGTCCAGAATCGTATGGCGAGAAACCGTAGCCGTCAATGAATCCGAGCCGTCCCACCGACTGAATCACCGGGATCGAATCCGGGTTAAGCTGCTCAACGACATCTCGGATATACCTTACGAGATTCTTGGCGGATTCAGACGTTACATCTACACCTAAGTCTGCCATCCGGATTATCTCTCGCGAATTGTAAACCGTCTGCCGCGGAACTATGTATGAGCGCCACTTCTGGCGTTTGCAGAAGCTGATCTTCAGCTTCTCAGCTTTAGTCTCGACGTTCATGAGCACCGCAGTCGGCATCAGCGGGTGATGACAGGCGCATATGCTAACTCCTGATTCGACGGTATAGATGCCGTCATCATTGCATACCCACCGCCCGGACCTAAGCTGGAGCGGCTGCCCGGTGAACTCAGTGACGTTGATCTCAGATCCGGAATCTTCGGTTGAGAATTCCAAGCTTTGCCGATATTTCTGATAGGTGCGCTTGAAGCAGGGATACCCAACACTCTTCGCTAGCCGGCTCAACTGCTCACGAGCACGCTCGTGGGCAAAGGGTTCACCTCGTAGGGCGTAAAGGTCTTCATAAGGCTCAAAGCCTTCTGAAAAGTCGTTAAACGTATAGTTTTTCATGAGTTTAAAATCCTTTCCCGTTAAGAACATACTTAACATTATTGATATTCGTCAGTGCACGAACGTAGCGCTCGTGCACAAAGTCAAACGGCGATCGAGGCTTGAAAACGTGCAGATCATGCACCAAATGCCTATGCTCAACAGCAAGGTGGTTAAGCTCGGCATCAGCAGCCGCATTGTCACGACGGCGTTTCCTTTCCGTATGCCCCATTGCCGGTGGCAGACTATCAACTGTGATCCCTGCCAGGTTCGACAGCCACGTTAAAGCTTGCCGGAATGATATTCCACTATACATCATTTCAAAAGTGATGATATCGCCGCCAACACCGCAGCCGAAGCAGTAGAAGCTGTCATCATAGACATGGCAGCTGGGTGTGCGCTCGTTATGAAATGGGCAGAGTATCTTCCGCCTCGTTGGGATATCAATGCCGTGAAAAGCCAATACCTCCTGCATTGATAATGTAGCTTTTAAGTTTTGAGCACTAATCATTCAACCTCCCTCTGTCGCTTACAGCACACGGAATCAGTATGCTATAAGCGACGATTAGTTACAATTCGTTCATCGAATTCTATAGCAAATTCGCGCGACTAATGCTATAATCATATTATACAGCATGAGGGCTAGCTTTGTAAATTGCCTTATTACACATTGTCGCTTGCAGGCGACAATAGGAACTGGAGGGTTGGAAATGAATGCAATTAGCGACACTGAATATCTGGAGTTCATAAAGGCTCATGAAGAGAAGAAAAACGCTCCCAAAAAAGTCTTTAGAGAAAGACTTCTTAATTTAAAAGACGAAAAATCAACGAATGAGGCTGAAGCGCAGGCTATTGGTGTTGGACGCCAGGCTTACCAAAAATGGATCGCAGGAAAGAGCCTTCCCGATGCTGAATCGCTTGTTAAGATCGCAGACTACTACGGTTGCTCAACTGATTATTTACTGGGGCGAGTTCCGGATCCTGATACCAATGCTGATATTGCCGTCCTATGTGACAAGTTTAGATTGTCCGGAAAAGCGATCGATGCTCTTGAGGATATAGCTGATTATACTAAAATGATGGACACCACCCTGACGTCGGATACCACAAATCAAAGGAATGTTCTCAGTGATGTTTTGTCGCACAATGATGTAATGAAGCTTCATATGAAGCTTCAGGATTATGCCAACATAGTTAGTTCGATAGCATTCCTTGAAGCCAAACTGCCCGAAATCACCCGTGCCATCAATCAGCTGGAAACTGATTATCATCGAGAACAAGACAACGGAAAGTTGAGCCTAAATGAATTCAACGAGGTATGCGGCTTTTTGGTCCACATTAAAACAATTATCAATAATAGGGCGAGAATGATCGCTAAGATCCCACTCTACTCGACTGTCGATCTAATTGAAGATAATTATGAAGCTCTAAAAAAAGCATATTATATCGCATTCTTCACTACCTTCGACCGTATCATTGATGATATCGCAAAAGATTATGCATCCCGCCCTTATGAGGATTACGCTGAAAGTATAAATCAGCTTCTGAAAACCGAGCGCTTTAATATAGAGCATGACCCTGACGAAGAGTTTCAACGGTTCAAAAAGCTCGATCTAGAGGTGCTGGATAAGCTGATGATCTTGCTGAATAAATAACCGTCTGCACATTATGCTGTGAAAACCCAAAGGCACTCCGGAGCTATATTGCTCTGAGGTGTCTTTGGGTTTTCGATTTGCCGGAGAATAATTCTGAAAACCGATGTTTTCTATCGCTGGCTGTGACAGCGAAACGCCCTGCAATTATTGTGAGATAGTTTAAGTAGCCTTAGTTGTTTAATAACACCAAATAAGGTATTCACCGTCAATCATATTATGCAATAAATGAAGAAGTTCCCGACACAATGTGTATCGGGAACTTTTTTGATCCGCTGTTTTTATTTGTCTGTTTTAAATGTTAAGCTTTAGAAATACTTGCTGACGTATCTCCTCATAGTTGCGCCCAAGCCTGTCAAGGGATAGTAAGATAGTTCTCGACTTAGATGTAAAGGACTACCCTGCCGAAGACCTGTCTGCCGTGCTCGGGGTATTCAACAACACAATAAGAGAATACAACCGACACAGCAAGCGCAACGAGAACGCACTTGCTCACGGAAAGATAGCCAAGCACGCCATGCATCTGCTGCGGCTGTATATGATGTGCGAGGACATACTTCTTGAGGGCAAGGTCATCACCTACCGTGAGAAGGAGCACGACCTGCTTATGGACATCAGAAAAGGCAAATATCTCGCAGAGGACGGCAAGCCCACAAAAGAGTTCTTTGACATCGTTCACGATTATGAGGCACGCCTTGACCACGCTAAAGAGCGCTCAGTTCTACCGCCGGAGCCGGACAAGGAGAGGATAGAAAGGTTTATGATGAAGGCGTATGAAGGTATGATATGAAGAATCTGTCGTATTTCATAGAGCTTTCGGCTTGTAAAAAAATCAGGGACGATCTGAGATCGTCCCTGTTTGTTTATATGTGCTATCCCGATCATGTGTCTCACAAGCATATCGTCATATAAGGCGGTATGCAGAAAATGTCCTCCTTGAAGCTGAGACCCCGTGGGTGTATCACAAAGCATTCGCCTATCCGAGCCTTGTATTTCTCCTTGAAGCGTTTGAGCGACTCGATAGAATACCTTTTCCCCGACTTGACTTCGATCGGGTACATCTTGTATTTCAGCTTGCTGTTGTTGGAGATCAGGAAATCTATCTCAATGTCGTTGCGGTGTTTCTCAGCGCTGTACTGCGTGTAGAAATACAGCTTGTGACCGTTGGCTGTGAGCATCTGGGCGATAGCGTTCTCATAAAGCATTCCCTCGTTCATGTTCAGCTTATCCCCGAGTATCTGCTTATAGACCTCATCTTCAAGCAGTTCGTTCTCGTCAAAGGCATGGCTGACGAGCAGTCCCGTGTCGCCGAGATAGCACTTGACATAAGCTCTGTTCTCGTTGATGGACAGCCCCACATTCGGGTCATTACACAGGAAGCACTCGTTGGATATCATGGAGTCCGAAAGCCAGAAAAACGTTTCCTCATACTGATCTGCTGTGCTTTTGGCGGCAACGTCGCTGAACACCACACGCTTTTCGTGCTGCGACAGCAGCCCCGGTATCTGATCGAATATAGTAAGGACTTTGCTTCTATATTTGCTGTCGATCTTCATGATGTCGCTACGGTACAGCGAAAGAATATCACGCTTTTCGATGTCAGCCTTGTCGAAGTCCTTGCGGCTTTCGAGGAAAGCGATCACGCTCTGCGGCATACCGCCAACAAGCATATACTGCTTGAACAGAAGCATCGCCTTATGGTGCAGCTCGGTTTCAAGTGGCGTCCTGTCGGCGAAGCACTTGCGAATATATCCGCATATCTGCTCCTCGCCCAGCGCATCACAGAACTCCTCGAAATCCAGCGGGTACATACTCAGGTGACGCTCTTCCGATGGTATCACAATGTCTTTGACGTTCTCCTTAATTGAGATAAGCGAGCCTGTCTCGATATAATCGTATCTGCCGTCGGCGATGAGATATTTTATGCACTCTCTCGCCTTCGGGTACATCTGCACCTCGTCAAAGATGATAAGCGAATCACGCTCATGCAGCTTCACGCCATAGTAGGTTGAAAGCAGCATAAAGAACGTATCAAGGTCATTCATGTGCTTTGCGAAATACTCCTTTACCTCGTCGGGACACTTGGCAAAGTCGATGAGGATATAGCTTTTATATTCATTCTTGCCGAACTCCTCGCATATCGTTGACTTACCGATACGC
>CACXDI010000110.1 GCA_902766335.1 uncultured Ruminococcus sp. | reverse complement strand
GCGTATCGGTAAGTCAACGATATGCGAGGAGTTCGGCAAGAATGAATATAAAAGCTATATCCTCATCGACTTTGCCAAGTGTCCCGATGAGGTCAAGGAGTATTTCGTCAAGCACATGAATGACCTTGATACGTTTTTCATGCTCTTGTCCACCTACTACGGAGTGAAGTTGCATGAGCGTGATTCGCTTATCATTTTTGACGAGGTGCAGATGTATCCGAAGGCGAGAGAGTGCATTAAGTATCTTGTTGCTGACGGCAGGTATGACTATATCGAAACAGGCTCGCTTATCTCAATTAAGGAGAACGTCAAGGACATCGTGATACCATCGGAGGAGCGTCACCTGAGTATGTACCCGCTGGATTTCGAGGAGTTCTGCGATGCACTGGGCGAGGAGCAGATATGCGGATATATTCGCAAGTGCTTCGCCGACAGGACGCCACTTGAAACTGAGCTGCACCATAAAGCGATGCTGCTGTTCAAGCAGTATATGCTTGTTGGGGGTATGCCGCAGAGCGTGATTGCTTTCCTTGAAAGTCGTAAGGACTTCGACAAGGCTGACATTGAAAAGCGTGATATTCTTTCGCTGTACCGCAGCGACATCATGAAGATCGACAGTAAATACAGAAGCAAAGTCCTTACTATATTCGATCAGATACCGGGATTGCTGTCACAGCACGAAAAGCGCGTGGTGTTCAATAATGTCTCGGCAGGCAGCACGGCTGACCAGTATGAGGAAACGTTTTTCTGGCTTTCGGACTCCATGATCTCCAACGAGTGCTTTCTGTGTAATGACCCGAATGTGGGGCTGTCCATCAATGAAAACAGATCATTTGTAAAGTGCTATCTCGGTGACACGGGACTGCTCGTCAGCCATGCCTTTGATGAAAACGAACTGCTGGAAGATGAGGTCTACAAGCAGATACTTGGCGACAAGCTGAATATGAACGAGGGTATGCTTTATGAGAACGCTATCGCTCAGATGCTGACAGCTAACGGTCACAAGCTGTATTTCTACACGCAGTACAACGCCGAGAAACACCGCAACGATATCGAGATAGATTTCCTCATATCCAACAACAGCAAGCTGAAATACAAGATGTATCCGATCGAAGTCAAGTCGGGTAAGAAGTATTCTATCGAATCGCTCAAACGCTTTAAGGAGAAGTACAAAGCTCGGATAGGTGAGTGCTATGTGATACATCCACGCAATCTCAGCTTCAAGGAGGACATTGTCTGCATACCGCCTTATATGACGATATGCTTGTGAGACACATGATCGGGATAGCACATATAAACAAACAGGGACGATCTGAGACCGTCCCTGATTATTTTACAAGCCAAAAGCTCTCTGAAACGCCACCAGATTCGCCGGATTCTTCGGCGGACAGTAGACCGCAAACTCCACCGTCTCGAAATAGCGTGAATACGTGTCTGTCAGCTTTTTCATGACTCCTGCTACCACATCGGGCGGATTTCTGAACGCTCCGCAACCGAAGGCTCTGAGTATCAGCACCTCTGCGCCCTCGTTGTGTATCTCTGCCTCGTATGCCTTATTTCCTCACTCAATTATCTCAACAACATATCTCCAAGGAATATCCTCCGACTGCCACACGCCGTTTGCGGTGATGCGGAACAGATACCCGTCCTCGTGCATAGCCTTAGTATCGATCACCAGCACCACAGGCTTGCCGTGTCTCCTGCCCACGTTGACGGCGGTCTCAACGTCCTTTGAAAGGTGGACGTACATTCTCTTCATTCTCTTTATGCCGTCACGCTTAATGCTGTCGAGAGCTATACCTATCTGCTCCGAATGGTGCCGCAGCACCATGCTCATAAATCTTCCCAGCCTTATGTCGTTGTTGTTCTGTGCCATTTTATCTCCTTCTCCATATAAATAAAAAAGGACAAGCAAGCCCCCGCCCGCACCAAAAGCGCAGACCGCAGCCTGTCCTGTCCCGAATAGTTTGCCGAACTAATTTGTTTGATTATACTACATCAGCGTTGTGATGTCAAGTGTTTAATATGTACAACACAGAATGTTTACGATTTATTATTATTTTGATGCTTGCAAATATAGCAACACAAACGATAAAAATACTTGCTTGACTTTTTACGGATCGTAAAGTATAATGATGAAAAAGCCATTTTTTAGAGCATCAGGCGGTGAGTTTTATGAAACAATATACTATTGTCGGTGGCGCACACGGCGTCGGGAAGAGCAGTTTATTGGGAGCCCTTTCTGCCGTAAGAACTGACTTGGGGATCATAATTGATACCGATAAGATCACAGCGGAATGCGGCGGCAAGACCGCAGAAGAAAGGATAAATGAGTGCTTACAACAAGGCGTGAGCTTCACTCAGGAAACAACGCTTTCGGGTGCTTTAACTGTCAATACGATAAAAGCCGCACAAGAGAGTGGCTATAAGATAAGGCTCTGTTATATCAGCATTGAGAGCGCAGAGGAATGTATTTCCCGCATAGTCAAACGTGTTTGCAAAGGCGGTCACAGTGTTTCTTCGGAAGAAGTACAAAGGAGCTTTTCCGAGCGTTTTGACGTTCTCGCTTCGGTATTGCCGCTCTGTGATGAAGCTGTTTTCTTCGATAATGAGAATGGGTTTGTTGCAGCGGCCGAGTACAAAAACGGGGAATTTATAATGAGATCTGAAAGTAATCCCTGTTGGATCGTTCGGTTGGGGGACTATTTCTCACATCAAAATGGAGATACATGATTATGGTATTTTCGGCTCTGCGGCTTCATATGAAATAAGATATTTAAGGCAACACCGCTAATTATACAGAAGAAGTGCTTTATTAAGATCTTCTTCTGTTTTTATTACAATGAAATTCTCGATCACAGTCAGGTATACCAATGTTGATTTGACTAATCAAATTGGGGAATTGACAAGAGCAGTCTCTATGTTCTTCTTAATCAACCTAACTTTCATGTAACAGCACCCATTTATATCGTTGTAGTATGGCTTGCAGTACACAAAGAAGTATTCCGGAAAAAGCCGTTCCCACCCAGCCGAGCCATCATCTCCAAGTCTGCATAATTCTTCTATGCGCTTATTGCTGAGTCTTGTGATCCTGATTTTATCCTCAGGCATTTTCACATTTCTTGAGCAGCTCCAAGAATAGCCGCAGGTTTTATCTTCGCTTTCTTCCGAAACTGCATTTGATTTTTTGCAAAAATAATTACTCAACCCCCTTACACCGTCCTTATCGAACTGGACTCTATTGCTTTTTGCAGACCCCATGCCCCATATCTTTTCGAGCTGCTCCTTAGTCATATCAGCACAGTTCAGAATGAAGTGATGATGTATCCTGCCATTTTCTTCTCCAAGCTCTGTCGTCATCACGTACTTAAGTTCAGGAAGATCGTTCTTCTTGCGAAAGCGTTTGAGTCGCAGTAAGAAATTTCTGACCAACTTGCGAGCGGCATTATAGTCTGATGGCAGGTGCTCGTCATCGTATGTCGGACTCCAAAATATAGCTTCGCCGAGCAGAAAGTTACTTAGCAATAAACGTTCCAACGCCATCTCACGGCGGTGCTGGTTGTAGATCTTCATTGTTTTTGAAGTCGGTCTGAAACGTTTTGAACCTCTGCCTTTTGATTTCTTGAAAATGGGATTAAAACTCAGATCAAGATAGTTTCCGCAATCGAACCGATGTTCGTGATATTTATTTCTCATAATGTTTCCTCCTAAGTCTGAACGACGGGGAAAGGTTTCTCCCCGTCAGCCCCTCTCTTGTCTTTCCTTTTTATAATGTGCAAATTGTTAAGCTCTCTTACGAGCCCCTTACGGCACGCTTTCCCCCATAAAAAAAGCAGTGCCGAATCATTAAACTCAGCACCG
>CACXDI010000109.1 GCA_902766335.1 uncultured Ruminococcus sp. | reverse complement strand
CGGCTAGGAAACTTTGTGTGATATGACGGAAAATATGCAAGTTTATGACGTGCAAAGGCGTTAGCCGGTGGTTGTGCGGTGTTGCCTTAGTCATCCGAGGATATCAGCTCTACTTCTACGGTGGGCTTGTTCTGTTCGCTGCTGCCGCCGTCTATGGCGGGGAGGGTTATCAGCACCGTAGTGCCTACGCCTTCCTCGCTGTTGATGTTCAGCGTGCCGCCATGTCGGGTGATTATCTCGTTTGCCACCGCAAGACCTATGCCGGAGCCGCGGCGGGTGTGGTTCGCCTTGAAGAACTTGGTCTTGACCTTAGGCAGGTCTTCCTTAGATATGCCGATACCGGTGTCGGAGACGGATATGCAGATGTCGCCGTTCTGCTCATAGGCTTCCACCGAGACCTTCCCGCCTTTGTCGGAATACTTGATAGCGTTGTCCACGATATTGATGAACACCTGCCGCAGCCTGTTCTTGTCGCCGTAGACAAAGGGCAGCATGGTAGGCTCGTAGTAGTTGAGGGTGATGCCCAGCGCCCGGGCACGCTCCTGATATATCAGCACCGTCTCGCCCAGCTCGGCGAGTATGTCTATCTTGTCCATGATAAGAGTAAGGCGGTTGTCCTGTATGCGGGAGAAGTCGAGGAGCTCCTCTACCATTTGCGAAAGACGCTCCGTCTCGGAGGTTATGACCCTCATGCCCTTGACAAAGGTATCGCGGTCATCCACCGCCATCATCGTCTCGCTCCAGCCCTTTATAGCCGTAAGCGGCGTCCTCAGTTCATGGGACACCGAGGAAATGAACTCGTTCTTCATGGATTCGGTGTTGGAAAGCTCCTGCGCCATGTAGTTTATCGAGTCGCAGAGATCGCCCAGCTCATCGTTGCCCGCCTTCTCGATACGCTCGGAGAAATCCCCCTTGGCGATCTTTCTGGTGATGTCGCCTATCTTCAGTACCGGGTAAACTATCGAGCGTATGAAGTACCGCCCCGACAGATACATCAGCAGGATTATCAGCAGGAAGATAAAGCTTATGCCCAGCATAAGTATCAGCAGCTGGTGGTCTATGCTCTTCATGGAGGACACCATGCGAAGCGCCTTGAACCTGCACCCGCGCAGCGATATCATGGCGGTGACGGCTATCACCTTCTCGCCGCTGGGCAGCCGGAAGATAGAGTAAGCGATACCGTCGTCGGCGGTCTCTGCCTTTTTGTAGTCCTCCATGCTCATGTCCGCGGAGGGCGGGAATCCCGACGAGGTTATCACCGCCTTGTCATCGTAGCCGAAGGCGATGAGCTCTATCTTGTCCTTTTCCTCGTAGCCCTCTACCATAGAGCGTATCTGCGCCGAGTAGTTGACGTTATCGCCGCCGCTGCCGTCCAGCGAGCCGGTGATGATATTCATATGCGAGGTCAGGTACTGCCTCGCGGAGCTGTAGTAGTAGTTTTTCAGCAGTCCGCCCAGCAGTATGCCGATGATCACCAGCGCCGCCGACACCATACCTAAGCTAGTGGTCTGCCAGTAGGTAACGATGCTCCGCCGCCCCGATCTGCGCTTTTCTTTTTTGATCTTCTCTTTCATCTATAAGATTCTCCGTAGGGTAAGATTTGTACACAATATTCCACTATATATTATAGCGCATTTGCCGCATAATGTCAACGGTGAAATGATACTTTCGGAGCGGACAAAAAGTGCGCCGACACAAAAACACCCCCGGCATGAAACAGCCGGAGGTGTCTGAAATATCAATTATACAGCAGTCGGGCTCAGCCCTCGCATACCTTGCATACCCAGCCGAACTCGTCAGGCAGCTTGCCCCACTGGATACCGGTCATGGTGTCATACAGCATCTGGGAGATAGGTCCGATCTCGTTGTTGTTGATGGTCATGATCTTGTCGCCCCACTTGAGATGTCCTACAGGGGAGATAACGGCGGCAGTACCGGTGCCGAATACCTCGTCCAGCTTGCCCTCGTCATAAGCCTTGGCGATCTCCTCGATAGAGATACGTCTCTCGGATACCTTGTAGCCCTTCTTCTTGCAGATCTCGAGCGCCGACTTTCTGGTGATGCCGGGCAGAACGGAGCCTGTCAGCTTAGGAGTGATAACTTCGCCGTCGATAACGAAGAAGATGTTCATGGAACCAACTTCCTCAACGTACTTCTGCTCAACGCCGTCCAGCCAGAGCACCTGCTCGTAATCCTGCTCGTGAGCCTCAGCCTGACCCTTCAGGGAGATAGCGTAGTTTGCAGCAGTCTTTGCAAAGCCAGTACCGCCGCGTACCGCACGTACATACTGCTTCTCAACGTAGATCTTAACGGGGTTGAGACCGGTGGAGTAGTATGCGCCGGAGGGGGAAAGGATTATCATAAACAGATAGTGGTCTGCGGGACGAACGCCTACATAGGGATCGGTAGCGATGATAAAGGGTCTGATGTACAGCGAGGTACCCTCAGAATGAGGAACCCAGTCCTTCTCCATTTCTACCAGAACCTTGGTAGCCTGTATGCAGTCTTCCTCGTTAAGCTGAGGGATGACCATTCTGTCGCAGGAAACGTTCATACGCTTGTAGTTCTCGTCGGGTCTGAACAGCTGGATAGAGCCGTCGGCGGTGCGGTAAGCCTTGAGACCCTCAAAGATCTCCTGACCGTAGTGCAGGCACATAGCGGCAGGGGAAAGGGTGAGGTCGCCGTAGGGTACGATCCTTGCGTCATGCCAGCCCTCGCCGGTGTCGTAGTTCATAATGAACATATGGTCGGTGAAAATGTGACCGAAACCGAGCTTGCTCTCGTCGGTGGGTTTTTCCTTAGGTGTCTGAGTACGTTCGATCCTGATATCTAACATACAAAAGTCCTTCTTTCCATAGTTTGATAAAATTCTTTCGGTAAAAAACCGACTAGAACTATTATACACCTTTTTTTCACCAATTTCAATAGGTAAAACGGATTTTTTTATATAATTCATTAAATTATCCGAGAAATTCGTAAGTTATGCACAACAAAATTGCATTTTTACGTGCAGTTTGCCAAGAAAAGCGGCACAAAATGCAAGATTTGCGCCGCCGTGATTCATAGTTTTCGGCAGATAGGGCAGAGAGAGCGTTACCCGGATCCGCCTTGCGGGGCTGCACCCGCTGCTTTGTGCCTTGCTATTTCGCGTGCTCCGCTTATTTTCACCCCAGCAGAGGCAGCAGCTCCTCTCCCCAGCGCTCCGTGAGCCGGTCAAGGCTCCACGCCGCATTGGCGGGACTGGTAGAGGGCAGAGTCATTATCTCTCTGCCGGTGATACTCTGCATATGCTTCTGATAGAGCCTTGCCGCCGTCGAACCGTTGGCGTATATCGCCGCGATGTCACAGGCGTTCAGCACCCGCATGATGTCGGCGGGAACGGCGTTCTTGATGCTTGCGTCCGCAGAGCCGATTATGTCGCACTCCGCGATGACGTCCCATATTGCTATGCTGTTTTGCAGCAGCATCTGCTTTTTCTGCTCTGTCGTCTCCGGCAGAGGGCTGCCGGTGATCTTTGATATCACCGCCCAGAAACGGTTCCGGGGGTGTCCGTAATAGAACCCCTGCTCCCGCGACTTCACCGACGGCAGACTGCCCAGTATCAGCAGACGGCTGCGCCCGTCATACACCGGCTCGAACCCGTGTACTATATGCTTGTACTCGCCCATTTTTTTCAGCCGAGATCGGCCTTAAGAACGTCGTAGTTGCTCTTCATTATGGTGAGGTAGGTCTCGCCGCCGTCTATGCGCTCCTGGGACACCGACTGCATGGAGTCCAGCGCGGCGATCTTCTGATCCTTTGACTTGGTGTTGTCGATCACCGACTGCGCTATCTTTCCGGTGGGATTTTCAAGCGTGTAAATGGTGTCAACCCCCAGCTCGTCAGCCTTGCTTGCAAGGAAGGTGATAGTCTCGAAGCTCGCCTCGCTCTCGGCAGAGCAGCCCACGAATGCGGCGTAGTAGTCAAGACCGTAATCGTCGGTGAAATAGCGGAAGGGGAACCTGTCGCCGAAGATCAGCGTCTTGCTCTCGGCGCCCTGCACCAGAGTCTCAAAATCGGTATCAAGCTCTTTCAGCTTTGCCGTGTAGTTTTCCAGGTTCTCGTTGTAGCTATCCTTGTTGTCCGGGTCAAGCTCGCAAAGCTCACCCGCTATCTTTCCGCAGAGAGTCTCGGCGTTGCGCACCGAGAGCCATACGTGCTCGTCGTACTCCGGCTCTTCCTCGCCTTCGCCCTCTTCTTCCTCTTCCTCAGCCTGCATACCTTCCTTGACCTCTTCCTCCTTGGCGGCGTCGCCCATGACGTCCATAAGGGAGATGACCTTCATATCCTTGTTTGCAGCCTCTTTCAGCGCGTCGTCTACCCATGTATCCGACTCGCCGCCAACGTAGACGAGCATATCGCAGGAGGATATCTTCATGATATCCTCGGCGGTGGGCTGGTAGCTGTGCAGGTCTGAGCTGCCGTTTATCAGGCAGGTGATGTCAGCCTCCCCCGCCTTGTCGCCCAGTATCTCCCGCACCCAGTCATACTCGGGGAAAATGGTGCAGACTATGCTCAGCTTGCCGCTGTTCTTGCTGCTGATCGAACCTGCTTCGCCGTTCCCGCAGCCCACAGCGCAAACACCCAGCGCCAACGCCGCCGCAGCGGCAGTTATTCTTTTAAGTATCATTTTTCATACCTCCGCACAATATTGAAATTGATAATCACTTTCAATTTCAAATTATAGCACACAGTCCCCCGCTTGTCAACATCCCCCGGGAAAATTAACAATTACTTTACATTCGAGAATCATTCTCAAATGTGTCGTGCCGCAAAAAAAGGGACTGCCTAAGCAGCCCCTCCGATATCAATATCATTTCCTGGTAAAATAAACGGTATAAGCCTCGTCCGTGACCTCGTACAGCGGAATGAACTCGATGTTCACCGGCTGTCCCTTGGTGACGTAGCGGTTCTGCCGCCACACGTATGTGCCGTAGGTGTGCTCGCACCTGGGGAAGAAGATGTCCTCCGGGGTCTCGCCGGCAAGTCCGCAGTCGCGGTCTGTGAGCCCGGCAAGCACGATAGGCCCGTCCACCGCCGCCGCAATCTCCGGACAGTCGGGCAGCGGCTCGAACTCTATGGCGCTGCCGAACATCAGATATATCGTGCTGTTCTCCCACTCGCGCTCCAGCTCTATGCAGCCGTTGTTTATCTCCGGCTCCAGCTTCTCGCCGTCAAGGGTAAGGGTCACGCTCTTTGCCCAGCGGGGTACCCTCAGCGACAGCTTAAACGACGCGGGGCTTACACACTTTATCTCGAATCTAAGTGACCAGCGGGACTTCTCGCCGCCTCCCTGCTCGTCAAAGAACACCTGATTGTTGTAGTTCTTCATCTCGGTGGTCTGACTTATCAGCACCCGGGCGTCGCCCAGCTTTATCTGCCCCTCAGAGGGGATATACTGCATAACGCTTATGCGGTTCTCGCCGGCGTTGGTGTAGTATATCAGCTGCGGGTAAAGCGTCTGCGCCTGCACCATTGTGCCGTGGCAGCACCAGAAATCTCTTGTCCTGCTGCCCCACTTTTTCTTCCCGCCGGCTCTCAGGGGCAGGAAGTAGGCGGGCATTCCCGTCTCGGGGTTCTGCTGCGCTAAAAATCCGTTGTACAGCGCCCTCTCGATATAGTCGGCATAGGCGGTGTCGCCCGTCTTGCGGAGCAGGTAGTCAGCCGTCCGCACCATGTTGTATACCGTGCAGAACTCCTGATCGCTGTCCGAAAGATACTGCGCCTGCTGCATTTTCGGGATCCAGAACTCCCCAGCGTTGGCGCCGGTGGTGGCGAACATACCCCTGTCGGTGACGGCGTTCTTCCAGAAGAGATCGGTGGTGCGGCTCCAGTACTCGTCGCCGGTGATCTCATACATCCTAGCCGCCCCGTGGGACAGCGGGATAGAAGCATTCGCGTGATCGTCAGTGAGAGCTTCGCCGCCGCTGTTGAGCTGTGTATACAGACCGTTGTCACGGTATAAGTCGATAAGTGTGAGGTACTTGTCCTTGCCGGTCTCGTAGTAAAGCTCCGCCCAGGTCTCAAGCATACCGCCCTGCTCGCCCTTGTATATCACAAAGGGATCGACAGACTGAATCTTCTCCGCCCACCTGATATACCAGTCGGCGAGACGGTCTGCGATCTCAAGCGCCTGCTTTATGCCGGCGTATTTGTATGCGTCCACCAGCCCCATGAGGGTCTTGTGCATTGTGTACTGGGGAGACCAGATGTACTCCTCACCCGCCATTATGTCAAAGAACTTCTCGGGGATAGAGCCTACCCACTCGCCGCCGTTGCGCTTCTGACAGCGTGCAAGCTCCGAGACTACTCTCTCCAGCTTGTTGCGCAGCTCCAGATCGCCGTCGGTGTCGTAGAGTCTGGCGCAGGCGGACATCCAGTGACCGAGGAAATGACCTCTCAGCTGGCAGGTGGGAGCCTCCCAGCCCCAGTGCAGCCCCGCGTTCTCCGGCTCGTATATCGTCTGCTGGTTCTTGACGGGTATGCCCGCTTCGATATGGAAATTCTGGAGCAGCGCTCCGGTATCGAGCTCGGCGAGATAAGCGCGGTCAAGGTTCATGCGCTCCCTGAAAATGCCGCCTGTTATCTTTACATTTTTACATTTCATAGCCTTTAACATAAATGCTGCCCCCTGTCCGCCCGTGATAGGACCTATTTTGTATATTGTATCACAAATGCGAACAAATGTCAACAAAAATTTAACAAAAATATTGCCTGCACATAAAAAAAACCGTCCGAAGTTCTCCCCCGGACGGTTATTGTCGGATATTATCCGCAGTAGATGTCCTTGTAGCAGCGTATGGTGGTGAAGATACCCTTTTCGCTGCCGTTTATGCGTATCATGTCTATCTCCTTGCCGATGACGGCTATGCTGCCCGACGCAAAGTAGGCAAGATCGCAAAGCTGCTCGCCCTTGAAGCCCTGGTAGGTGAACTGGGTGTACTCTCTTCCGGCAGCAGCCTTAGCCATGTGATATTTCAGCCCCGCCGTCGGATCGTAAGCCCATTCCAGATCGCGGGCGTAGTACCTCTGCCGCGCGATATGGCGGTCACGGGCATAGCTGTCCACCCGGCTGATCGTCCAGTTGTCGCTGTTATCGACGGTATATGCATCGGATATCAGCCTCGACAGCGCGACTCCCCTGCCGGCTTCCGTTATCTTTTCGTTGGCAAAGATGTAGGTAGCCGGCGAGGAAAGACGGCACATGACAAGATTCTGATTGCGTATGAACGGATAGCTGTTGTATGCCTTTGCCGTATATACGCACATCGCCTGCCACAGAGTTGTGTGCTCATTGACGTAGACGTAGTTCACCTCTGCGGTGCCCGTCTGTACGCTGTAATCCATAGTCGAGGTCTGACTGCGCTGGACGAGCTTTATAAGCGTCGCGTTGCTGACGATCCCCGGCTCCAGCTCGTTCTCGCCAAGAGACAGCGTGAAGCCGTAAGACTTGACCTTTACCAGCTCCTTCGCTCCCCGCTTTTCGCTTATCAGACTGTCGGCGGTGCCGCGGTGCATGAGCGTCCCGTTAAGGTAGAACCTGACCTCCCTGACCTTTGCGGGATCACATTCGCCGGCAAAGACCCCGCTGAACACAGTAAAGCAGCGGTACCTCTCTCGCTCGAAGGTGAAGGTCACTATATCGCTGAAGCTCAGATCTCCCTCTGTCGTTATCAGCTTCATGTATGTATTGCCCATATTATGTGCTCACTCCTGTAAATGTAATCTCAAATGCGGACTTTTCCTCGCCGGCGCGGGCGTTGAAGCCGCCGCGCCTCAGCATACAGTCGGAAAAGACCGTCTGACCTATCGTTATGGTGCAGCTTCCCGCAGCCGCCGTTGCAAGCAGGGTGCGGCAGGCTGCCATGCTGCTGTGGGGCTTGCTCACCCCGAAGGTAAGCTCATATACCCCCGGCAGCGCACGGCAACGGTATATGCCTCCCCCTATCAGCGGAGTGTCTATCACCTTGCCGGCGCACTGTATATAGCAGCTGTCAAAATAGTAGTCGGTGCTGCCTATCCTCACGGTCCATTTCTCTCCCGAAGCGTTCATGTCTGAGCCTCCTCTCCGTTTATCGTATAAACGACGGTGACAGTGAGCGTTCTCTCAAGCCTGCCCAGCTGCATATTCTTTTTCAGCGCCGAAAGCTCCGCCCGGCTTATCAGCACTCCCGAGCCGAAATAGAGCGACTTTAACGCGCCCTCGCACAGCTCGGAGAATCCGGCGGCTCCGAAGAAGCCCTTTTCCGCAGCGCAGAGCCTCGCCGTAACCGTGACCTCGGCACGGCAGCTGCCGCCCTCGCTGTCAAGCCCGGAAAGCGCTGCCTTGTCTGCCGAAATGAAAGCCGTCCTGCCGCTGACCGAAGCGCTTCCGGTATAGCTCTGTCTTACCGCAAATCCGGCGGCGGAAAGCGCCGTACCCACCAGCGTCACGGCTGTATCGCTTATCGCCATTGTTATCTCTCCTTTCCGTCATACGCCTATGAACGCAAATTCCAGCGGCGCCGCAAGACCTGCCGCCGTCAGCTGTCCGAAGGCTTCGCGGCGAAGCTCTGCCGCTGCCCGGACTATGTCCTGCTTTTCCCGCTGTGCTGACACCTTTCCCGTCATATCCATGACCGGGCGCTCGGTGAGCCATAGAGTCACGCTGTGGTCATACACCGCCACAGCCGCCGCCGCGTACTCGCAGAGCCGCAGCTCTCCGGCAGTAAGCTCTCCCGGAGCTTTGGTAATATGGCTCAGCACGAACTGCTCGGCGTTGTCGAATATGCTGCCCTCGGAAAACTCCTCGGCGGGCATTCCGGTGACGCTCAGGAATCTCGCCTTTACTCTGTCGTAATCAAGGTAATCCATTATGCTTCTCCTTTCGTCACCGACCCGATATACGGCATATCCCCACCGTTTGGCGGCGGGGATATATCCGTGAAGGTCGGTTTTTATGTCATTTGGTTTTTGCGGTCACCCGCATTTATACTAATTCCTAAAAGGTTAATAGACAAAGATTGGTGCTGACGGCTCAGCAATCTAGGAAAGCGACCGCAGTTGGGCTGTCGCCCTGCAAGGGAGCTTGACGACGAGT
>CACXDI010000108.1 GCA_902766335.1 uncultured Ruminococcus sp. | reverse complement strand
GGGGAGGCTTTCCAGCCTTGGGCGTGGGTTTGTCGCTTTCAGCACATAAGCACACCATTAGCCTACCTTTGGAAATAAGCGCCGCTGGCACGTTTTCCCGGCGACTGCGCGTCCAAAGAAAAAAGCCCGTGTCGAGATGAGAACGACGCCGGGCTTTAGGGGGAGGTGAAGATTTCTTTTAGTTGTTGACCGCTTTTCTGTAGACTACTACTATGTCGCTGCGGTGAGCCTTGTCGGGGGTGACGGAGATGATGCTCCAGCCCCGCTGGGTCAGATCGAATATCTGATCCGCTGCCTTGCTGATGTTGTAGGATTCTGTCTTGAATTTGTACTTGTACATTTTTTCTATCTCCTTTGTTTGTGTTTATCTGTTTTTTATGATATATATAACGCTTGCTGCTGAAACTATCACTCCGAGGATCGTCAGCAGCGGAGCGGCTGTTTTTTCTTCGACAAGCAGTATTGCGGGGTCTGCCATTGTATTATCGGGATCGGTCTTGTCGTAGTATACCGAGATTTTGTCTCCGATGTCCATGCTATCGTTCCAATAGCCCAGCTTGGCGCTGTGCTCGGTGCCGCTTTCGTCGTTGTAGTGTACAAAGACGTTGTGATAGGCGCCTCCCCTGGCGTTGATCTCGCTTATGTCGCTGATCACCGCAGTAGTTGACACGGCTGAAGGCTTAAAGGTATTCCATGCTCTTTCGTAGTTTGAGATATCAAAGAAGGTTTTTATACCATAACCCAGCAAAAACAATCCTATTATCAAAAGTATTATCGGTCTATCAACTTTGCTTTCCATCGGTCATTATCCTTAGTGTAGTTTAATATACTCGGCACTTTTGTTTGTGTCAGCCGCGCTATTGAACTTTCCCTTGTCCATGACTGTATTATAGCACCGCGTTAAAGCAATGTCAAATTTTTTTTCGGGTATCATTACCATGTGGGGTGGAATAAATAACCTCAGCTTAAAAAACTGTGAATTTACGGTGCGTCCGATTGACATTGTATAATATTTTATGGTAAAATTGATTTTGGCGTGCGGCAGGCAAATGCCGCCTGTATTGGGAGTATATATATGAATGAAATTATAAAAATGATAGACGAATGGCTCTGGGGCGTGCCGCTTCTCTGCCTGATACTCGGCTGCGGAGTGTTCCTTACCGTAAGGCTGCGCGGCGTGCAGTTCAGACGGCTGGGGCTCGCGCTGAAATATATGGTGAAGAACGAGGAGTCCGGCGACGGCGACGTCACCAGCTTCGGTGCCCTCTGTACCGCCCTCTCCGCCACCATAGGCACCGGAAATATCGTCGGCGTGGCTACAGCTATCGCCACCGGCGGCCCGGGAGCGCTCTTCTGGATGGAGGCTGCGGCTCTGCTGGGTATGGCTACCAAGTACTCCGAGGGTCTGCTTGCGATAAAGTTCCGCACCCGCGACAGCGCGGGCAACGTGCTGGGCGGCCCCTTCTATTATATAGAGAACGGCATGGGCGCTAAATGGAAATGGCTCGCCAAGCTGTTTGCCTTCTTCGGCACGCTGGTGGGACTGTTCGGTATCGGCACCTTTACCCAGATAAACGGCATAACCTCAGCCGCCAACAGCTTTTTCTCCACCGAAAAGACCCCCACCGTGAGCCTGTTCGGCAATGAATACACCATAGTCACCGTGATAGCCGGTCTTGTAGTAACGGTCTGCGCGGCGCTGGTGATAATCGGCGGCATACAGTCCATATCCAAGGTGTCGCAGCTCGTGGTGCCGTTCATGGCGGCGGCTTACGTGCTCTGCGTGCTGGTGATAATCTTCACCCACTTAGCTGAGATCCCTGCGGCTGTTGCTGAGATAATAGCCGGAGCCTTCGGGCTGAGACCTGTCGCCGGCGCCTCACTCGGCGGAGCGATAATGCTCGCCGCACAGAAGGGCATAGCCCGGGGTATATTCTCCAACGAGGCGGGGCTCGGCTCCGCGCCTATCGCTGCTGCGGCGGCTAGAACAAAGTCGGCGGCGCGTCAGGGACTCGTCACCATGACCGGCACTTTTATAGATACTATCTGTATCTGCACCATGACGGGGCTTGCCATAGTAATATCCGGCAGATGGGCAGATCCGGAACTTGAGGGCGTGAACATCACCATGGCGGCATTCGAGTACGGTCTGCCGCTGCCTCAGAAAGCCTGCTCCTTTATACTCATGCTCTGCCTGGTGTTCTTCGCGTTCACTACCATACTGGGCTGGAGCTACTACTCCGAGCGCTGCCTGGCGTACCTTTTCGGCGGCAGTACCGCAGTCACCAGCATTTTTCATGTGGTGTATATAGCGGCGATATTCGCGGGCCCATACCTCACCGTAGAGGCGGTGTGGAACATCGCGGACATATTCAACGGTCTTATGGCGATACCGAATGTGGCAGCGCTGATAGCTTTGAGCGGCGTCACCGCTTCCGAGACGAAGCATCACCTGCTGAGCCGCAAAAAGCCTATAGTTATAGGCGCGGAATGATAAGCTTTTAAGGCAACACCGCACAAAGACCGCCTGACGGCTTTGCGGCACATCTGCTTGCATTCTTTTCGTCATATCACCCAAATTCGGCTTG
>CACXDI010000107.1 GCA_902766335.1 uncultured Ruminococcus sp. | reverse complement strand
TTGTATCTGTCCTTTCGGTTTTATTGTTGTAAAACCAACCGTCCGAACATTACCAAATAATCGTTGCTAAGGTGTTGCTTACGGCACTCCTATGACGAATTACCCGAACCGCAGGAATACCGTTTTTTGACTTCTGCCGAGAAAACACTTTGCAACCCGGCAAATGGTGTGTATATTGAGAGTATTGGCTATATTGACGGTGCGCTGCATATCCTTACAAGATATGATGATATAGCGCATACGGATAATCATGGGTACATTGACCTTGTTGATAAAAACGGAAAGGTGATGGGCGAAAAAACAGAGATCAGCTTTTCCTATTGGGATTCAGCACACCAAAACAGTTATACAGAGCAGATTATCCCTGTTTCCTATGATATGCTTGATGAATGCAAGCTGAAAGGTGAATTTGTAACTGCACAGGGGTATACTTCGGGAGATTGGGAGATCACATTCCCGTTGGAATAAGCTAAGCCATGCAGCCATAGCCCATTGTTACACTCAAAAACCGTTCCGTATAAGTCATAATCGTAATTGTGGAGCATACCACAATCGGCAAATACCCTATTGATACTTCATAGGGGCTTTCATGCTATTTCCTAATACAAAACAAGGGCGATACCTTACACGCAAGTAAGCTATCGCCCTTTTCTTTTCAGAAAAGAAAGTCATAAACCTTATTGCTTCTATAAAATAAAGGCTATTCATTGTTATTTTATGATTTTCAGAATATCATACTTTTTTAAAATTGTCTCCCGAATGCCTTGAAAAATGCTCTCTGATGTGATATAATTAAAATATATTATCAGTTTAATGCGAAATATGCATTTTCAATATTGCTTTTTATATAACGGAGGCTCCTATGAACGAAAAAAGGTTTCATGTATGTTTACTCGCCGCTACTCTGACGGATCTGTTCTCGAATGAGCTTGTCAAGGGTGCAGTTTCAGCGGCGAAGCGTCTTGATATAGATCTTACTGTTATGCCCGGAAAATATCTTGGTATCCAGCAGTTGAACGACAGCTTTGAGGCTTATTATGAGTACCAGTACAACGTTCTGTTTGACTATGCCGCAAAGGCAAAGTTTGATTATATTATCGCTCCTGTCGGTACTATCGCATATGCCTACAATAACGAACTGAAAAAGAGATTCCTTGATAAATTTTCGGGGACTCCTCTTCTGTGTGTCGCTTCGGATATCGAGGGCTTCGATTGTCTTGAGTTTGACAACGGGTCGGGAGTGGCTGCTGCCGTAGACTATCTGGCAGAGCGCGGAAGAAAGCATATCGGTATCATGGCGGGCAATTCCGAAAACTGTGAATGTATCGAGAGATGCAGCGCATACCGCGCCAGCCTTGAGAGGAACGGTCTTGAGTTTAAGGACAGCTATCTTATGTACGGCGATATGTCCTATAACTGCCGTGAAGAAGCAGACTGACTGCTTGACGATAATCCCGAGCTGGATGCGATCATCTGCATTAATGATCTGATCGCATCGGTAGTATATGATGCTGTGAGCGAGCACGGCAAAGAAGTCGGCAAGGATATCGCTGTCATAGGTTTTGACGATCAGCCCTTTGCCAAAGAGCTTACGCCGCCTCTTGCTACCGTCAAAGCAGACGCTTTTCAGCTTGGGAGCGTTTCTGTCGAAAAGGCATATAATTATCTGAACGGGATCAAAGATGACAGACATCTTGTAGAGACAAGATTTATCCCGCGCGGTTCCTGCTTTGTTGACAAGCGCTTTATTAAGACACCCGAAACGCTGTTTGTGGGCGATACTGCTGAGATAAAACAGAATCTGAACGCATACATAACAGAGAGGCTTGGAAACGGCAAGGAAGCGGAAGCTATTTTTGTTCCTCTTTACGAGCTTATCGATCTGTTTGAAAGGGAATTTATAAACGCAGCGGCGGATGATGGATCTGTAAAAGCTGCTTATGATATGATAGTGGATATCTTCGGGACTGACGGTGAATTCGATGCGGGAGCATTAAGGCTTTACACGCTTCAGGACAATCTATATGTATGGATGTTCAGAAACTGTACAAAAGAGAGCCTGCCTTATGTGCAAAAGCTGATGAGCTCCGTAAAAAAAGCCGAAGCCGAAGCGTCGAAGCCGATACTCAAAAGCTATGTCGAACGAACTCACCTCGATAATCTTTTTATAAGGGATTCGCTTATGTTCGGCGGAGATCTCAAGGACAGCTATGCCAGCATCCTTAAAAGGCTCTGCAATGTGGGTTCTCAGACAAGCTATCTGTATATCCTTGAAAATCCTGTCGAACATACTAACGATCTGGAATTCTCTGCGGATGTGAAATTGCTGTTCAAATCCTACTGCTACGGCGCAGAATGCTTCAATATCCCCGAGAGCGAGCAGAGAATAGACACCGCTCAGGCCTTTAACAATAAGTACCTCGTTTCAGACCGTGCAAGAATATTGATAGCAGCCGATCTTTTTTCTGCTCAGACACAGTATGGACTGGCGCTGCTGGAGCCTGTGAGCTTAGACATCATAGATGAGCTGGAGCTTATCACCTATCAGCTCAGCTCTGCGGTGAGGACGCTTGATATCCTGAAAAATCTCAACAGCCTTCTGACCGAGACCAGACTTGCCCTTGCAATGGCTAACGATTACAAGTATATCTACTGCATAGATACAAATGACGGCAGCTATATCCAGTACGAACGTGAAAGAACGGATAAGGATTTCTCTGTAAAATCCAGAGGCGCCGATTTCTTTTGCTCGTGCAAAAGCGTATGCGATGAAGTGATATACGAAGATGACCGCATACTGTTTCATGATATGTTCAGCAGGGACAGTTTTTTGAGCAGGATAGATTCGGGTGAGCTTTTCAGCTTTGATTATCGCTTTATTGGCGGAGATACACCTGTTTATTACCGTCTGAAAACTATTATTGGTACAGACGAAAACCGAGGCACGGTCTTTATTGGTGTCACCGATATCACTGCCGCAAAGCTGAGAGAGATAGAGCTAAAAGCAGAGCTGTTCAGAGATCCGCTTACAGGCGTGAAGAACAAAACGGCATATAAGAACACAGAAGCGAAGACAGATCAGCTCATCAGGGAAGAGATATGTGAGGAATTCTCTGTATTTGTATTTGACCTGAACGACCTGAAAAAGATAAACGACAGTCTGGGTCATGACGAGGGAGACAAATACATACGCTCCGGCTCTAGGCTGATATGCGAGACCTTTAAGCATTCGCCCGTTTTCAGGATAGGCGGTGACGAATTTGCCGCTGTATTAACGGGAAATGACTATGAGATCAGAGACAGCCTTAAGAAAAGAATCAAGGAGCAGGTCGAAGCCAATAAACGCAGCGGCGGTGTCGTGATCGCAGTAGGAAGCGCTGATTATGTCAGCGGTCGGGATACCTGTGTGCTCGAGGTCTTTAAAAGAGCCGACAAGGAAATGTATGAAGATAAGCACAGACTTAAAACTACGCTCTGAAAATATTCCGGAAATAACGAAAAGCGTCCGCATCGCAGCGGGCGCTTTCTTGCTATGTCAGAATGATCAGCCCTTCATGAGCCTGAGGTTCTTCTCAATAAGCTCACACCGCTGCTTTACGCAGTCAACGCTCCTCAGCGGGTCGGCGGGGGTGTTGAAGGTGAAGTCTATCAGCCTGTCGATGGTGGTGGAGGCAACGTGCAGTCTTGTGTCGGAGGAGGCGTAGTAGATGTACACCTCGTTTTTCTCGTTGACCACCGCACCGTTCGTGAACACAACGTTCGATACATCGCCTACGCGCTCGGCATTGTGGGGAGCCATGAAAAGTCCCGAGGGCTCGGCGATGAGCTTTGAGGGGTCGTCAAGAGCCGTGGCGAAAACGTACAGCACATAGCGCAGACCCGCCGCCGTGTTTCTCACGCCGTGGGCAATGTGTATCCAGCCGCGGTCGGTCTTGATGGGTACCGCTCCCGCGCCGTTCTTGACCTCGGTGATGGTGTGGTAGCGGCGGGGCGAGATGACCTTTTCTTCGGTGCAGATGACGGGGTTTTCGATGTTCTCCACAAGCCCGATGCACACACCGCCGCCCGAGCCGGTGCTGATAAAATCGTCCTGCGGGCGGGTGTAGAAGGCGTACTTTCCGTTAACGAACTCGGGGTGGAGCACTACGTTCCTCTGCTGGGGCGACTTGGAGATAAGGTTCGGTAGGCGCTCCCAGTTTTCGAGGTCTTTTGTGCGCACGATACCCGCCTGCGCAGTGGCGGCGGAGAGATCGCCCGAGCTGTCGTCGTGGCTCTCGGAGCAGAAAACGCCGTATATCCAGCCGTCCTCGTGGCGGGTCAGGCGCATATCGTATACGTTAGTCTCCTCGGGGCAGGTGTCGGGCAGGCGCACCGGATAGTTGCGGAATTTGAAGCCGTCCACCGGGCTGTCGCTCTCGGCAACGGCGAAGAAGGATTTTCTGTCGTTGCCCTCGACCCTCGCCACGAGATAATACTTTCCGTCCATGTAGAGCGCACCGCTGTTTAGCACCGCGTTTATCCCCAGCCGCTCCATGAAATAGGGATTGCTTTCGGGATCCATATCATACCGCCAGAAAAGCGGGGTGTGGTCTGCGGTGAGGACAGGGTGCTCATATCTCTGATAGATGCCGTTGCCACCGTCCACGGGGCGGTTTTTTCTTGCGATAAGCTGCTCATAGCGCTGCGTTTCGGCAGCAAGACGCTGTTCAAAATAACTGTTCATAATAGTAGTCCTTTCTATGTACTATTCAAAGCTCTAAGGCTCGTCTTTCCTTTATCTCCCCCGAGCGGTATGCCCTAAGCAGCTCGGAGAGGTCGTTTATCTGCTCAAGAAGCTCACGCCCCTTGTCGGTGTCGGAGATGTTCATTCTGCGGTCGAACTTCTCCACGAGATGTATCGCCGGGGTGTGCTCGCTCTCGCCCGGGATGAAGGGCTTGTGCTCCGCGAGGTTAAGGCTGTGTGAGTCACATATCAGCGTGTAGCCCGCGATGCCCGTCGCCTTCTGGTACGCCTTGGAGATACCGCCGTCGATGACGAACAGCCGCCCACCCGCCTTCACAGGGCTCTCGCCGTTTTTTATCTTCACCGGCACATGACCGTTGATGATGTGTCCGCGCTCCGGGTCGAGGCCGAACATTTGCAGTATCCTGCCGCAGACCTCCGGCTGCTCCGAGTAGTGGTAGTAGGCATTGTAGTTCTCGGTGTGCAGGCTCTTGTCGGCGAGAAAGGTTCGCTCGAAAAACGCCATCTTGTCCTTGCCGTAAAGGGGCGAGGTGGCGCCGCTCCAGAGATACCACATCACATCGGCAGCCTTCGACTTTTCCTCGCTCTGGGGCAGGAAATACGCTCTGTTCGCCGTTTCGTCCAGCTTGTCAAGAAGCTCCCTGCCGCTGTATTTTTCTCCGCCGATGCTCATGCTCATGAGCCCGCCCTGATCGTCTAAGGGAATACAGCCGTGGAACAGCAGATTGCCGTTTGTCACCTTGTACATCGAGCCCTTAGAGTAGAGAAAGCGAATGTGGGCGTTTAGCCGTTCGCTGTGCATGAAGGAATTTGCAAGCACCGTCATGAGCTCCTCCTCCTCGGCACTAAGGCGCAGCGGGTCTGCGGGGTCTACTGTCGGGAAGTTGGTGTCCAGAAGCCTGTGCTCCTGCCCGCCGATGTTCACCGTACCCTTGTCAAAATCCGTCAAGCGGAAGATGTCCCGCCCGCTCATATCCCATTCCGGGTGACGCTCGATAAGCTGTCCCTCCAGCTTCAGCTGGATAATGGTGATAGCCTTGTGCATTTTCGCCACGAGCCTTACGTCCACCGGGTCATAGATGTTGTCGTCCAGCGTCTGCGGCATGAACAGCTCGCAGCCGTCATCCTTGTAGGTCTCACCGGCGAACACGGCAAGGGCGCGCAGGTTCAGCCCGTAGCCGTCCTCCAGCAGGTCGAAGTTGTTGTAGCGCATGGAGATGCGTATGACATTGGCAATGAGCGCCCGGTTGCCCGAAGCCGCACCCATCCATGAAATGTCGTGATTGCCCCACTGAATGTCGATGTCACGCATTTTCATCAGCTCGTCCATGATTATGTCAGCTCTCGGGCCGCGGTCGTAGATGTCACCGATGATGTGAAGGCTGTCTATCGCCAGCGACTGTATCAGCAGACAAAGCGAGCGGATAAAGCGGTCGGCTATCCCGGTATCTAAGATAGTCATGATTATCTCGTTGTAGTAGTATTCCTTCACCACATCGTCAGTGACGTTCAGCAGCTCGTCTAAGATATACACCATGTCCCGGGGAATGCTCTTGCGCACCCGGGAGCGTGTGTACTTTGCCGACACCGACTCGCAGACGATGATGAGCCGGTAGATGGTGAGCCTCCGCCATTCATCGGTGAGTCTGCCCTCACCGCGCAGCCTTTTTATCTGCTTGTCGGGATAGTAGATGAGGTTCGCCAGTTCCTCACGCTCGGCGGCTGCCACCGACCTTTCGAGGCTCAAATCTATTTTGTTCTTTATCATACCGGACGCGCTTTTGAGCATATGCAGAAAAGCCTCATACTCGCCGTGCATATCGCTGAAAAAATATTCCGTACCCTTTGGCAGACTGCGTATCGCCGAAAGGTTGACTATCTCCGCCGCCGCGCTGTCGATAGTGGGGAAATCCTTTGCGAGAAGCTCAAGGTATTTTTTGTTCATACTGCACCTTCCTTACAATTTTGTATGCTTATATTATACACTAAACGCCCATGCTTTTCAAGTGGCTGAGGTATGATTTTATACCGACAGCATAAGGCATTGCCGCCTTGACGATGACAATGCCTTTGATAGCTGATTTCATTCCTTGACCGAACCCGAAACGAGTCCGCTGTAAATATACTTTTGCAGGAAAAGGAATATCACAAGCGTCGGGATAATGCAGAGTATGATTCCCGCGAATACTACCTCCCACTGTATCTTGGTGGAGCTGATGTACTTGTAGAGCACCGTCGATACCACCAGCAGCCTGTCGTCCTGCATATAGAGCTGCGGGGTGTAGAAATCGTTGTAAATGCTGACGAATTTGATTATCAGCACTGTGGCGATGGCGGGCATGAGGTTCGGCAGGATTATCGAGAAGTATATGCGGGGATAGCTGGCTCCGTCCATGATGGCGCTCTCGTCAAGCGATGTTGAGATCTGGCTTAAAAACTGCATGAAGATATAGATGGATATGATGTCGGTGCCAACGTAGAGTATTATCGGCGCAAACATGGTGTTGTAAAGTCCCATCTTGCTGACTATCTGGAAAACCGTGACCTGCATGGAGATGTTGGGCAGCAGCGTTGCCAGCAGGAACAGCGCCTTTACCGTGCGGGTAAAGTAGCCGTCAAAGCGCTGGATAACGAAGGCGGTCATGGTGCCTGTCAGTATCGTTCCGGCGCAGGAGGCTATCAGTATAACCGCCGTATTTCTCAGACCCAGCAGAACGTTTCCCTCGAAAAATGCAGTCTTGAAGTTCTCAAAGCTCCATGACTTGGGCAGCTCAAACACGCCGCTGTTGGCGAACTCCTTGCCGTCCTTAAAGGCTCCCAGCAGTATAACGACTATCGGTATGAACACCGCAAGACAGCCTGTTATAAGCACAAGGTATTGCAGTACCGTGAGCAGCAGTCTGCCGGAACGTGCCTGCTCCTTTAGCTTTCTTTTTGTCATAGCCATTTTACAGCGCCCCCTTTCCGGACATTTTCAGACGCTTCTTCTCCGCCGACTTACGGGCGTCGACCTCGGATTCGTCGCGGAAAAGGAATTTCTGCACCAGCGTCACGATTATGATTATGATAAGCAGCACCACAGCCATAGCGGAAGCAAGACCGACCTGTTTTTTCTTGAAGGCTGTCTCTATTGTCTTGATAACGAAGGTCGAGGTGCCGTAGTTGCCGCCTGTGATTATGTAGGGTATCTCGAATACCGAGATAGCACCCTTTACTGCCAGTATCAGCTGAAGTGAGATTATCGGCTTGATGCTGGGGAACACGATGTATCTGAACCTCTGCCACGGGTTTGCGCCGTCTAAGTCGCAGGCTTCGTAAAGGTCGGGGCTGATGGACTGTATCGCACCGATGTACATTATGATATCAAAGCCGATGTAGCGCCATATAGACACGAAAACCAGACAACAGTTCACCAGCACGGGATTCGCGGCGTCCATCCAGCGGACAGGATCGATGCCGAAGGTCATCAGCACGCTGTTGAGGGTGCCCTCCTGAGTGAGAGGTGGATTTCCCTTGGTGAAGAATTTGAGGAAGATTATCGACACGGCAACTCCGTTCATCAGATAGGGAAAGAACAGAACTCCCTTGAAGAAGCCCTTGGCGCGTATCTTGGAGCAGAGTATCGACGCCAGCAGCAGCGCTAAAGCCTGCTGAATGACCGAGCCCACAAGATAGTAAAGGCTGTTTTTGAAGGTGATAAAGTAGTCGGGGTCGGTAAAGATAGTTATGTAATTCTGAAAGCCCACAAACTCAGGGTCAACGCCGAACTGGTCGCGTTCCTGAAAGCTGTATACGATCATATTTGCCGCAGGCACGAAGGTAAACAAAAGCAGCAGCGCCAAGGGTATCAGAAGAAACAGCGCCGATACATAGAACTTCTGTCCCTCATAGGTGCGCAGCCACTGAGAAAAGCTTCTGCCGTTTTTCGGAGCAGATCTGTTTTGCAGCTTTTTAAGCTCTGAATCGGATAACCATTGCGATGAGCTGACGTCACTTTTATTTAAAGGCATAATATATATACACTCCTTAAAAGCATGGTTTTATGGCAAGGCTCCGCTCTGTTTTATCAAAGCGGAGCCTGACCGTTTGGATGGAAACTATTATGAAAACAATGAAGAAGAAAGGTCGGTTGTGGTAAAACTGTTTATCCGAGGACTTCGTCTCTTGCGTCAGCCCACTTTTTGCTCTCTGCTTCGATGATGGACGTAAACTCGCTCTCACCCTTGCCTGCGAAGGCTGCCTCGGCGAGCTTTATCTTGAAGTTATCGGTATCGCCGCCCCATACGCTTACGCCGGACTTGGTGTCGATCTCGTCGAACTTGCCTATGAGCTCCTCCGGAACAGCCGCCTTCTCAAAGAATATGGCGCCGGAGAACTCAGAGAGGTTATCGGGAAGCTCGGAGTCAATGGTAGTGGGTATCATGCCTTCCTTGGCAGCAAAGCCGGACTCGCCTACGAACCACTCAACATACTCCTTGGCCAGCTCCTTGTTGGCAGAGTTCTTGTTTACGCCCACGCAGTAGTCACCGGTGGTCTCTGCATACTGGTTGCCGTCGGGTGCGGTGATGGGAACAGGCATATATCCGATAACGCTGGGATCCTCAGCCTGCTCCTGGAACTGTGCGATAGCCCACGAGCCCATCACCATGGTGCCGATCTTGCCCTCGCCCATCCATACCTTGGAGGACTCCCACTCGGTGGTCATGTGATCCTCCTCGATAAGCTCAGGTGTTGAGAACAGGTCGTACATCAGCTTGTATACGGGATAGTAGCCGCCGTCCTCTGCAAAGAGATCCAGCTTATCGGTGAGCAGCTTGTTCTCGTACTCAGCGTCGCCCGAAGCGGAGAGCACAAGGCTCTGCCACTGTGTTATAGTCCAGCTTGCGTCCTTGTACTGAGTGTAGTAGGGGATAGCGTCGGTGTTGTCGGCGATGAGCTTTAGGTCGGCGAGGAACTCGTCGGGGGTCTTGGGAGTAGAGGTGATGCCTGCGTCAGACCAGATCTGCTTGTTGTAAAGCACGCCGACAGCGTTTCCGCCGTAAGCAAGACCGTAGATATTCTTGTCAGCGTCCATCTTCTTGTCTACCCAGCGGTACTTTGCGCTGAGCTCGTCATATGTTCCGAGAGGCTCGAAGAAATTTGCGAGGTCGGTAAGCTCAACCTCATCGGGGATCATAAGCACATCGCCGTAATCCTCAGTACCCATTCTTGTGGCGACGGTGCCGGTATAGTCCTGATAGCCGACATACTGAACGTCGCAGTTGTGTGCCTCCTCGAACGCCTTTGTCAGCTCGTCGAGGCTGCCGTCGTCAACTCTGTCGGTGCGGTTGGTGAGCACCTCCAGTATTGCCTTGCCGTCCTTTGTAGTCTTGCCGCTCTTAGAGCCCGAAGCCGAGTCTCCGCAACCGGAGAACATTGCTGCCGCAGACAGAGACATTACCGCTGCGATGGCTGCCGATGTGATCTTTGATGCTTTCATTGTGATAACCTCCAGTAATTCATTAATTTTAAAAATTTGGTTTATGTTTTAACGTATTAATTCTGAAATTAAGTATATCACCGAAAATTAATTAAGTCAATAGTTTAATTAAAATTAATCTCGCAAATTAATTAATTTTGTAGCATTTTCTAATGTTATCGTATACAAATTGTTGAAAGTGCTGAACCGTGTATTCGTTTTCAGCGCTTTTATTTACAAGTGACACATATTCGGGCATAAATAAAACAGCAGAGAGCGTGAACTCTCTGCTGCAAATGGAAGATAAAAGAAAGGTAGGTAATTTATTATGATATATTAATTATATCATGATAAATTAAATCGGTCAAGCTAAAAATTAACCTAATTTAATGTAAATATTACTTCTCGTTTTGTGACGTTTTTTTGTCAGTCAAGGCTGCGGACAGACTCCTTCTCTATCAGCTGCCCCGTAATTGTGACGCGCTCGGATAGCTTGTCCGGATCCTCGAGGCGGGAGATGAGCATATTGACAGCGCGCTCAGCCATTTCGTCCGAATCCACATCAATGGTGGTGATGGACGGGCGCGACACCTCGGAGATAAGATAGTTGTCGTAGCCCACGATGGACACATCGTCCGGCACACTTATGCCCCGCTGCTCCAGCTCGCGGATAGCGTGATACGCCGTCTCGTCGCAGTTGCAGACGAAGGCTGTGGGCAGCTTTTCGGGGAAGGGTATCTCGATGAAATCCCGGTTGTCTCTGTCGTCGAGAGTCCACTCGGGACGGACTGCAAGCTCGTTTTCAAGCATAGCCTTCATGTAGCCCATGTAGCGGTCGAAGATGCTGGTGGTGGCTTTTACGGTGCCGATAAAGCCGATGTCGCGGTGCCCCAGCTTTATGAGGTAAGAGGTCAGCTCATAGCCGCCGACGTAACCGTTGGTGATGATAGCGTCGGTATCGGAATCAGCGATATAGTAGTCGAGCATGACAAGCGGGGGAACAAGCTCCTTAAGTGCTGAAACATACGCCGCACTTATCTGCCCCAGCGAGATCACAGAGGACACCTTGCCGCCCCCGATAAAGCTGGGCATTATCAGCGCGTCCTCGTCCTGCTGCGAGAGTATCTCTATCAGACAGTAGTAACCACGGTTTTTGAACTTCTTTACCAGCGAGTTATAAAGTGCCCAATAGAAGGAGCCGTTGGGGTTCATAAACTTCTCGGGGATAAGCACTCCCACCATGTGATTATTTTTATTCACCGGATCGGAGCGCACGGGAACGTAGCCCATTTCCTTCGCGGTCTGCTTTATCCTCCGGCGAAGCTCATCGCTGACGCCCTTCTTGTCCGCCAGAGCCTTTGACACGGTAACATTGCTTGTCCCGCAGGCTTTGGCTATATCTATAAGTGTAACTTGCTTGCTCATTTTTACCTCCGGTGAGATATACTTTAATTATATTTTAGCCTTTGCGGAACGCTTTGTCAATAGCTGTTCGGTTTTTTTATGCAAATCCATAAAAAAGCGCTGTTGCATATTGTTATTCTTCACATACTCGGAGCGGTAGTTTTTGTGATATTTATTGATATATCCGAATTTTTTACCATGTGCGAAATTTATCGGAAAACTCCCTTGACAAGTTAATTAAGTTGTGATAATGTATCACATATAAGAGAAATTAATCTGAGGAGGCGCAGCTATGAGAGCTACAGAATACATCAAAGAGATGAAATATCCCAGTCGTTTGGAAGATCACTACAAGTATGCGCGCATCGAGATCTGCGCTGTGGATAATACGCTTGACGACATCACCATCAGATATTTAAGAGCACTCAGAAAAACAGGCGCATGGGACTTCTCTCTGCTGCACTATGAAGGCATGAATATCATCACCTTCAAATACAATGGCATCATCGCATTTTTATACATACTCTCACAGCTCGATGATGGCTGCGATCACGCTGTCACCTCAGAATGGAATGTAGAACCGGTAAAGGCTGCGATATAGTATTTAAGGCAGGATAATTGTTAGTCCTGCTTTTTTCTTAAAAATTCTTTAAACTGTTGCAAATTGTTTATAAGGCTTGATTTTGTCCACGCCGACCTTTTTGACAGGATAACCTCGATCCTTGAAAAATACCGGGTGCCTGCAAGCGATGTTCATATCGAGATAACTGAGAGCATACTGCTTGATAATACATATCTGTTCAAAAAAATATTCGACCGATTTCACAATGCAGGCTTTGAGATGTGGCTTGACGATTTCGGAAGCGGAAACACCTCATTCAACGTGCTGAAGGAATACGATTTTGACGTGATAAAAATAGATATGCGCTTTTTCAGCAGTATGACTGCACGTTCAAAGAAAATAATATCCGCCGTTGTGAATATGGCAAAATCACTTGGCTGCCACACACTTGCAGAGGGCGTTGAATGCGAGGAGCATCTTTTATTTCTGAAAGAGATAGGCTGCGAGATGCTTCAGGGGTATTATTTTGCCAAGCCTATGAACGGGATGATTTTCAGCGAATATCTGCAAAGCAAAAATACATACATAGAGTCCGAGCGGGAGTATCTGAACACCATCGGACTTATAAACCTGCTGAGCTCCGACCCACTAAGAGATTACGGAGATGAGCATGACAACGGAAATTTCAAGTTTATATATGCGAACAAGCCCTATAAGGCGCAGCTGTCTATGCTCGGTTTTTCAGATACAGCCGATGCCGAGATACAGATCAATGACAGGTCGAACCGTTTTTATTCCGGAACGGTCAGTCTTATGACAGGCTGCATCGGTTCAGGGAAAATGCTCACAAGGAATTATATAATCGGGAATAAGTATTACTCGCTTTCAATGAAATATCTCGCACAGACTGATAATAAGACCATGCTGGCGCTTAACCTTCATGTTTTCCTCGAGGACGGTATTGAGGATCGGTACACCGAGATAAATAAATACAGCAAAGCGCTGTTTTGCAATTTCGAGCTTGTGAATATTATCGACCCCGATGCAGATTCCTCCAACCAGATATACTCCAATCTTGATTTCGATCACTCCTACGGCAGAACGCCGCTAAGGCAGGGCATTATAATATTTGCTGAAAATGTCTTATTTGATAAAGACAAGGACAGATACCTTGCTTTTATGGACATGGATACTCTGAAAAGCCGTATCGAGAACAGCGGCTGTTCTCTGATACAGGAGCCGTTCCGCATAAAAGCCTCAGTTTCGGAGGATAATTATCCCTGGCGGCTGATAAAGATAATCGCTGTACCATTGTCGCATAACGAAGTGTCTTATATGTTCAGTATGCAGCGTATTCCCGACAGTGATGCAGAGCTTGTTGAAAAGTTGTTTGGAGAACCGACATGAATATAATAGCCTCGATCATTTTAATGATAGCCAGTACAGAAAAATTGACAAGGTTTATTCTGCTGTTTACACTTCTTTGGTTTATTGCAACTCCGGTAATAAAGAAGATTACAAAAAACAGCAAGAAAAAACGTATGATACGCGGCTTTGCAGGCGCGCTGCCTTTTATATTGTGCATTGTATATGCTGCTATAAATATACACCCTGCAACTTATCAGTATTTCGCTCTGAGGGGTGGTCTGCTTTGTCTGATACTGTTGATGCTGTCAGGGACGATGTGGATCCCGGACAGCAAAAAGGAAAGAAAACTCCATATCTCAAATGTTCTGAATGGCTTAATGATGTGCGGCGGAGCTGTTACATATCTTGCTGCAGTCATATGCTTGGTAAATAACACCTATGTTGCTGACTATTCTGAACTGGGCTGGGCAGATTCCTTTTCCTGTATGATAGATACTATGTCTGAAAGCTATGTCAGCAGAAATTATAAGAATATCAGCTTTGATGAACTCAAAGCAAAATATGTTCCTATGGCCAAGGAAGCGGAGAAAAATAACGATAAGAAGGAATTTGCAAAGGTACTTTTAGAATACCAGTATGAGTTTTATGATTCGCATATCTGGTTTTCGCAGAACAGCAGTATATTAAGTCAGGCTGAGGAGGAGCTTGTTGGAAATGACTATGGACTGAGTATGTACAGGATCAGCAGCGGTGACTCAATTGCTGTAATGGTCGAAGAAGATTCGCAGGCTGAAAATGCAGGTATCCATAATGGTACTGTTATAAAAGAATGGAACGGTACTGATGTTGATGAAGCTATGCAGGACGTTCGCTGTCTTGATTACTGGTATCAGTTTGAGGTGCTGGAAAACGAAGCTTTGATGAAGCCAATTTTCTTGCCGATGACGGCAGCACTAAAACGGCAGAGCTTCAATCCACCGGAAGTTATAAGGCAACTGATAACAGAATAAAACGATGCCGGGAGCAGGACATAATTTATTACTGCATTCTTTCATAATACCCTTTTTTTACGACTGAAAAACTTTTTTAGCCAATTGGCATTAGGTTCAATCAATGATTATTTGTTCTATTTGACAAATAAAATGAAACGGAACATGCTCCTCTGTCAAGAATCCGTCCAAGTTAAACAGACCAATTCGTATCAACCAACAAGTCTGAGATCAGATTCAAGAGAATTGTTGTATAATTTTTCAAAGTCATCCGGCGAGAGATAGTTGCAGTGACTGTGAATGCGAACTGTATTGTAAAACGCCTCGATGTATTCAAACACGAGCTTGTTGGCGTG